>JAHCLE010000115.1 GCA_026125445.1 Burkholderiales bacterium
CGACGAGCGGCTGCGGGCGGTGCTCGCCGCGGGCGCGCCCGCGTCGCTGCTGGGGGTGGCCGCGGGCAGCCCGCTGCTGGAGATCCGCCGCGTGGCGCTCACCTTCCGCGACCGCCCCGTGGAGCTGCGCGTCTCGCTCGTGAACACGGCCGCGCACGTCTACCACAACACCTTCGGCAAGGGCGAGAGCCTCTAGGGCCATGCAGACCGCGCTCCTCATCCTGCCCAACTTCGTCCTGATCCTGGTGGGGCTCGCCCTCGCGCGCGGCTTCGACTACGGGCGCGGGTTCTGGGAGGGGCTCGAGAAGCTCGTCTACTTCGTGCTCTTCCCGGCGCTGCTGTTCCGGTCCATCGCGGTGTCGGCGCTGGATTTCGCGAGCCTGGGGCGGATCATCGCGTGCGGCTGGGCAATCATGGTCCTCGGCATGGCGCTGGGGGGGCTCGCGGGACGCCTCTTCCGCGTGGAGCCCGTGGTGGCGGCCTCCTGCTTCCAGTGCGCCTTCCGCTTCAACACCTACATCGGGCTCGCGGTGGCGGGCAGCGCGTACGGCGCGCCGGGCGTGGCCATCGCCGCGCTCCTCTTCGGGGCGATGATCCCGCTCGCCAACTTCGGCGCCGTGGGAATGCTCGCGGCCCACGCGAAGACGAACTTCTGGCTCGAGCTGGCGAGGAACCCGCTGGTGGTCTCGACGCTCGCGGGATTCGCCTGGAACCTCGCGCGGCTGCCCATGCCCGGCTTCCTGGACCAGACGCTCAACCTCCTGGGTTCCAGCGCGCTGCCCGCGGGGCTGCTCGCGGTAGGCGCTGCGCTTCGCATCGAGCACGGGCGCGCGAGCCCCGCGGCGCACGCGTGGTGGCTCGGCGTGAAGCTCTTCGCCACGCCGCTCGCCGCCTGGGCGTGCGTGCGCCTGCTGGGGCTCTCGGGCATCGAGGCGGGCGTCCTGGTCCTCTTCGCCGCCCTGCCCACGGCATCGAGCGCCTACATCCTCGCGGTGCGCATGGGCGGCGACGGCCCGTCGGTGGCCACGCAGATCACGGTCGGAACGCTCGCCTCCATGGCCACGATCCCTCTCTGGGTAGCTGCCCTCGCATGATCGCGGGTAATATTGCCGCGGAGCGGCCAAGGCGGGGCGCGAGGTGAAGGTGCGCGGCCTGCGGCGCCTTCGCGGCCCGCGATCCTCGATCCCGATTGCAGGAGCTTGCGTGCGCCCGTTCGCCATCGCGTTGTTCGCCCTGTGCATGCCAGCGGCCGTGTCCGGCCAGTCCGCCGCGCCCGCCGGTCCCATCGCCGCCCTCCTCGCCGAGCAGCGAGCGCGCGACGCGGAGACCGCGACCGCGATCGCCTCGCGCGGCCGGCTGCTCTACGACGCCGACCGCACCCAGAAGGACTGGCAGGGCTACTGCGCCGACTCGCAGCGGCTCTCGGACAACGGCGAGTTCCGCCGCGCCATCCGCCAGGCCTCGAAGGCCCTCTACCTGGGGGAGCGCGACAACAACGCGGTGGCGCTCGCCTTCGCGATGCGCGACCTCGCCTACGCCTACGGCTTCGCGGGCGAGCTCGACAAGGCCGAGGAGTGGGCGAAGAAGACGGTCGATGCCTCCCGCGGCCTCTCGAACACCCGCGTGGACGTCGACAACGAGCTGATTGCGCCCGCCAACAAGGTGCTCGGCGACGCGGCCCTGCGCCGCAACCGGACCGACGAGGCGCTGCGACACTACGAGGCCGCCTTGGGGGCGGCGGGCTTCTTCTCCAACCAGAAGACGGATATCCGCCTGGCGATCGCCGCCGCGCACCTGAAACGCGGCGAGCCCGCGAAGGCGAGGGAGATCCTCGCAAAGGAGGCGGGCGCGTCCGACCCCGCCGTCGCGGCGGTCGCGCGCCGCGGACTGGGCGATGCAGCGCTCGCCGAGGGCCGCGCCGTGGACGCCAGGGTCCAGTTCGAACGCGCGATCCGGTCGGCGGGCGAGGCGAAGGACCGCTATGGCGAGATGTGGGCCACGTACGGCCTCGCGCGGGCGCTGCTGGCCGCAGGCGAGAAGGAAGCCGCGCTGCGCACTCTCGACGAGGCGCTCGTCCTGGCGGAGGGCCTGCGCGGGAGGTTCCGCACCGTGGAGTTCAAGTCGGGATTCTTCGCCGACGTCCAGGACATCTTCGACGCCGCGGTGGCCGCGCATGCCGACGCGGGCGATCCTTCGCGCGCCCTGGAGGCGTCGGAGCGTGGCCGGGCGCGCGCGGCTCTGGACCAGATCCGCGAACGAACGCGCGGCGCGCGCGGCCGGAAGACCGCTGAGACGGCGCGCCGTCCGGCGGACGTCGCCGCGTCGCTTCCCGAGGGCACGGTGCTCGTGGCCTACCACGTGCTTCCCGAGCGCACGCTGGCGTGGACCGTGCGCCGTGCAGGGGTGGCGATGCAGTCCCTGGCGGTCAAGTCGCGAGACCTGGATGCCGCCATCCGGGACTGGCGCGAGTCCATCACGCGTTTCGCCGCCACCGACGACGAGGGGGCGAAGCGGCTGCACGCGCAGCTCGTGGCGCCTCTCGGCCTGCGGGAGGGCGAGACGGTGGTATTCGTCCCCCACAAGGTGCTGCACCTTGCGCCTCTCCACGCGCTTGCGGGCGCGCACGGCCCGCTCGTCGGCACCAATCCGGTCGCCTACGCGCTATCGCTCTCGGCGGTCGCCGATTCCCTGTCCGCGCCACCCGCTTCCGCGCCGGGGTTGCTCGCCCTGGGCAATCCCGACCTTGCCGACCCGCAGCTCGACCTTCCGGCGGCCGAGGAGGAGGTGAAGGCCATCGCGTCGCTCGCGGGCGGCAAAGCCTTCGTGCGGGGCGAGGCCTCCGCGCGCCGCTTCCGGTCTTCCGCTGCCGGCGCGGGTCTCGTGCACGTGGCCGCGCACGCCACGGTCGACGAGGTCGACCCTCTCTACTCGGCGCTCAAGCTCGCCGCCGGCGATGTCGAGGCGCGCGAGATCCACGACATGGACCTGCGTTCCGCTCGGCTCGTGACGCTGTCGGCGTGCTCCAGCGGGCTCGGAAAGGTTTCGGGCGGCGACGAGTTCTGGGGCTTCAAGCGCGCGTTCCTCGTGGCGGGCGCGCGCTCGCTGCTGGTGTCGCTGTGGCCCGTGGCCGACGAGTCCACCTCCCGCCTCATGCGATCCTTCTACCGCCACCGCCAGACGATGGGCGCGGCGCAGGCGCTGCGCACAGCCCAGGTGGAGGCGCTGGGCCGGCGCGAGGATGGCGCGCCCCTATTCTGGGCGCCGTTCGTGCTGGTGGGCGACTGGCGCTAGTTCGCGCCCTTCCCTGCCCTCCTTTCCTTCAGGAGCTTCGCGAGTTCCGGATCGCCGTCCGGCACGATCGGGAAGGCGGAGGACACCTCGGAAGGAATGCGCACCGGCCGCCCGCTCGCGAGATCGACGAAGGCCCAGCGCGTGCGCGCCGTGGCGACGGGCTGTTCGGCCCCCTCGCGCAGGAAGAGGAAGCGCCGCACGCAGGAGCCCGCCTTCATCTCCCCCACCCAGGTGTGCAGCAGGAGCACGTCGCCCGGGTGCGCGGGCCGAAGGTACTCGATGAAGTGCGAGCGCACGAACCAGCCGGACCCGAGCTCGCGGTAACGCTCGCGCGTCCATCCCTGCGCGGTGGAGTGGGCCCACGCCGCCTCCTGCATCCAGCGCAGGTAGGCGAGGTTGTTCACGTGCTCGTTGGCGTCGATGTCGCCGGCGGCGACGGGGATGCGGAAGGGAAAGATGCGGGGCATCGCGGGATTCTCGCAGATCGGCCCGCCGGCCCGCCTCGCGGGAGCCCGGAAATTGCCAAGCGGCGCCAAAAGGGCTATAAATGACCCACTGGTCATTTAGGAGCCGGCCCCATGGGAGCCCGCCTGCCCTCGCCCCGCTGGCAGCGCCGCCCGGACGCGCGTCCGCAGGAGCTGCTGGACGCGGCCCTGGCGCTCTTCGTCGAGAAGGGCTACGCCGCCACGCGCCTGGAGGAGGTCGCGCAGCGCGCGGGTGTGGCCAAGGCGACCCTCTACCTCTACTACGACAACAAGCTCGAGCTCTTCAAGGCGGTCGTGCGCCACGCGCTCGTCGAGCGCTTCGACGAGGTCGCGCAGGCGCAGGGTCGGCGCCGGATCGGCGCGCGCGAGGAGCTCTCGGCGCTGCTCACGGCCTTCGTGGAGCGCGTGGCGAGCTCGTCGTTATCCGGCATCCCCAAGCTCGTGATGGCCGAGTCCGGCAACTTTCCCGAGATCGCGCGCTTCTACCACGACGAGGTGATCCGGCGCGGCCGGGCCATGGTGGTCGCGGCGCTCGAGCGCGGCGCGGCGAGCGGCGAGTTCCGCAAGGTCGACACCGAATACGCGTGGCGCATCGTGATCGCGCCGCTGCTCTTCGCCATCATCTGGAAGCACAGCTTCCAGCCCTTCGAGCCCGGGCCCCTGGACCTGCGGCGCCACCTGGAAGCGCAGCTGGACCTCCTCCTACACGGCCTCGCGGCCCCGCAGAAAGCGAGGAAACGCACGTGAACAAGAGACTCATCGTCCTGCCCGTCGCCATCGCGGCCCTGGCCGCCGGCGCGTGGTGGTTCAAGGACGGCGGCACCGCCCACCGGGGCGACCTCGTCCTGCACGGCAACATGGACATCCGCCACGTGGAGCTCGCCTTCAATGCGAGCGGCCGCATCGCGGAGCTGCGGGTGCGCGAGGGCGAGCGCGTGGCGAAGGACCAGGTGCTGGCGAGGCTCGACACGACGCGGCTCGAGCTCCAGCTCGCGCAGGCCGAGGCTCTGTCGGCGAGCCAGCGCAGCCAGGTCGCCAAGCTCAAGGCCGGCTCCCGCCCCGAGGAGATCCGGCAGGCGGCCGCGCAGCGCGACGCGGCGCGCGTGGCGGTGGAGGACGCGGCCCAGGTCCATCGCCGCCAGCTCGACCTCGTCGAGCGCAAGTTCGTGCCGCAGCAGCAGGCCGACAGCGCGAAGAACGCGCTCGACGCCGCGCGCGAAAGGCTCAAGGCGGCGGAAGAGGCGTTGCGCCTCGCGGAACTGGGACCACGCAAGGAGGACGTCGCCGCGGCCGAGGCGGCCCTCGCCGCGCAGGAGGCCGCGGTCGCCGCCCTCCGGCACGACATCGCCGAAGGCGAGCTCAGGGCGAGCGCCGACGGCGTCGTCGAGAAGCGCATCCTCGAGCCGGGCGACATGGCCACGCCGCAGAAGACGGTGTTCACGATCGCGCTCGCGGACGCCGCCTGGGCCCGCGTCTACCTTCCCGAGACCGCGCTCGGCCGCGTGCCCATGGGCGCGAAGGCGACCATCACCACCGACAGCCACCCGGACCGCAGGCAGGCCGCCTGGGTGGGCTACGTCTCGCCCACGGCCGAGTTCACGCCCAAGACGGTGGAGACCACGGAGCTGCGCACGAGCCTCGTCTACCAGGCGCGCGTGTTCGCGTGCGGCGGTTCGGCGGACCTGCGCCAGGGCATGCCGGTCACCGTGACGATCGCCCTCGACCAGCCCGCCTCGACCGCGAAGCCCTGCCCCGGCGCGAAGTGATGGCCGCCGACGCCGTCCTCGAGGCCGAGGGGCTCGCCAAGGCCTTCACCGCGGGCGGGCGCCGCGTCGTGGCGCTCGACGGCGTGAGCCTGCGCGTGCGGCCCGGCATCGTGACCGGCCTCATCGGCCCGGACGGCGCCGGCAAGACGACCTTCATGCGCCTGGCCGCGGGACTGCTGCTGCCCGACGGCGGGCGCATCGCGGCCCTGGGCCTGGACGCGACGCGCGAGTCGCTGCGCGTGCAGGCCTCGCTGGGCTACATGCCGCAGCGCTTCGGGCTGTACGAGGATCTCTCCGTGGCCGAGAACCTCGACCTCTACGCGGACCTGCAGGGCGTGCCGCGAGACGCGCGTGCCCCGCGCTACGCGGAGCTCATGCACATGACGGGCCTCGCGCCGTTCACGAAGCGCCTGGCCGGGCGCCTGTCGGGCGGCATGAAGCAGAAGCTGGGGCTCGCCTGCACGCTGCTGCGCGCGCCGCGCCTGCTGCTGCTGGACGAGCCGACGGTGGGCGTGGACCCGGTGTCGCGCCGCGAGCTGTGGGCCATCGTGGACCGGCTCGTGCGCGCCGAGGGCATGAGCGTGCTGCTCTCCACCGCCTACCTCGACGAGGCCGAGCGCTGCGCCGAGGTGGTGATGATCCACGAGGGGCGAATCCTCGAGCAGGGCCCGCCCTCGGCCGTGAGCGCGCGCATGGCCGGGCGGACCTGGGCCGTCTCCCGCCCCGGCGTCCGCCACCGCGACCTGCACGCCGAGCTCGACGGCCGCCCCGGCATCGTCGACGCGCTCGTGCAGGGCGAGCACGTGCGCCTCGTGGCCGCCACAACGGGACTTCCGCCCGAGGTCGCCGCCCTGCCGGGCCTCGTGGCGCGCGAGACGCCGCCGCGCTTCGAGGACGGCTTCATCGACCTGCTGCGCGGGCAGCCGCATGGCGCGCCGCACCTCGTCCGCATGGACGGCGCGGGCGCGCCGCCCGGCGCGGCCGACGACGACATCGTCATCCGGGTGAGCGGGCTGCGGCGGCGGTTCGGCGAGTTCCGGGCCGTGGACGGCGTGGACCTCGAGGTGCGGCGCGGCGAGATCTTCGGGCTGCTGGGCGCCAACGGCGCCGGCAAGACCACCACCTTCCGCATGCTGTGCGGGCTGCTGCCCGCAAGCAGCGGACACCTCGAGGTGGCCGGGCACGACCTGCGCCACGCGGCTTCCGAAGCCCGGGCGCGCATCGGCTACATGTCGCAGAAGTTCTCCCTGTACGGGAACTTGAGCGTCGCGCAGAACCTGGAGTTCTTCGCGGCGGCCTATGGACTCGCCGGCGCGGCGCGTGCCGGGCGCCTGGCCTGGGCGATCGAGGAGTTCGAGCTGGCCGACTTCGCCGGCCAGCTCGCCGCGGACCTCCCGCTCGGCTACAAGCAGCGCCTGGCCATGGCCTGCGCGCTCATGCACCGCCCCGGGATCCTCTTCCTCGACGAGCCGACCTCCGGCGTCGATCCGCTGGCGAGGCGCGAGTTCTGGAAGCGCATCAACGCGCTCGCCCGCGAGGGCGTCACCGTGCTCGTCACCACGCACTTCATGGAGGAGGCCGAGTACTGCGACCGGCTCGCGATCATGGCCGCCGGCCGCATCCTCTCCACCGGCGAGCCCTCGGCCATCAAGGCCGCCGCCCGCACCGCGGCCAATCCCGAGCCCAGCCTCGAGGACGCCTTCATCGCGCTCGTCGAGCGCACGGTGGAGACGGCATGACCCGCGAGCGCGGCGGCTCCGGGATGCGGCTCGCGGGGCTCCTGCGCAAGGAGTTCCTGCAGATCGTGCGCGACCCGAGCAGCATCGCCATCGCATTCGTGATGCCGATCTTCCTGCTCACGCTCTTCGGCTACGGCGTGTCGCTCGACGCGGACCACGTCCCGATCGCGCTGGTGGAGGACGCGCCCTCGCGCGACGGCGCCGACTTCCTCGCCTCGCTCCGGGGCACGCACTACTTCGCGCCTCGCGACGCCGCCTCCATGGCCGAGGCGGAGCAGGCGCTTCGCGAGGGGAAGGTGAACGGCATCGTGCGCCTGCCGGCGGATTTCCCGCGGCGGCTTCGCGGCTCCGAAGGCGCGCCCATCCAGGTCGTGGTGAGCGGCGTGGACGCCAACACCGCGCGCCTCGTCCTGGGCTACGTGGAGGGCGCCTGGGGCAACTGGCTCGCCTCTCGCGCGGCGCGCCTGGGCCAGGAGATGCGCGTTCCCGTCGAGCAGCAGCCGAGGGTGTGGTTCAACGGCGAGCTGCGCAGCCGCAACTACCTCGTGCCGGGGCTCGTGGCCATCATCATGACGCTCATCGGGGCGCTGCTGACGGCGCTGGTGATGGCGCGCGAGTGGGAGCGCGGCACGATGGAGGCGCTGCTGGTCACGCCCGCGAGCATGACGGAGGTGCTGCTGGGCAAGCTCGGCGCCTATTTCGTGCTGGGCACCGGGGGCATGTTCATCACCGTGGGGATGGCCGTGTGGCTCTTCGAGGTGCCGCTTCGCGGCTCGTTCTGGGTGCTGTGGGCCTGCTCGAGCCTCTTCCTGCTGGCCGCGCTCGGCATGGGGCTCACCATCTCGACGCTGGCGCGCAGCCAGTTCGTGGCCGGGCAGGTGGCCATCATCGCCACCTTCCTGCCCGCCTTCCTGCTCTCGGGATTCATCTTCGACATCGGCAGCATGCCGCCCGTGGTGCAGGCGATCACGCACGTGATCGTGGCGCGCTATTTCGTGGCCATCGTGCAGACGCTCTTCCT
>JAHCLE010000116.1 GCA_026125445.1 Burkholderiales bacterium
GGTGGGCAGCATCTTCTCGGTGCTGCGCTGCCCCGACGGCGTCACGCAGCCGCGCGCCAGGGACTTCCTGCAGCCGGGCACGAGCCAGGTGGCCGCCGGCTACGCGATCTACGGCCCCACGACGATGCTGGTCCTCACGCTGGGCCGCGGCACGCACGGCTTCACGCTCGACCGCAACATGGGAGAGTTCATCCTCACCCACCCGGACATGACGATCCCGGCCGCCACGCGCGAGTTCGCGATCAACGCCTCCAACGAGCGCTTCTGGGAGCCGCCCGTGCGCCGCTACGTCGCCGAGTGCGTGCAGGGCAAGGCCGGCCCGCGCGGCGCCGACTTCAACATGCGCTGGATCGCCTCCATGGTGGCCGAGGTGCACCGCATCCTCGTGCGCGGCGGGCTCTTCATGTACCCGCGCGACACCAAGGACCCGTCCAAGCCGGGCCGGCTGCGCCTCATGTACGAGGCGAACCCGATGGCGATGATCGTCGAGCAGGCGGGGGGTGCCGCCTCCACGGGCCGCGGGCGCATCCTCGAGGTCGAGCCCACGTCGCTGCACCAGCGCGTGCCGGTCATCCTGGGCTCCCGCGACGAGGTGGCGCGAATCGAGGCCTACCACCGCGACCACGACGCGGGCGTCACGCCCCCGTCGGCACCGCCGCTCTTCGGAGAGCGCTCGCTGTTCACGAAGGCCTGAAAAAGAGGAAACGAGCATGTCCGCCAAGCACCCCATCATCGCCATCACCGGCTCTTCCGGGGCCGGGACCACCTCGGTCATGCGCACTTTCGAGCAGATCTTCCGGCGCGAGAACGTGAACGCGGCCTACATCGAGGGCGACAGCTTCCACCGCTACGACCGCGCCGAGATGAAGGCGAAGATGGCCGAGGCGCTGGCCGCGGGCAACCGCCACTTCAGCCACTTCGGACCGGAGTCGAACCTCTTCCCGGAACTCGAGGCGCTCTTCCGCGAGTACGGCGAGACCGGTCGCGGCAAGCGCCGCAAGTACCTGCACGACGAGGGCGAGGCCGCCCCCTACAAGCAGCCGCCGGGCACCTTCACGGCGTGGGAGGACCTGCCCGCGGACACCGACCTGCTCTTCTACGAGGGCCTGCACGGCGCGGTGGCGGCCGATGGCGTGGACGTGTCGAAGCACCCGGACCTGCTCATCGGCGTCGTGCCGGTGATCAACCTCGAATGGATCCAGAAGCTGCACCGCGACCGCTCGATGCGCGGCTACTCGACGGAGGCCGTGACCGACACGATCCTTCGCCGCATGCCGGACTACATCAACTACATCACTCCGCAGTTCTCGCGCACGCACATCAACTTCCAGCGCGTGCCCACGGTGGACACCTCCAACCCCTTCATCGCGCGCCTGATCCCGACGCCCGACGAGAGCCTGCTCGTCATCCGCTTCGCCAACCCGCGCGGCATCGACTTCCCGTACCTCCTGTCCATGCTGCACGACTCCTTCATGTCGCGGGCCAACACCATCGTGGTGCCCGGCGGCAAGATGGACCTCGCCATGCAGACCATCCTCACGCCGATGATCTGGCGACTGATGGAGAGGAAGAAGCAGGCGGCCTCCCGCTAGAAGGCCCCCGCCCCCGCATCCGATAAAATAGAGGCCCCCCAATGCAGTCCGCCCTCGCCCCCACCCGCATGGCCAAGACCAACGCCCGCCCGCAAGACCTCGCCAACGCCATTCGCGCCCTCGCGATGGACGCCGTCCAGAAGGCCAACTCCGGCCACCCGGGCATGCCCATGGGCATGGCCGAGATCGCCGAGGTGCTGTGGCGCCGGTTCCTGCGCCACAACCCCGCCAACCCCGCCTGGGCCGACCGCGACCGCTTCGTGCTCTCCAACGGGCACGGCTCGATGCTGCAGTACGCGCTGCTGCACCTCACGGGCTACGCGGTGTCGATGGACGACCTCAAGGCCTTCCGCCAGATGCACTCGAAGACGCCCGGGCACCCCGAGTACGGCATGACGCCGGGGGTGGAGACCACCACCGGGCCGCTGGGCCAGGGCCTGGCCAACGCCGTGGGCATGGCGCTCGCGGAGAAGCTGCTGGCCGCCGAGTTCAACCGCCCCGGGCACACCATCGTCGACCACCAGACCTACGTCTTCCTGGGCGACGGCTGCCTCATGGAGGGCATCTCGCACGAGGCCTGCTCGCTCGCCGGGACGCTCGAGCTCGGCAAGCTCATCGCCCTCTACGACGACAACGGCATTTCCATCGACGGCAAGGTGCAGGGCTGGTTCACCGACAACACGCCGATGCGCTTCGCCGCCTACGGCTGGCATGTGATCCCGAACGTCGACGGCCACGACCCGAAGGCGATCGAGGCGGCCATCGCGGAGGCGCGCGCCGACCAGTCGAAGCCCACGCTCATCTGCTGCAAGACCGTCATCGGCAAGGGCTCGCCCAACAAGGCCGGCACCGACGGCGTGCACGGCGCGGCCCTGGGCGAGGCCGAGGTGCTCGCCACCCGCGACGCGATCGGCTGGCAGCACCCCCCGTTCGAGATTCCCGCGGCCATCTACGAGGCCTGGGACCAGCGCCCGCGCGGCGCCGAGCTAGAGCGCGACTGGAACGCGCGCTTCGAGGCCTACGCCAAGGCGCACCCGGACCTCGCGAAGGAATTCCGCCGCCGCATGGCGGGCGACCTGCCTCCCAACTGGGGCGAGGTCGTGGATGCGACCGTCGCCAAGGTGGTCGACAAGGGCGAGACCATCGCAACGCGCAAGGCCTCCCAGAACGCGATCGAGGCGATCGCACCGCACCTTCCCGGCTTCCTCGGGGGCTCGGCCGACCTCACCTGGTCCAACCTCACCAACTGGTCGGGCTCGAAGAGCGTCTCGGCGACGCAGGCGGGCAACTACCTGCACTTCGGCGTGCGCGAGTTCGGCATGGTCGCCATCGGCAACGGCATCGCGCTGCACGGCGGCTTCATCCCCTACTCCGGCACCTTCCTCGTCTTCAGCGACTACGCGCGCAACGCCGTGCGCATGGCCGCCCTCATGAAGGTGCGCAACCTCCTCGTCTTCACCCACGACTCCATCGGCCTGGGCGAGGACGGGCCCACGCACCAGGCGGTCGAGCACGTCTCGAGCCTTCGCCTCATCCCCAACCTCGACCTCTGGCGCCCCTGCGACACGGTGGAAACGGCCGTGGCCTGGGCCGAGGGAATCGAGCGGCGCAACGGGCCGACGGCCTTCGCGCTCTCGCGCCAGAACGTGCCCTTCGTGAAGCGCTCCGCCGAGCAGGTCGCCGCCATCTCGCGCGGCGGCTACGTCCTCTCCGAGGCCCAGGGCGCGCCGAAGGCGGCCATCATCGCCACCGGCTCCGAGGTCTCGCTCGCGCTCGCCGCCCAGAAGACGCTCGCCGAGGCCGGCGTGCCCGTGCGCGTGGTCTCCATGCCCTGCACCAGCGCCTTCGACCGCCAGGACGCCGCCTGGAAGGCCTCCGTGCTGCCCAAGGGGCTGCCGCGCGTCTCCGTGGAGGCGGGCGTCACCGACTTCTGGCGCAAGTACGTGGGACTGGAGGGCGCCTGCATCGGCGTGGACAGCTTCGGCGAGTCCGCCCCGGCCGGCGCCGTCTACAAGCACTTCGGCGTCGACGCCGACCACGTCGTCGCGGCCGTGAAGTCCGTCCTCTAGGGAGGACACCGCACCCCCGCCCCCCGGCCCGACCCTAGACCTGGGTCAAAGGGGGGTATGCCCTTTGGCTTAAAATGGACGTCTTTCCGCACTTTCCCGCCTCGGAGCCCCCAAAATGACCATCCGCGTCGCCATCAACGGCTACGGCCGCATCGGCCGAAACATCCTCCGCGCCCACTACGAGGGCGGCAAGAAGCACGACATCCAGATCGTCGCGGTGAACGACCTCGGCAGCCCCGAGACCAACGCCCACCTCACGCGCTACGACACGGCGCACGGCAAGTTCCCCGGCACCGTCGTGGTGGACGGCGACCACATGGTGGTGAACGGCGACCGCATCCGCGTGCTCGCGAACCGCGACCCGTCGCAGCTGCCCTGGGGCGAGATGGGAGTCGACGTGGTGCACGAGTGCACGGGCTTCTTCACCTCCAAGGAGAAGGCCGGCGCGCACCTGAAGGGCGGCGCCAAGAAGGTGATCATCTCCGCCCCCGGCGGCAAGGACGTGGACGCGACCGTCGTCTACGGCGTGAACCAGGGCGTGCTGAAGGCCTCTCACACGGTGATCTCCAACGCCTCCTGCACCACCAACTGCCTGGCGCCGCTGGTGAAGCCCCTGCACGACAGGATCGGCCTGGTGAACGGCCTCATGACCACGGTGCACGCCTACACGAACGACCAGGTGCTCACCGACGTCTACCACGAGGACCTGCGCCGCGCCCGCTCCGCCACGATGTCCATGATTCCCACCAAGACGGGGGCCGCGGCCGCCGTGGGCCTGGTGCTGCCGGAGCTCAACGGCAAGCTCGACGGCTACGCCGTGCGCGTGCCCACGATCAACGTCTCGCTCGTGGACCTCTCCTTCATCGCCGCGCGCGACACCACCGTGGACGAGGTGAACGCGATCATGAAGGAAGCCTCGGAGAGCCCCGCGCTCAAGGGCATCCTCAACTACAACAAGGGCCCGCTGGTCTCCATCGACTTCAACCACGACCCGGCCTCCAGCACCTTCGACGCGACGCTCACCAAGGTCTCCGGCCGCCTCGTGAAGGTCTCCTCGTGGTACGACAACGAGTGGGGCTTCTCGAACCGCATGCTCGACACCACCGTCGCCCTGATGGCGGCGAAGTAGGCCGTGGCCTCCTCGCCCGCCTTCGCCTGGGGGGTCCTGCTGCTCGCGGGGCTGGCCGAGGTGTGGTGGGCGGTGGGGCTCAAGTACACCGACGGCTTCACGCGCCCCGTGCCGACCGCCCTCACGGTGGCCGGGATGGTGGTCAGCGTCTGGCTGCTGGCGGTGGCGCTGCGGACGATCCCGCTCGGCACGGGCTACGCAGTGTGGACGGGCATCGGCGCCGTCGGCACCGCGGTGGCCGGGATGATCCTCTTCGGCGAGTCGCGCGACGCCCTGCGGCTCGCCTGCATCGCGCTCATCGTCGCGGGCATCGCGGGCCTGAAGCTCGCCACGCCCGACACCTGAAACCACCCGACGGAAGAACGACCATGAAAGTCCTCAAGCTCGCCGACCTCGACCTGAAGGGCAAGCGCGTCTTCATCCGCGCCGACCTGAACGTCCCGCAGGCCGACGACGGCACCGTCACGGACGACACGCGCATCCGCGCCTCCGTCCCCGGAATCCGCATGGCGCTCGACAAGGGCGCGGCGGTGATGGTCACCTCGCACCTCGGCCGCCCGAAGGAGGGCGAGTTCTCCGAGGCCGACTCGCTCGAGCCCGTGGCCCGGCGCCTGGCGGAGCTCCTCGGACGCGACGTGCCGCTCGCGCGCGACTGGGTCGACGGCGTCGACGTGAAGCCGGGGCAGGTCGTGCTCCTCGAGAACTGCCGCTTCAACAAGGGCGAGAAGAAGAACGACGAGGCGCTCGCGCGCAGGATGGCGGCGCTGTGCGACGTGTACGCCAACGACGCCTTCGGCACCGCGCACCGGGCGGAAGCCACGACGCACGGCATCGCCAGGTTTGCCAAGGTCGCGTGCGCCGGGCCGCTGCTGGCCGCCGAGCTCGACGCCCTGGGCCGCGCGCTCGCGAGCCCCAGGCGCCCGCTGGTGGCCATCGTGGCCGGCTCCAAGGTCTCCACCAAGCTCACGATCCTGAAGAGCCTGTCGGCCCGGGTCGACCAGCTCATCGTGGGCGGCGGCATCGCCAACACCTTCATGCTGGCGGCGGGACTGCCCATCGGCAAGTCGCTGTGCGAGCCGGACCTCGCGCCGGAGGCCAAGGAGATCGCCGTGATGATGCAGGCGCGCGGCGCGGCGGTGCCCGTTCCCGTCGACGCCGTCTGTGGAAAGGCCTTCGCGGCGGATGCCGCCGCCACGACCAAGGACGCGAAGTCCGTCGACGACGACGACATGATCTTCGACATCGGCCCGCAGACGGCGAAGCGCTACGCAGAGATCCTCAAGTCCGCCGGCACCATCGTCTGGAACGGCCCGGTGGGCGTCTTCGAGTTCGACCAGTTCGGCGCCGGCACGAAGGCCGTGGCCGAGGCGATCGCCGCCTCGCCCGCCTTCTCCATCGCCGGCGGCGGCGACACGCTCGCGGCCATCGCGAAGTACGGCGTCACCGACAGGATCGGCTACATTTCGACGGGCGGCGGCGCGTTCCTCGAATTCCTCGAGGGCAAGGTGCTCCCGGCCGTGGAAGTGCTGGAATCGCGGGCGGCAGGCTAGCCCGGCGGCGCCGCGGGGAAGCGGCGCGTTCGACCGACAACAAGGGGGGAGCCCCGGGAAATGCGAAGCACCAAGATCGTGGCCACGCTCGGCCCAGCCTCGAGCGATCCCGCCGTCCTCGAGCGCATGATGCGCGCCGGGGTGGACGTCGTGCGCCTGAACTTCTCGCACGGCACGACGGCCGACCACGAGGCCCGCGCGGAGCTCGTGCGCGAGACCTGCCGCAAGGTCGGGCGCACCGTGGGCATCATGGCCGACCTGCAGGGCCCCAAGATCCGCGTCGGCAAGTTCAGGGAGGGCAAGATCCCGCTCAAGCCCGGCGACCCCTTCATCCTCGACGCCGCCTGCGAGCTGGGCGACGGCTCGCGCGTGGGCCTGGACTACAAGGAGCTGCCGCGCGACGTGAAGGCGGGCGACGTGCTGCTCCTGGACGACGGCAAGATCGTGCTGGACGTGAAGGACGTGCGCGGCCACGAGATCCACACCGTCACCCGCCATGGCGGCACGCTCTCCAACAACAAGGGCATCAACCGCCAGGGCGGCGGCCTCACCGCGCCCGCCCTCACGCCCAAGGACATCGAGGACATCCGCACGGCCGCGCGCCTGAAGGTGGACTACCTCGCCGTGTCGTTCCCGAAGAGCGGCGCCGACATGTACATGGCGAGGGAGCTGCTGCGCGCCGGCGGCGGGCACGCGCTCCTCATCGCCAAGATCGAGCGCGCCGAGGCGATCCCCGCCCTCGAGGAGATCATGGTGGCCTGCGACGGCATCATGGTGGCGAGAGGCGACCTCGCGGTGGAGGTGGGCGACGCGGCGGTGCCCTCGCTCCAGAAGAGGATGATCCGGCAGGCCCGGGAGCTCAACAAGCTCACCATCACCGCCACGCAGATGATGGAGTCGATGATCTCCTCGCCCGTGCCCACGCGCGCGGAGGTCTCCGACGTCGCCAACGCCGTGCTCGACGGCACCGACGCCGTCATGCTCTCCGCCGAGAGCGCCTCGGGCCAGTACCCGGTGGAGGCCATCGAGGCCATGGCCCGCGTCTGCATCGAGGCCGAGAAGTCCCAGCCCGTGACGCTGGACAGGGAGTTCCTCGACCGCGTCTTCCAGCGCGTGGACCAGTCCATCGCGATGGCCGCGCTCTTCACCGCCTTCCACCTCAAGGTGAAGGCCATCGCCTCGCTCACGGAGTCCGGCTCGACGGCGCTGTGGATGAGCCGCCTGGAGTTCGGCGTGCCGATCTACGCGCTCACCTCGCAGACCTCCACGCGCTACCGCACCACGCTCTTCCGGGGCGTCTTCCCGCTGATCGTGCGCTACATCGGCCACGACCGCGAGGAGCTGCTGCACGAGGCCGAGTCGGTGCTGGTGAAGAACGGCGCGGCGAAGGAAGGCGACCTGATCGTCGTCACCATCGGCGAGCCCATCGGCAAGTCCGGCGGCACCAACACCATGAAGATCGTGCGCGTCGGCGAGCACCGGCGCGCCTGAGAGACACCGCAACATCCACCATCGACCCGCCCCAGGGCCCCTGACAAAGACCGGAGGAAACATGGCACTCGTATCGATGCGGCAACTGCTGGACCACGCGGCCGAGCACGGCTACGGACTACCCGCCTTCAACGTGAACAACCTGGAGCAGGTGCAGGCCATCATGGAGGCCGCCGCCGAGACCGACAGCCCGGTGATCATGCAGGCCTCCGCCGGCGCCCGGAAGTACGCCGGCGAGACCTTCCTCAAGTACCTCATCGAGGCCGCGGTGCAGACCTACCCCAACACGCCGGTGGCCATGCACCAGGACCACGGCCAGTCGCCGGCCGTGTGCGAGGGCGCCATCAAGCTGGGCTTCTCG
>JAHCLE010000117.1 GCA_026125445.1 Burkholderiales bacterium
TCCTGATCGCGTGGCCGGGCACCCGCGCCTATCGGCCCGCGCCCGCGGCCATGCCCGCGGTCGGGCGCTTCGGCCGGCGGATCACGGCACTGCTCGACACGCCACTGACCACCGACGCGCGCGGCGGACTGACGCCGACCGTGCCCGACCTCTGGCCCGCGGCTCACGCGGCGTGGGTGCGCTTGCACGACCTCGTCGAGAGCGGGCTTGGGACCGGTGGCGATCACCAATCGGTGGGCGACGTCGCCGCGAAGGCCGCCGAGAACGCCGCGCGGCTGGCTGCGCTCTTTCACGTGCTGGAGCACGGCCCCGCCGGCGCGATCGCCGTCGGCCACCTTCTCGGCGCCGAGGCCATCGTTCGCTGGCACCTGCACGAAGCCTGCCGGCTGCTCGCCGAGCTCGACACACCGCCCGCGCTCGCGGCGGCGGTTCGTGGCGGTGAATCCGGCGCTGCTGGACCGCTGAGGCGGATCCACGGCGAAGGACATCGTTCCGGCGCCGGGGGCCTTGCTACTGCTGCTGTTCCTGCTGCGCAAGGGCACGGCACTCGGCCGGCAACAGCAGGAACAGCAGCAATAGCAAGGTGCGCGAAGGCCCGATTCCGCGACTGGCGATGGAGCGGCGGTCAGGCCACTTGCTTGAAGCGCCCGAAGACCACTTGTCCGGTGGTCATCAGCTGCTCGATGGTGTCGGCCCAGAACTGCAGCATCTCGCGCCGCTGCGGCGCGTACTCGGCGCGGTTGCAGACGCCGCGCACGCCGCCGATCGTGTGGTTCAGCGCCTTCTCCACCACGTCCGACGGCCAGCCGTTCTCGTGCATCAGCGTGGAGGCCGTGCGCCGCAGGTCGTGAATCGTGAAGGCGGGGATGTCCTGCCCCTGAAGCGCGGTCTTCAGCGCGGTGTTGATCGCGTTGTGCGCGAAGGGCTTGGTCAAGCTGCCGCGCCCCGGCATCACCAGCTCGCTGCCGCCGGCCAAGGAGCGCAATTCCTTGAACAGGGCGATGGCCTGGCGCGGCAGGAACACGATGTGCGGCTTGCCCGTCTTGGAATGCTCGGCCGGGATGTGCCACTCGGCCTGCTCGAAGTCCACGTGTTCCCAGCGGGCGAGCAGCAGCTCGGACTTGCGCACCATGGTCAGCAGGATCAGGTGCAGGCCGATCTTGAATTGCCGGCGGATGTTGGACTCGAACGCCGCCTTCAGGAACGCGCGGATTTCGTCGGTGGACAGCGCACGCTCGCGTGCCTTCGCCTTGTGGACGTGCCGCATCGGCAGCGAAAGCACTGGGTTCGTGGCAACGAGCCCGGCGGTCTGCGCGTAGTCGAAGAGCCGCTTCAAGACGCTGCGAATGTTGCCGGCAGCCGCGTCGAATCCCTCGTCCTTCTTCTTCCAGATGATGGCGCGCACGTCCTCGGTGGTGACATCGCGGACCGCCTTGGTGCCGATGGCCGGAACGATCGACTTGTCGAAGTAGCGACGCGGAATCGTGAGATCCCGCCGGTCCTTGGCCACCACGTCGCGGAAGAAGCGCTCGCCGAACTCAGCCACCGTGGCGGCGGGCGCCGCCCCTTGCTTCGCGAGCCGCTTCTGGACAGCGGGCGACTGGCCCTGCGCGACCAGGGTCTCGCGCTTGTCGCGCTCGGCACGCGCGAGCTTGAGCGACAGCGCCGGGTAGCGGCCCAGTGTCACGCGCTCCTGCTTGCCGTTCAGGCGGTAGCGGTAGTGCCAGAGCATCCCGCCGGTCGGGAACACCTCGAGCACGAGCCCGCGATCGTCCGACTTGGAGTAGCGGGTGGCCTTGGGCTTGAGCGCGCGGATGGCAGTGTCGGTGAGCGGCATGGGCGGGCCTCTGTGTACACACGAGGAATTTCGCCCATCATACCCGCCATGTGTACTCATATGTGTACACAAGAGGGATCGGCTGCTGTCGGTCGCCTTCGGCCGCATCAGGAACATAAATCCTTTTTCGACAAGTACTTACAGCACGTCACTGGACCGCGCCTGATCTCTCCGGAAGCGCACCTACTTCCCGATGCAGAAGCGGCTGAAGATCTGCCCCAGGAGCTCATCCGCCGTGACCTCGCCGGTAATGGCGCCCAGGGACTGCTGTGCGAGCCTCAGATCTTCTGCAAACAATTCAAAGACTTGGATGTTCTCCTCGGCGGCGTCCTGGAGGCGCGCGGCGGCTTCCCGCAGCGCGACCAGGTGGCGCTCGCGGGCCAGGAACACCCCCTCCGACGAGGGGCGCCAACCCGCCACCTCGAGCAGCCACGCCCGCAGCGCCGCAACACCCTCGCCCGTCTTCGCGGAAAGCCGCAGCCGGACCTCGGTGCCGTGGAACTCACGGCCCGGCGCGAGGCCGGCCAGGTCGATCTTGTTGGTCACCCGCGCCAGCGGCAAGCCCCGGGGCATGCGCTCGAGGATGCGCGCGTCCTCCTCGCTCCCGGCGTGCCCGGCATCCGTGACGAGCATCGCCGCCCCCGCCTTCCCGATCGCTTCCCAGGTGCGCGCGATCCCGATGCGCTCGACCTCGTCGCCGGCATCACGAAGGCCCGCCGTGTCGATGAGGTGGATGGGAACGCCCTCCAGCAGGATCGTCGCGCGCACGTAGTCGCGCGTGGTGCCCGCCACCGGCGTCACGATCGCGACGTCCTCGCCCGCGAGGCGGTTGAGCAGGCTCGACTTGCCGACGTTGGGCCGGCCCGCGAGCACCACGGTCAGGCCCTCGCGCAGCACCGCGCCCTGCGCGGCCTCCTCGAGGAGGTGGGCGAGGTCGGCCCGGATGGCCGCGAGCGCCTCGCGCTGGGACTCGCGGTCCGCGGGATCGATCTCCTCCTCGGGAAAATCGATGCAGGCCTCGACGTGCATGCGAAGGCGGGTGAGGGAGGCGACGAGGGACTCGATGCGCGCGGAGAACTCGCCGGCGAGCGAGCGCGCGGCGCCGCGCGCGGCTTCCGCGCTCGCCGCGTCGATCAGGTCCGCCACCCCCTCGGCCTGCGCCAGGTCGAGCCTGTCGTTGAGGAAGGCGCGGCGCGTGAACTCGCCCGGTTCCGCGAGGCGCGCCCCCAGCTCCACGCAGCGGCGCAGGATCTCGCGCAGCACCACCGGGCCGCCGTGGCCCTGCAGCTCGAGCACGTCCTCGCCCGTGTAGGAACGGGGCGCGGGAAAGTAGAGGGCGATGCCCTCGTCGACGAGCGCGCCGCCGGGACCGGCGAAGCGCGCGAAGGTGGCGCGGCGAGGAGGCGGCAGCCCTCCGGTCACCGCGCGGGCGACGTCGCCGGCGAGGGCTCCCGAAACGCGGACGATGCCGATGCCGCCGCGGCCGGGTGCGGTCGCGATGGCCGCGATCGTGTCCGGCCGGGCGCCCACGGCGCTAGCGTTTCCCCTTCGCCTTGGCCGCCGCCTCGGCGGCGAGCGACTTGTTGATGTGCCACTGCTGGGCGATCGAGAGCAGGTTCTGCACGACCCAGTAGAGCACGAGGCCCGAGGGGAAGAAGAGGAAGAAGACGCTGAAGACGATGGGCATCGCGAGCATCACCTTCGCCTGCACGGGGTCGGCCGGCTGCGGGTTGAGCTTGGTCTGCACGAACATCGAGATCGCGTAGATCACGGGCAGGATGTAGAAGGGATCGGGCGCGGACAGGTCCTGGATCCACCCCAGCCACGGCGCGTGCCGCAGCTCGATCGAGGCGAGGAGCACCCAGTAGAGCGCGATGAAGACCGGGATCTGCACGAGGATCGGCAGGCACCCGCCCAGCGGGTTGATCTTCTCGGTGCGGTAGAGCTCCATCATCGCCGTGTTGAGCTTCTGCCGGTCGTCGCCGTAGAGCTGCTTCAGCTTCTCCATCTTCGGCCCCAGCACCTTCATCTGGGCCATGGAGCGCCCTGCCTTGTGGTTGAGGGGGTAGAAGACGAGCTTGATGAGGATGGTGAGGAGGATGATCGCCCAGCCCCAGTTGCCGACGACGCCGTGGATGAACTTGAGCACCCAGAAGAGCGGCGCGGCGAGGATGTAGAGCCAGCCGTAGTCGACGACGAGCTCCAGGCCAGGAGCGATCTTCGCGAGCTTGTCCGTCTCCTGCGGGCCGATGTAGAGCGGCATCGCGACCGCGGCGGCCGCTCCCGGCGCCAGCTGGCCCACCGGCACGATGACGCCCGCGGTGTAGAGGTTGTCGCCGACCTTGTTGGTGAAGAACTCGCGCTCGGCGCTGCCCTTGGGCAGCCAGGCGGAGACGAAGTAGTGCTGCACCAGGCCGATCCAGCCGTCGCGCGCCTTCTTCACGTGCGACTGCTTGCCCTTCTCGATGTCCTTGAAGTCGACCTTCACGAACTTCGACTCTTCCGTGTAGACCGCGGGGCCCGTGTAGGTGGCCACGCCCGCGAAGGAGCTCGTCTGCGCCGCCTCCTGGCTCGGCGGGCTGCCGTCGCGCAGGAACTGGAAGTAGGCGTAGGGGACGATGGGCTTCTCGCCCGCGTTCTTCACCTCGTAGCTCACGACGATCTCGTAGCTGCCGCGGTGGAACGTGAGCTTCTTGGTGACCTCCGCGCCCGCCGCATCCTTCGCGGTGAGGCGGACCTCCACCTGGTCCTTGCCGTCCGGAAGGCTCACGGCCGTCGAGTCCGCCGTGTACATCGTCTTGTGCGTCGGCAGTCCCTCGCCCAGGAGGCCCGACTGGGTGACGAAGTAGTGCTTCGGGTCCGGCTCCATGAGCACGAGGGGCTTGGTCCGGTCGAGCGCCGAGAAGACCTTGAAGAGCGTCACGCGCCGGATGTCGCCGCCGGCGGTGTTGAGCTCCACCTCGAAGAGGTCCGTCTTCACGACGACCTTCTCGCCCGTGGCGGGAACGATCGCGGAGGCCGGCGCCCCGGGCGTGGCTACCGGGGTGCCCTGTCCCGAAAGCGGCGCCGAGGGCGTTGGCGTCGGGACGGCGGGCGTGCCCGAGGGCGCGGCCGGAACTCCCGCGGCCACTTGGGCGGGCGTGGGCGGCTTCGGCGCGTTGTGCTTCTGCCATGCGTCCCAGAGGAGCAGGGCGGAGAAGCTGAAGACCACGAAGGCGATGAGTCGCTGGATATCCATCGGGGAACGGTCGTCAGGGAAACGGGAGCGTCAAGGAACGGGATCGTAGCCACCCGCGCTCCACGGATGGCAGCGCAGGATACGGCGGGCCGCGAGCCAGCTTCCGGCGAGGGCTCCGTGCCGCTCGAGGGCCTCGACCGCGTAGTGCGAGCAGGTCGGCGTGAATCGGCAGTGGGAACCCCACCACGGGGACAACAGGTACTGGTACGCGCGGATGATGCCGATCAGCAGGCGACGCATGTCAACGGGCCTCCGCCGCACGCCCCAAGAGATCCTGCCATTGCGCGAGCCACGCCGCTTCGTCGTCCGGGCCGACCTTCGCCCGGATCGCGAGGACGAGGTCCAGGCCCGCCGTCTTCACGGCGTGCCGGCGGAAGGCCTCGCGCGCCAGGCGCTTGAAGCGGTTGCGGTCGACGGAGCGGCGCGCCAGGCGCTTGGGCACGACCAGTCCCAGGCGCGATTCGCCCGGGTGCCCGGCGGCCACGTGCAGCAGGAGGACCGGGCTGCGCAGCTTGCGGGGGCTTCGCAGGGCGGGCGCGAAGGAGCCGCGCCCCGCAAAACGATGGCGCCGGGAAAGGCCTTCCTTCCGGGCGCCGCGGGTCATGCAGGCGTCGCGTCAGACGGCGACGCGCTTGCGGCCCTTGGCGCGGCGGGCGTTGATCACCGCGCGGCCGGAGGCCGTCTTCATGCGGACACGGAAGCCGTGCGTCTTCTTGCGGCGCGTGGTCGATGGTTGGAAAGTGCGTTTCATGAAAAACCTCGGGTTTCGGGAAGCTTCGCCCTTTCAGGCGAAAAGCGCGCGATTATAGCCGATCGACCATCCGGGCGCCATCGGGCCGTGCCGGAGCGGGCTTCACGGGGCTGTGGATAACCCACCCCGTTCCCGATAGAATTCCGAATCTTCCCGCCGCCCGCATCTTCCCGATCCCGCTGCCCGCCGCCGACATGGATTCGCTCTGGCTTTCCCTCGTTTCCGAGCTGAAGAAGGACCTGCCGGCGCAGCAGTACGACACGTGGATCAAGCCCCTGCGCGCGGAGCGCCACGGCAATCACCTGCGCGTGCTGGCCCCGAACCACCACGTGCTGCGCTGGATCCGCGCGAACCTCCTGGCCAAGCTCGAGTCCCGCGCCGAGCGCGTGGCCGGCGGCGGCCTGCGGGTCGACCTCGTGCTCGACGAGAAGAACGTCTCCGACGCCGAGATCGTGGTGCCGGAGCCCGTCCCGGTCGCCCAGGAGAAGCCCGCGCGCGACGAGCACCGCCTCAATCCCTCGTTCACGTTCTCCAATTTCGTGAACGGCAAGGCCAACCAGATCGCCCGCGCCGCGGCCATCCAGGTGGCCGAGAACCCCGGCACCGCCTACAACCCGCTCTTCATCTACGGGGGCACGGGCCTGGGCAAGACGCACCTGCTGCAGGCCATCGGCACCGAGGTCCTCAAGCGCAACCCGAAGGCCAAGGTCCGCTACATCCACGCCGAGCAGTTCGTGGCCGACGTGGTGCGCGCCTACCAGCACAAGAGCTTCGACTCGCTCAAGCGCTACTACCGGTCGCTGGACCTCTTCCTCATCGACGACGTGCAGTTCTTCGTCGGCAAGTCGCGCTCGCAGGAGGAGTTCTTCTACACCTTCAACGCGCTCTTCGAGGCCCACAAGCAGGTCGTCATCACGAGCGACAGCTTCCCGAAGGAGCTCACCGGCATCGAGGACCGCCTCATCTCGCGCTTCGGCTGGGGCCTCACGGTCGCCGTCGAGCCGCCCGAACTCGAGATGCGCGTGGCGATCCTGCTCAAGAAGGCCGAGATGGACGGCGTGCACGTCGACGAGGCCGTCGCCTTCTTCATCGCGAAGCACATCCGCTCCAACGTCCGCGAGCTCGAAGGCGCGCTCAAGCGCGTGCTCGCCTACGCCCGGTTCAACAACACCGTGGTGTCGGTGGCCACCGCCCGCGAGGCGCTCAAGGACCTGCTGGCCGTCCTCACGCGCCAGGTCTCGATCGACAACATCCAGAAGACGGTGGCGGACTACTTCAAGATCAAGGTGTCCGACATGTACTCCAAGAAGCGCTTCCGCTCCGTGGCCCGGCCGCGGCAGGTGGCGATGGCGCTCGCCAAGGAGCTCACGCAGCAGAGCCTGCCGGAGATCGGCGAGGCCTTCGGCGGCCGCGACCACACGACCGTCCTGCACGCCTGCCGCAAGATCCAGGAATTGCGCGACACCGACCAGGAGTTCTCGCGTGACTACGCCCAACTCCAGCAGATCCTTCTCGGATGAGCCGGTACATGACCCCCAACAACCTGTGGATGGATCGGCGCCCCTTTCCGGCCGTGGAAGTTATCCACAGGTTCCGGGCGGGCGCGGGACACGCCGTCCCCAGCCACGAACCCATGCAAGTGCCTGAAGCGAAGAGTGAAATCCGTTTATACCGAATCCGTGCCGCCTCCTATTAACTGCTAACTAGTTAGAGATAACCCTATGGTCAAGATCAAGGCGACCAACCAGGCCCTCCTCGCCCCGCTGCAGCACGTCACGGGCATCGTCGAGCGCAGGCACACCCTCCCGATCCTCTCCAACGTGCTCATCCACGCGCACGCGGGCACCGTGGACTTCATCGCGACCGACCTCGAGGTGCAGATCACCGCGAAGGCGGCGCTCGACGGAAACGGGGCCGAGGGCTCGGTGACGGTGGGCGCGCGCAAGCTCTACGACATCCTGCGATCGCTTCCCGAGGATGCGGAGGTGGCGCTCGACGCCAAGGACAACCGCATGGTCGTGCGCGCCGGCAAGAGCCGCTTCAACCTGCAGACCCTGGCAGCGGCCGACTTTCCGCGCATGGTGGAATCGCGCGACGCCACCCGCACCCTGGAGCTGCCGCAGAAGGCCCTCAAGCACGCGCTGGGGCTGGTGCAGTTCGCGATGGCGGTGCAGGACATCCGCTACTACCTGAACGGCGTGCTCTTCTCGGTGGAGAAG
>JAHCLE010000118.1 GCA_026125445.1 Burkholderiales bacterium
TGCAACCGGGGCAAGAAGTCCGTGACGCTCGACATCGCCTGCGCCGAGGGGCAGGCGATCGCCCGGCGGCTCGTGGCGGCCTGCGACGTCGTGGTCGAGAACTTCAAGGTGGGAGACCTGGCGCGCTACGGCCTGGACTACGCGAGCCTGCGCAAGGATCACGATGGACTGGTCTATTGCTCGATAACGGGCTTCGGCCAGGACGGCCCGTACCGCGACCGCCCGGGCTACGACTTCATGATCCAGGGGCTGGGCGGGCTGATGAGCGTCACCGGCGAGCGCGACGACCTGCCCGGCGGCGGTCCCCAGAAGGTGGGTGTCGCCGTGGCCGACCTCTTCACCGGGATGTACGCGACGAGCGCCATCGTGGCCGCGCTCCTCCACCGCGAAAGGACGGGCGCGGGGCAGCACATCGACATTGCGCTCCTCGATTCCCAGGTGGCGATGCTCGCCAACCTCTCGGCCGCCTACCTCGCGTCCGGCCGGGTGCCCGGCCGAATGGGCAACGCGCACCAGGCGATCGTTCCCTACCAGGTGTTCAAGGCGTCCGACGCCTTCCTCATCGTCGCCGTCGGCAACGACGCCCAGTTCGCGCGCTTCTGCGAGGTGGCCGGGCTCGATTCGCTGCCGGCCGACCCGCGCTACGCGACCAATCCGGGGCGCGTCGCGCACCGGGACGAGCTGGTGTCGATCATCGCCGGGCGCATGGCCACCCGCCCGGCCGGCGAATGGCTCGTGGCGCTGGAGGCGGCCCAGGTTCCCTGCGGCCCGATCAACGACCTCGCCCAGGTCTTCGAGGATCCGCAGGTGCTGCACCGCGGCATGGTCGCGAGGCTCGCCCATCCGGCGGCCGGCGAGGTGAAGGTCGTGGCCAATCCCGTGCGCTTCTCGGCCACGCCGGCGCGCAGCGAGTCCGCGCCGCCGCTCCTGGGGCAGCACACGGCGGACATTCTCGGCGGCCTGCTGGGACTGGGCTCCGGGGAGCTCGAAGACCTTCGCGTCCGTAAGGTCATTTGACGCTTCCGCCCGCGGGGCCTCCGGCTCCGGCGCGCGCGCCGGTATACTCCCGCAACTGCGCGAACCCCATGCGAGTCGCACCGGCCCGGGAGCGAAGCCAAACGCCACGGAACACGCCGGGGAATCGCTTCGCGCGGCACAGGAGAAACGCTTGAAAGCCACCGACATCGGATCGCCCGACTATTTCCACAAGGTCGTCGATTGCCAGTGGGCCTGCCCGGCCCATACCCCCGTCCCGGAATACATCCGCCTCATCGCCCAGGGGCGCTACTCGGACGCCTACCTCGTCAACTGGAAGTCCAACGTCTTCCCGGGAATCCTGGGACGGACCTGCGACCGGCCCTGCGAACCCGCGTGCCGCCGGGGGCGCGTCGAGGAGAACCAGGGCGAGAAGCCGGAACCGGTCGCCATCTGCCGCCTCAAGCGCGTGGCCGCCGACTACAAGGACGACATCCGCTCCCGTCTTCCGAAGCCCGCGACGAGGAAGAACGGCAAGCGCGTCGCCTGCGTGGGCGGCGGCCCCGCCTCCCTCACCGTGGCGCGCGATCTCGCGCCCTTGGGCTACCACGTCACGATCTTCGACGCCGACCGGCGCGCCGGCGGCATGATCCGCACCCAGATCCCGAAGTTCCGTCTCCCCGAGAGCGTGATCGACGAGGAGGTTGGCTACGTCCTCGACCTCGACGTGGACTTCCGGCCCAACCACCGCGTCCAGTCGCTCAAGGAGCTGCTGGGCCACGGCTACGACGCCGTGTTCGTGGGCTCGGGCGCCCCGCGCGGGCGCGACCTCGACATCCCCGGCCGCGAGGAGGCCGCGAAGCACATCCACGTGGGCATCGAGTGGCTGGCCTCGGTCTCGTTCGGGCACATCACGAAGGTGGGCAAGCGGGTGATCGTGCTGGGCGGCGGCAACACCGCCATGGACTGCTGCCGCTCCGCTCGGCGCATGGGCGGCGAGGACGTGAAGGTGATCGTGCGCTCCGGCTTCGAGGAGATGAAGGCGAGCCCCTGGGAGAAGGAGGACGCGGTCCACGAGGGCATCCCCATCCTCAACTACCTGGTGCCGAAGTCCTTCGCGCACGACAACGGCCGGCTTACCGGGATGACCTTCGAAAGGGTGAAGGCGGTCTACGACGACAAGGGCCGGCGCTCGCTCGTGCCCACCGGGGAGCCCGAGCAGCATTTCGAATGCGACGAGGTGCTGGTGGCCGTGGGCCAGGAGAACGCGTTCCCCTGGATCGAGCGCGACATCGGCGTCGAGTTCGACAAGTGGGGCATGCCCGTGCTCGACGCGAAGACCCTGCAGTCGACGCTGCCGCGCGTCTTCTTCGGGGGCGACGCCGCGCTCGGACCCAAGAACATCATCTGGGCGGTGGCCCACGGCCACGAGGCCGCCATCTCGATCGACCGCTTCTGCCACGGCGAGAACGTCGCCGTGCGCCCGCCTCCGATGACGAACCTGGTGTCGCAGAAGATGGGCATCCACGAGTGGATCTACGACAACCAGATCGTGCCCGACGCGAGGAACCGCGTGCCGCTCAAGGAGCTCAGGATCGCGCTCAAGGACATCCGCCAGGAAGTGGAGCTGGGCTTCGACCCCGAGCTCGCCTGGAAGGAGGCGCAGCGCTGCCTCAACTGCGACGTGCAGACGGTGTTCGCCCCGAAGCTGTGCATCGAGTGCGACGCCTGCGTCGACATCTGCCCCATGGACTGCATCACCTTCACCGCCGACGGCGAGGAGGCCGAGGTCCGGGGGCGGCTCAACGCCCCGGCGCGCAACGCCTCGCAGGACCTCTACGTCGGCGCGGGGCTCAAGACCGGGCGCATCATGGCCAAGGACGAGGACGTGTGCCTGCACTGCGGGATGTGCGCGGAGCGCTGCCCGACCGGCGCCTGGGACATGCAGAAGTACTTCCTCGAGCTCACCCACGCCGGGCCGGGGTGCCGCGACGGCGCCCCCGCGCGCAAGGCCGCGTGACGTGGTCGAGGAACGAGCCGGCAAACAAACGACATCCCCATGAAGAAGATCCAGGCGGTCAACGACTTCGTCGTCAAGTTCGCGAACGTGAACGGCTCGGGCTCGGCCTCGGCCAACACGCTCTTCGCCAAGTCCATCATGCGCATGGGCGTGCCGGTGAGCCCGCGCAACATCTTCCCGTCCAACATCCAGGGCCTGCCCACCTGGTACGAGGTGCGCGTGAGCGAGAAGGGCTGGCTCGGCCGCCGCGGCGGGGCCGACCTCATGGTGGCGATGAACCCGCAGACCTGGGAGAAGGACGTCGTCGAGATCGAGCCCGGCGGCTACCTCTTCTACGACTCCTCGAAGCCCCTGCCTTCCGACAAGTTCCGCGCCGACGTGACGGTGCTGGGCATGCCGCTCACGGAGATCTGCAACGCGACCTACACGGACGCGCGCCAGCGCCAGCTCTTCAAGAACATCATCTACGTGGGCGCGCTGGCCGCGCTCCTCGAGATCGACATCGCCGAGGTGGAGAAGCTCATCGGCGAGCAGTACAAGGGCAAGGAAAAGCTCCTCGAGCCCAACATCCGGGCGCTGCACATGGGGCGCGACTACGCGAGGGCGCACCTGCCATGCCCGCTGGGCATCACGGTGCGGCGCTCCGACAGGGTGGGCGACAGGATCTTCATCGAGGGCAACAACGCGACCGCCCTGGGAGCCGTCTACGGGGGCGCGACCGTCTGCGCCTGGTACCCGATCACGCCCTCGTCTTCGGTGGCCGAGGCCTTCGGGCGCCACTGCAGGAAGTTCCGCACCGACCCGGCCACGGGCAGGAACAACGTGGCCATCGTGCAGACCGAGGACGAGCTCGCCTCCATCGGGATGGTGATCGGGGCGGCCTGGAACGGCGCGCGCGCCTTCACCGCCACCTCGGGCCCGGGGGTGTCGCTCATGACGGAGTTCATCGGGCTCGCCTACTTCGCCGAGATCCCGGCGGTCATCGTGAACGTGCAGCGCGCCGGCCCCTCGACGGGCATGCCCACGCGCACGCAGCAGGCCGACATCCTCTCCTGCGCCTACGCCTCGCACGGCGACACCAAGCACGTGCTGCTCTTTCCGGAGGATGCGAGGGAAGCGTTTCACCTGACGGCCGACGCCCTCGACCTCGCCGACCGGCTGCAGACGCCGGTTTTCGTGATGACCGACCTCGACATCGGCATGAACGAGCGCCTGTGCGAGCCGCTCGCCTGGGACGATTCGCGCGCCTACGACCGCGGCAAGGTGCTCACCCACGACGACCTCGAGGCCGGCAAGCGCTTCGGCCGCTACCTCGACGTGGACGACGACGGCATCACCTACCGCACCTACCCGGGCACGCACCCGAAGCGCGGCTCCTTCTTCACGCGCGGCACGAGCCGCGACCGCTACGCGCGCTACACGGAGGAGGGCAGCGCCTACGTCGACAACATGCAGCGGCTGCTGCGCAAGTTCGAGACGGCCAAGCTCTACGTGCCCGAGCCGGTCGTGAAGGATTCGCCGCGCACCGCGCACCATGCGGTGATCTACTACGGCTCCACCGCCTGCGCCATGGACGAGGCGCTTGCCGAGCTGGAGGCCGAGGGCATCGCCCTCGACGCCCTGCGCGTGCGGGCCTTCCCGTTCCAGGACTCGGTGATCGAGTTCGTCAATGCCCACGACCACGTCTTCGTGGTGGAGCAGAACCGCGACGGGCAGCTGCGCACGCTCCTCGTCAACGAGGGCGCGATCGATCCCTCGCGCCTCTCCTCGGTGCTGCACTACGACGGCACGCCCATCACCGCGCGCTTCATCCGCCAGGAGATCGAGGAGCGCCTTTCCGCCTTCAATGTCCGGCCCATCCGGCGCACCGCCGCGGCCGGGGAGTAGAACGCGGTCGACGAAGGAGCCGCAAAGGAAAGAATATGACCTACCTCGCCAAGCCCAAGCTGCACCACCCCGACCTGCCCGCGAACGCGCTGGGCTTCACGCGCCGCGACTACGAGGGCACGATCTCCACGCTCTGCGCCGGCTGCGGGCACGATTCCATCAGCGCCGCCATCATCCAGGCCTGCTGGGAGCTCGCCATCGAGCCGCACAAGGTGGCCAAGCTCTCGGGCATCGGCTGCTCGTCGAAGACGCCAACCTACTTCCTGGACAAGTCGCACGGCTTCAACTCCGTGCACGGGCGCATGCCCTCGGTGCTGACCGGCGCCAACCTGGCCAACCGCGACCTCATCTACCTCGGCGTCTCCGGAGACGGCGACTCCGCCTCCATCGGTCTCGGGCAGTTCGCGCACGCCATGCGCCGCGGCGTGAACATGACCTACATCGTGGAGAACAACGGCGTCTACGGCCTCACCAAGGGGCAGTTCTCCGCCACGGCCGACCGGGGCTCGAAGTCCAAGCGCGGGGCGGTCAATACCGACGAGGGCATCGACCTCGCCATCCTTGCGCTGCAGCTGGGCGCCACCTACGTGGGCCGCAGCTTCTCGGGCGACAAGGCGCAGCTCGTGCCCCTCATCAAGGGCGCCCTCACGCACCCGGGCGCGGCCTTCATCGACGTGGTGTCGCCGTGCGTGGCCTTCAACAACCACGAGGGCTCCACGCGCAGCTACGACTACGTGAGGAACCACAACGAGGCCGTCAACCGCCTGGACGTGATCACCGTGCACCGGGAGATCACCACCGACTACCCGCCGGGGTCGGTGCAGGAGGTCACGCAGCACGACGGATCGGTGCTTCGCCTTCGCAAGCTCGCCGACGACTACGATTCCTCCAGCCGCATCTCCGCCATGAGCTACGTGCAGTCGCGCTACGCCCACGGCGAGATCGTGACGGGCCTGCTCTACGTCGAGCCGGACGCGACCGACCTGCACGCGAGCCTCAACACCACCGAGGTGCCGCTCAACCAGCTCTCGGAGAAGGAGCTCTGCCCGGGCTCGGCCGCGCTGGAGAAGTTCAACGCCAGCCTGCGCTGAGGGCGGGAAGGATGGCCCCCGTCGTCGACCTTCGCAGCGACACCGTCACGCGCCCTTCGCCCGCCATGCGCGAGGCGATGGCCCGCGCCGAGGTGGGCGACGACGTCTTCGGCGACGATCCCACCGCGAAGGCGCTCGAGGCGCGCACGGCGGAGCTCTTCGGCCTGGAGGCCGGGCTCTTCTTTCCCACCGGAACGCAGTCGAACCTCGCCGCCCTCATGGCCCATTGCGGGCGCGGCGAGGAGGTGATCGTCGGCCAGGATGCGCACACCTACCGCTACGAGGGAGGCGGGGCGGCGGTCCTGGGCTCGATCCAGCCGCAGCCGATCCAGAACCTGCCCGACGGCACGCTCGACCTCGCGATGGTGGAGGCGGCCATCAAGCCGGACGATTCCCACTTCGCCATCACGCGGCTCCTGGCGCTGGAGAACACCATCGGCGGCAAGGTGATCGGGCGCGATTACCTCGCGAAGGCGGTGACGCTCGCCTGGAAGAAGGGCCTGTCCACCCACCTCGACGGGGCGCGCATCTTCAACGCGGCCGTGAAGCTCGGCATGCCGGTCGGCGCGCTGTGCGCCGGCTTCGACACCGTTTCCGCGTGCCTGTCGAAGGGGCTGGGGACGCCGGCCGGCACGGTGCTCGTCGGGCATCGCGGGCTCGTCGACAAGGCGCGGCGCATCCGCAAGATGCTCGGCGGCGGCATGCGCCAGGTCGGGATTCTCGCCGCGGCGGGGCTCTACGCGCTGGATCACCATGTGGAACGGCTGGCGGAGGACCACGCCAATGCCGAGCGACTGGCCAGGGGCCTCGCCGCCGCCGGCTGCGAGGTCGAGACGCCGCAGACGAACATGGTCTTCGTGAAGGTCGCGAAGGAGCGCTGCGCGGGCCTGCAGGAGCACCTGGCCGCGCAGGGCGTGATCGCGATCGTCTCGCCGCGCACGCGGCTCGTCACGCACCTCGACGTGGACGCGGCCGGCGTCGATCGCGCGGTGGAGGCATTTGCCGCATTTGACCCGGACTGAGGCGGCCTCAGGCCCCGGCGTTGCCCACGGTCATCCCGCCGCAGACGTAGAGCACCTGGCCGGTGATGAAGCCGGCGCGCTCGTCCAGGAGCGAGGCCACCGCGTGCGCGACGTCCTCTGGGGTTCCCAGGCGCTTGACCGGGATGCCCTCGATGATGGCCTTCGTGCGTGGCGAGTCCGCCGGGTTCACGCGGTGGAAGAGCTCGGTGCCGATGGGGCCGGGCCCCACGGCGTTCGCGGTGATGCCGTGCGCTCCCAGCTCGAGCGCCCACACCCTGGTCATGCCCTCGATGCCGGCCTTGGTGGCGGCGTAGACGGTGCGCAGCTCCTTCCCCAGCGCCGCGCGGCTGGAGATCCCGACGATGCGCCCGAAGCGCGCCGCCTTCATGCCGGGAAGCAGCGCCTGGACGCACTGGATCGAGCAGCGCAGGTTCAGGCTCACCACCGCGGCGAGGTCGGCCGAGGTGGCTTCCTCGACGGAGCCGGGGCGCACGGTGCCCACGTTGTTCACCAGGCGCGTGATGGGGCCGGGGGCGAGCGCCTCGGCGAGCGCCTTCGCGGTGGCGGACTCCTCCGAGAGATCGGCCGCGATGAAGGTCTCGCGGGCAAGCGCCCGCGCCGGCGCCTTCAGGTCGATGTTGACGACGTCGTGACCGTCCTGCGCGAGGCGCGCCGCGCAGGCGCGGCCGATGCCCTGGCTCGCGCCGGTGACGAGCACGCGATGGGTCACAACACCTCGGCGGCGTGGTCCGCGAGCCGCGAGCGCTCCCCGCGCGTGAGGGTGATGTGGCCGCTGTGGCCCCAGCCCTTGAAGCGGTCCACGACGTAGGTGAGGCCCGAGGAGCCCTCGGTGAGGTAGGGCGTGTCGATCTGCGCGATGTTGCCCAGGCAGACCACCTTCGTCCCCGGCCCGGCGCGCGTGATGAGCGTCTTCATCTGCTTGGGCGTGAGGTTCTGGGCCTCGTCGATGATGAGGTACTTGTTGATGAAGGTGCGCCCGCGCATGAAGTTCAGGCTCTTCACCTTGATGCGGCT
>JAHCLE010000119.1 GCA_026125445.1 Burkholderiales bacterium
GAAGAAGGACGAGAAGAAGGCCGACGCCAAGAAGGACGAGAAGAAGTAGCCGTCCGTCCGCGGCGAACGACAGGGCCCCGCCGAGCGCGGGGCCTTTCGCTTCCGGGCCCGGTCAGGGCCGCTATACTTCCATCCCCGCCACCGCGAGGCGAGCGCATGTTCCCCACCCTCGAGCAGTTCGTCGGCAACACCCCGCTGGTCCGCCTCCAGCGCATTCCCGGGCGCACCACCAACACGATCCTCGCCAAGCTCGAGGGGAACAACCCGGCCGGCTCGGTGAAGGACCGCCCCGCGATGGCGATGGTCCTGGGCGCGGAGCGGCGCGGGGAGATCAAGCCGGGCGACACGCTCATCGAGGCCACGAGCGGCAACACCGGCATCGCGCTCGCCATGGCGGCGGCCATCCGGGGCTACCGGATGATCCTCGTGATGCCCGAGCACCTCTCGATCGAGCGGCGGCAGACGATGGCGGCCTTCGGGGCGAGGTTCGTCCTGACCGCGGAGAAGGGCGGCATGGAGCTCGCGCGCGACACGGCCGAGCGCATGCGCGACGCCGGCGAGGGCGTGATCCTCGACCAGTTCGCCAACCCGGACAACCCGCGCGCGCACTACGAGGGCACCGGGCCCGAGATCTGGCGCGATACGCAGGGACGGATCACCCATTTCGTGGCCACGATGGGCACCACGGGCACGCTCATGGGCTGCTCGCGGTTCCTGAAGGAGAAGAACCCCGCCATCCAGGTGATCGGCGTGCACCCCGCGCCGGGCTCGAACGTGCCGGGGATCCGCAAGTGGCCCGAGCAGTACCTGCCGAAGATCTTCGACCGCTCGCGCGTGGACCGCGTCGTCGAGGTCACGCAGCAGGAGAGCGAGGAGATGGCGCGGCGCCTCGCGGCCGAGGAGGGCATCTTCGCAGGGATCTCCTCGGGCGGAGGCCTCGCGGCGGCCCTGAAAGTGAGCGCGGAGGCGAAGGACGCGGTCATCGTCCACATCGTCTGCGACCGCGGCGACCGCTACCTCTCGACGGGCGTGTTCCCGGCGTAGGCGAGCTTCGCGCCGCCAAGCCCTTCCGGATCCATGACGCCCGTCCTCGTCTTCGACATCGAGACCATTCCCGACGTGGCGGGGCTTCGCCGCGTCTGGGACCTCGCGCCCGACACCGCCGACGAGGCCGTCGTGGAACTCGCCTCGCAGCGCCGCCGCCAGGCGACGGGAAGCGATTTCCTGCCCTGCCACCTGCACCGCGTCGTCGCGATCTCCTGCGCGCTGCGCGACCGGGACAGCGTCCGGGTCTGGTCCCTCGGCACCGCGAAGGACGGCGAGGCGGAGCTCGTCAAGCGCTTCTTCGACGGCATCGACAAGTACACGCCGCAGCTCGTGTCGTGGAACGGCAGCGGCTTCGACCTGCCGGTGCTGCACTACCGCGCGCTGATGCATGGCATCGTCGCTTCGCGCTACTGGGACCTCGGCGAGGACGACCGCGAGTTCAAGTTCAACAACTACCTCGGCCGCTACCACACCCGCCACATCGACCTCATGGACATCCTGGCGAGCTACCAGAACCGCGCCTTTGCCCCGCTGGATGACATCGCGCAGCTGAACGGGCTGCCCGGAAAGCTCGGCATGGACGGGTCGAAGGTCTGGTCGGCCTGGCAGGACGGGAAGATCGACGCGATCCGCGACTACTGCGAGACCGACGTCGCCAACACGTTCCTGCTCTTCCTGCGTTTCCAGCGCATGCGCGGGGCCCTCTCGCCGGACGCGTTCGAGAAGGAGGTCGCGCTCTTCCGCGCCTTCCTGGCCGAGCAGAAGGCGGCGCACTGGAAGGAGTTCTCCGCGGCCTGGGACAAGGCCGGCGCGTAGGGAGTCGCCTTCCGGCACCCCGTCCCCGGCATCACTCCCCACCCCTCCGGAAAGGGGACCGCTCATCCAGCTCGTCCACGTACTGCGCGATCGCCGCGCCTTCCCTGGCGAGGTAGTCGTCCACCGCCTTCGCGAACGCCGGATGCGCGAGCCAGTGGAAGGAGCGCGTCACCTCCGGCAGGAATCCCCGCGCGTGCTTGTGCTCTCCCTGCGCGCCGCCCTCGACGCGGGCGATGCCGCGCTCGATGGCGAACTCGATCGCCTGGTAGTAGCAGGCCTCGAAGTGCAGGCCGGGCACGAATTCGACGGCTCCCCAGTAGCGGCCGTAGAGGACCGTGGGGGAGAAGAGGTCCATGGCGGAAGCCACGGGCCGGCCGTCGCGCTCGGCGATCACGAGCAGCACGTTGTCCGGCATGCGCCCGGCGATCATCCCGAAGAACTCGCGCGTGAGGTAGGGCGTGGAACGGTGCTCGCGGTAGGTGCGGCGGTAGCACTTCGCGAAGAAGTCCCAGTCCGCCGGCGTGGCCTCGCGACCCGTGACGCGGCGGATCGTCACGCCGGCCTGTGCCACGCGCCGCCGCTCCTGACGGATCTTCTTGCGCTTGTCGTGGGAGAGGTCGGCGAGGAAGTCCTCGAACGACTTGTAGCCGGCATTGCGCCAGTGGAACTGGATGGCGGTGCGCTCGAGGAATCCCGCGCGCCGCAGGGCCTCGGCATCGGGCTGCGCGGGGAAGAGCACGTGCAGCGACGACACCTCCTGCCGCCGCGCGAGCCCGACGAGCTCGCGCGCCAGCTCGTCGCGCTGCGCGTCGCTCGAGGCCAGGAGCCGGGGCCCCGTGGCCGGCGTGAACGGCACGGCCGAGAGGAGCTTGGGATAGTAGGCGAGGCCGTGGCGATCGTAGGCGTCGGCCCAGGCCCAGTCGAAGACGTACTCGCCGTAGGAGTGGGACTTCGCGTACAGGGGCACCGCGCCCGCGAGCTCCGCTCCCTCCCAGAGGGTGACGTAGCAGGGCGCCCAGCCGGTGTCGGGCGAGGCGCATCCGGAGCGGTGCAGGCTCGAGAGGAAGGCGTGCGCGAGCGTGGGGTTGCCGCCGTGCAGCCGGTCCCACGCGTCGGGCGGGAGGGCATCCAGCGAGTCGAGGATTCGCAGGCGATCGCTCAAGGGGTGGCGGACTATAATGGCAGGGCCCGATTCTATCCGCCCCGCGCGCCGGCACCGCCGGCCATTCCCCACCGATGAAGATCGCCGTCGCCCAGATCAACACCACCGTGGGCGACTTCGCCGGCAACGCCGAGCGCATCCGCGTGGCCATCGGCGAGGCGCAGGCGGCCGGCGCGACGCTCGTCGTGACGCCGGAGCTGGCGCTCTCGGGCTACCCGCCGGAGGACCTGCTCTTCCGCAACGACTTCTGCGACCAGTGCGAGGCCGAGCTCCTGGGCCTCGCCTCCTGCGCGCCCGGCATCGCCGTCGTCGTGGGGCACCCGCACCGGGAGGGCCGCGTGCGCTACAACGCGGCCTCGGTGCTTCGCGGCGGCCGGGTGGAGGCGATCTACTTCAAGCAGGAACTGCCCAACTACAACGTCTTCGACGAGAAGCGCTACTTCGCCACGGGAAACCGCCCCTGCGTCTTCGAGGTCGAGGGGCGCCGCGTCGCGCTCACGATCTGCGAGGACCTGTGGTTCCCGCAGCCTGCCGCCCAGGCGAAGGCGGCGGGCGCGGAGCTGCTCCTCTCGATCAACGCCTCGCCCTACCACCGCAACAAGCTCGCCGAGCGCTACCAGGTGATGGGCTCGCGGGTGAAGGAGACGGGGCTGCCGCTGCTCTACGTCCACTGGGTGGGCGGGCAGGACGAGCTCGTCTTCGACGGCGCCTCCTTCGCCTTCTCCGGCGACGGCAGGCTCGGCTACCAGGGCGAGAGCTTCCGCGAGGCGATCGACATCGTGGACTTCGAGGGCTCGCGCCTCTCGGGATCCCTCGCACCCCCGCTCACCGAGGAGGAGACGATCTACCGCGCGCTCGAGACGGGCGTGCGGGACTACGTGGAGAAGAACCGCTTTCCCGGGGTGCTCGTCGGGCTCTCCGGCGGCATCGATTCGGCCATCGTCGCCGCGATCTGCGCGGACGCCCTGGGGCCGGGGCGCGTGCATGCCGTGATGATGCCCTCGGACTACACCGCCTCGATGAGCGTCGAGGACGCCCGCGAGATCGCCCGCCTGCTGGGCATCCGCTACGACGAGATTCCCATCCGCCCGGTCTTCGATGCCTTCCGCGCCCAGCTCGCCCCGGTCTTCGCCGGCCGTCCCGAGGACACGACGGAGGAGAACCTGCAGGCGAGGACGCGCGGCACGCTCCTCATGGCGCTTTCCAACAAGTTCGGCTGGCTCGTGGTGTCCACCGGCAACAAGAGCGAGATGGCCACGGGCTACGCCACGCTCTACGGCGACATGGCCGGCGGCTTCGCGCTCATCAAGGACGTGGTGAAGACGCTCGTCTACCGCCTGGCCCGGTGGCGCAACTCGCGCGGGCGGGTCATTCCCGAGCGGGTGATCGACCGCGCGCCCTCGGCCGAGCTGCGCCCCGACCAGACCGACCAGGACAGCCTCCCGCCCTACGAGCTGCTGGACGCGGTGGTCGAGCGCTACATGGAGCGCGACATGGACCCCGAGGCCATCATGGGGCTGGGCTACGACGCCGAGGCCGTGCGCCGCGTCGTGCACCTCATCCGCGTCAACGAGTACAAGCGCCGCCAGGCGCCCCCCGGCGTGCGCATCACCCCGCGCGGCTTTGGCAAGGACTGGCGCTATCCGATAACATCCGGGTTCCGACCGAAGGTGTGATCGCCATGAAGAAGATCGAAGCCGTCATCAAGCCGTTCAAGCTGGACGAGGTCCGCGAGGCGCTCTCCGAGATGGGGGTGTCCGGGCTCACGGTGACCGAGGTGAAGGGGTTCGGCCGCCAGAAGGGCCACACCGAGCTCTACCGGGGCGCCGAGTACGTGGTGGACTTCCTGCCCAAGGTGAAGGTGGAGGTGGTGGTGGGCGACGCACTGGTGGACAAGGCGATCGACGCCATCGTGAAGGCCGCGCGCACGGGCAAGATCGGCGACGGCAAGATCTTCGTTTGCGACGTCCCGCAGGTGGTGCGCATCCGCACCGGCGAGACGGGCGAGGACGCGGTCTAGGCCCGCAGGGGCTTTCCTGCTATCCTCACAGGCAAAATCAGGGGAAAAGAATGCTCCTTGCCGCCTTCTACGTCTTCGCCATCGCCGCGATCATCCTGCACTACACCGGCCACCTGAAGCGCTGGAACTGCGAGTGGATCCTGATCGTGCTGGCGATCGCCGTCTTCCCCGCCGTCCTCTTCCTCTGACCGGCGGGGCGCCCGCCCCGCCTCACCCCCCCGCGGCCGCGAGCCTGGCCAGGGGATCCTGCCGGTAGAACTCCCTCAGCTGACCGTAGACCGCCGGATAGGCGGGCTCGAGCAGCTCGGGCGTCTCGAAGAACGCCTCCGAGGCCACCGCGAAGAACTCGCCCGGGCTCTCCGAACCGTAGGGGTCCATCGGCAGCTCCGCGAGCGCCTTCCCGCCGTCTTCCTCCTCGCGCGCGTCCGCTTCGTCCACCCGGCGGCAGAAATCTTCGTAGGCCACGGAAAAGGCTCTCCGCCAGGCCGCCAGTGCCATCCCCGCGTGCAGGGGCGGGCAGCCGTTGGGATCGCCGTCGAGCATGTCGAGCTTGTGCGCGAACTCGTGGATCACCACGTTGTAGCCCGCCACGCGCGCGTCCTCGTCGCTCGTCATCGCCACGTCCTCGTAGGAGAGGATCACGGGGCCGCCCAGCCAGGCCTCGCCCGCCATGGGGTCGTTCACCAGGTGCACCACGCCCGTCTCGTCGACCACCTCGCGCTCGGGGGCGAACTGGCCCGGGTAGACGATGACCTCGCTCCAGCCGTCGTACCACTCGATGCCCAGCTCGAGCACCAGGATCGAGGCCTGCGCGGCCACCTGCACCCGCATGAAGGGCGTGATGTCCAGGCCGTGGGTGCCGGAGAAGTGCTTGCGGGCCAGGAAACCGGAGGCGAGTCCGCGCAGGCGCTCGGCGTCCGCGGCGGGCATCCCGCGCATGAAGAGGTAGGGGAAGGTGGCGCTCTCCCAGAGCCCCTCGTCGATGGGCTCGGCCTTCGCCTCGCGCTTGCCGAGCCAGCCGAACATGCCTCAGGGAGCGGGCCCGAGGCGCGCCACGGTCCCGGAGCCGATGGCGCTCGACTTCACCGCCGGGTCGCCGCGGTAGCGCACGTCGCCGCTGCCGACGGTGGAGACTTCGAGCGAGTCGCGCACCCAGAGGGTTGCGTCCCCGGAGCCCGCGATGGACACCTTCGCCCGGCCCGCCTCGAGGCGCTCGGCGTGCAGGTCGCCGCTGCCGGCGATGCTGGCGGTGAGCGCGCCGGACTTGCCCGCGACCTTGACGTCGCCGCTGCCCGCGATGGAGGCCTTGACGGCATCGGCCTCGAGGCGCGCGATCTTCACGTCCCCGGAGCCGGCCACGGAGATATCGAGCGACTTCGAGCGCAGCGTCTCGGCGAGGATGTCGCCGCTGCCGGCCACCGAGAGCGACTCGATCGCGGGGCTCACCACCAGGAGCCGGATCGTGGCGCGGCCCGGCAGGCTGACGTCGCGCTTGAAGCGGATCTTGAGCGAGCCGCGCTCGACGACGGTCTCGATCTCGGGAAGCAGGTTGTCGTCGGCCTCCACGGAGACCGAGGCCGGCTCGCCCTGGCGCACCACCACGGTGCCGGGGATGGAAAGGGATACGCCCGAGAAGCCCTTCGCATCGCGGTTCTCGCTCGCCACCTTGCCGGAGGGCTGGATGGTCGTTCCGAAGAGCGCGAAGGCGGCTTCCGGGGCGAGGAGGGCCAGCGAGGCGAGCAGCGCGGCGGGAACGAGGCGGTAGGCGGTCATGGCGGATCTCCGGAGGGTCTGTGTCCCCGTTGGACGCACGGCGGGGCTCAGGCGGATTCGTCGATTCCCAGGTCGCGCCGGATGGCCAGCGCCACGTCCAGGGCCTTGCCGAGGTCGGTCTCGCAAACCGTCACGTGGCCCATCTTGCGCCCCGGGCGGGCCTCGCGCTTGCCGTAGAGGTGCAGGTGGGCCCCGGCGTGGCGCAGGACCGCCTCCCAGCGCGGTTCGCCGGCGCCCCAGATGTCGCCCAGCAGGTTCACCATCACCCCCGGGGTGTGCAGCGTGGGATCTCCCAGGGGCAGACCGCAGAGCACCCGCACCTGCTGCTCGAACTGCGAGGTGCGGCAGGCGTCGATCGTGTAGTGGCCGCTGTTGTGCGGCCTCGGGGCGATCTCGTTCACCAGCAGTCGCCCGTCCACCACGAACATCTCCACGGCGAGGACGCCCACGTAGTCCAGGGCCTGGGCCAGGCGCGTGGCGATGTCGGTGGCCTCGGCCGCGAGCGCCTTCGGGATGCGCGCCGGCGCGATGGTCACGTCGAGGATCCCGCGCGTGTGGCGGTTCTCCGCGACCGGAAAGACGGCCACCTCGCCGTCGGCGCCGCGGGCGAGGATCACCGAGATCTCGAAATCCAGGGCGAGCCGCTCCTCGAGCACGCAGGGCACGCGCTTCCATTGCGCGAAGACGCCCTCGAGCTCGGCGCGGCTGGCGATGGTGGCCTGCCCCTTGCCGTCGTAGCCGAAGCGCGCCGTCTTGAGGATCGCGGGAAGCTTCACGCGCGAGAGCGCCGCGTCGAAGTCGGACTCGTCCCGGATGTCGGCGAAGGGGCCCACGGGAAGCCCGTGCGTGGCGATGAAGCCCTTCTCGCGGCTTCGGTCCTGGGCCACCGCGACGGCGTTGCCGCTGGGGCGAACGACGGTGCGCTCGGCCAGCGCGTGCAGGGCCTCGGCCGGCGCGTTCTCGAACTCCGTGGTCACCGCGGCGCAGGTCTGCGCCAGCTCGTCGAGCGAGACGGGGTGGGTGTAGGCCGTGTTGAGGTGGCCCGTGGCGAATTCCGCCGCGGGCGAAAGCGGATCCGGATCGAGCACGGTGACGCGGTAGCCCAGCGT
>JAHCLE010000012.1 GCA_026125445.1 Burkholderiales bacterium
TGCGGGTCCGGCTCCACGCGCTGCAGGTAGCGGCGAAGCTCGTGCGCGGCCTCCGCCGCGTGCGCCGCCGCGCTCTCCAGGTCGCGCTGCACCTGGGCGAGCCCGGGGTCGACCTCGGCCGCCTGCGCCAGGCGCGAGGCCGCGCCGGCGATGAGGCCGGTGGCGCTGGGCTCGCCCTCGTCGGCGGCCTCGAGCGCGGCCCGGCAATGGGCGATGAGCTCCTGCGCGTGCGCCAGGCGACGGTGCTCGGCCGTCTCCTCCGCCCAGCCCTCGGGCGTGAAGGCGAGCGCCTCGAGGTCGCGGATCTCCTCGCGCAGGAACTCGCGCTCGCGCTCGCTCGACTCCCGCGCGCGCTCCCGGGCCGCGCGCGCCTCGGCGGCGCGCCGCCACTCGCCGTGCCGCGAGGCCACCTCGCGCGCGCCGTCCTCGGCGCCGGCGAAGGCGTCGAGCAGTCGCCGCTGGTAGTCGCGCTGCGCGAGCCACTGGTGCTCGTGCTGGCCGTGGATGTCGACCAGGAGCTCGCCCAGCTCGCGCAGCTGCGAGGCGGTGGCCGGCCGGCCGTTCACGAACCCTCGCGAGCGACCTGCGCGGTCGATCGTGCGGCGCACGAGGCAGGCCTCGGCGCCGGGCTCCTCCAGGTCGTTGGCCGCGAGCCAGGCGCGCGCGGCCGGGCTCGCGCCCACGTCGAATTCCGCCGCGATGTCGGCGCGGGAGGCGCCCGCCCGGATCACGGCCGGGTCGGCGCGACTGCCCAGGACGAGGCCCAGGGCGTCGACCAGGATCGACTTTCCCGCGCCCGTCTCGCCGGTGAGCGCCGTGAACCCCGCGGCGAGCTCGAGCTCGAGCGATTCCACGATCACGAAGTCGCGAAGCGCGAGGGCCCTGAGCATGGGATGGGCCGGCGCCTCAGGAATTGCGCTCGTTCCAGCGCAGCTTGTCGCGCAGCATCGAGAAGTAGCGGTAGCCGCGCGGGTGCAGCAGGATCGCGGGCCTGGCCGCCGCGGCGATTCCCACGACGTCGTTCGCCTCGAGGTCCACGTGAGACTGCACGTCGAAGTTGGCGCGCGCCCCCGGGCCCCGCACCAGGACGATGTCGATGCGCGAGGTGCTCTGGATGGCCACCGGGCGGTTGGAGAGCGTGTGCGGCGAGATGGGCACCAGCGCGACCGCCGAGAGCCCCGGGTGCAGGATGGGCCCGCCCGCGGAGAGCGCATAGGCGGTGGATCCCGTCGGTGTCGCGGCGATGATGCCGTCGGCGCGCAGGCTGTAGATGAACTCGCCGTCCACGTGCACGGCGAACTCGATCATGCTCCCGGTGCCCGCCCGGCTCACCACCACGTCGTTCATCGCGTGCGTGGCGAAGACCTCGCGACCGGCCCGCAGCACGCGGGCGGCGAGCATGAGCCGCTCCTCCGCGACGAAGTCGCCCTCGAGCACGGCCGAGAGGGTCTCGGCGACGCGGTCGGCGGGGATGTCGGTGAGGAAGCCCAGCCGGCCCAGGTTCACGCCGATGAGCGGCACGCCGTGGGCAGCCATCAGGCGGGCGCAGGAAAGGAGCGTGCCGTCGCCGCCCACCACCACCGCGAGGTCGGCGCGCCCCGGCAGCTCGGAGAGCGGCAGCGCCTCGTCGGGCGGGACGCGGGAGGCCTCCGCGGTGCGGGTGTCCATGAGCACCGCGGCGCGGTGCGCGCGCAGCACCGCGACGACCTGGTCGAGCTTCTCGGGCAGGACCGGGGCGTCGCTCTTTCCGACGATCGCCACGGTCTTGAAGGGGGGGAGCATGGGCCCCAATTAGATCACAGCGCCGGCGCGGGACAAAGGAGAACCCCGGGCTACGCGGAGGACGATTTTTCGTACAATGGCACGCATGCTGAACGACCGGGCGCAGGCCCTGCTCAAGATCCTCGTCGAGCGCTACATCGCCGACGGCCAGCCCGTCGGCTCGCGGGCCCTGGCGCGCGCCTCCAGCCTCGAGCTATCTCCGGCCACGATCCGCAACGTGATGGCCGACCTCGAGGAAATGGGCTTCGTCGCGAGCCCCCACACCTCGGCCGGCCGCGTGCCCACCCCCAAGGGCTACCGATTCTTCGTCGACACGCTCCTCACGGTCCGCCCCCTGGAGGAGGTCGAGCGCGCCCAGATCGAGGGCAGCCTCCTCCCGGACGACCCGCACCGGGTGGTCGCGGCCGCCTCGCAGCTGCTCTCCGACCTCACGCACTTCGCCGGCGTGGTGGTCTCGCCGCGCCGGCGCGCCGCGCTTCGCCACGTGGAGTTCTTCCACCTGTCGGAGAAGCGCGTGCTGCTCATCATCGTGGCCTCCGACGGCGAGGTTCAGAACCGCGTCCTCGTCACCGACCGGCCCTACACCCCGGCGCAGCTCGTGGAGGCCGCCAACGCCATCAACCAGAACTACGCCGGGATGGACTTCGCCACCATCGCGGGCCGCCTGCGCGGGGAGCTCCTCGACCTGCACCGCGACATCTCCCAGCTCATGCGCGCGGCCATCGAGACGGGCGGCGAGGCCCTGCGCCAGCCCGCCGACGGCGTGGTGATCTCCGGCGAGAGGAACCTCCTCGACGTGGACGACCTCTCCTCGGACCGCGCGCGGCTGCGCAAGCTCTTCGACCTCTTCGAGAGGAAGGCCCAGCTCCTGGGCCTGCTCGACGAGAGCGAGCGCGCCGAGGGCGTGAAGATCTTCATCGGCGGCGACTCGCAGCTCGTGCCGCTCGACGAGTGCTCGATCGTGACCGCGCCCTACGAGGTCGACGGCCGCGTCGTGGGCACCGTCGGGGTGATCGGCCCCACCCGCATGGCCTACGAGCGCGTCATCCCCATCGTGGACGTGACGGCGAAGCTCATCTCCTCCGCCCTGTCCCAGCACTGAATGGCCTACCTCCCCGAACCGCCGTACGCGCACGGCTCGCCGTCGCGCACGGGAATCCTGCTGGTCAACCTCGGCACGCCCGACGAGGCCACCCCCGCGGCCGTGCGCCGCTACCTCGCCGAGTTCCTCTGGGACCCGCGCGTGGTGGAGATCCCGCGCCTGGCCTGGTGGCCGATCCTGCGCCTGATCCTCCTCACCCGCCCCGCGAAGAGCGCGGCCAAGTACGCCTCCATCTGGACGAAGGACGGCTCGCCGTTGCGCGTCCACCTCGAGCGCCAGGTCCAGCTCCTGCGCGGCTACCTCGGCGAGCGCGTGAAGTCCCCGCTCGCGGTCGAGGGCGCGTGCCGCTACGGCAATCCCTCCATCGCCGACGGCCTCGCGCGCCTGAGGTCCAAGGGGTGCGTCCGCATCCTGGTGCTGCCGCTCTACCCGCAGTACGCCGCGAGCACCACGGGGTCCGCGATGGACGCCGTGGGCGCCGTCCTCTCGCGGATGCGCAACGTCCCGGCCGTGCGCACCGTCCGGAACTTCCACGACCACCCCGCCTACGTGAAGGCGATCGCGCGCGCGGTGAACGACTACTGGACGAAGCACGGCCGTCCCGACCGCCTGGTGATGAGCTTCCACGGCCTGCCGCGCTTCTCGCTCGACCGCGGCGACCCCTACCACTGCGAGTGCCACAAGAGCGCGCGCCTCGTCGCCACCGAGCTGGGCTGGAACGACGAGCGCACCGTGGTCACCTTCCAGTCGCGATTCGGCCGCGCCGAGTGGCTCAAGCCCTACACGGCCGATACGCTGGCCGAGCTGGGGGGCAACGGCATCGGGCGCGTGGACGTGATCTGCCCCGGCTTCGCCGCCGACTGCCTGGAGACGCTCGAGGAGATCGCGATCGAGGGCCGGCAGTCCTTCCTCGCGGCGGGCGGCAAGGAGTTCCACTACATCCCGACGACCAACGACTCGCCCGCGTTCATGGCGGCCCTCACGCGTATCGCCCTCGAGAACCTGCACGGCTGGGCGAGCGCCGAGTGGGACGCGCAGGCCGCGGAGGCCGAGGGCCGTGAAAGCGCCGGGCGCGCCCGCGCCCTCGGCGCCACGAAGTAGCGAAGGGACACGGCCATGACGTCGCTCCTCCTGCGGTGGCTCCTCAATGCGCTGGCGCTCCTGGCGGTGGCCTACCTCTACCCCGGCGTGCGCGTGGAGAGCTTCCTCGCCGCCGCCGTCGCGGCGCTCGCGCTGGGACTGGCCAACGCGCTCATCCGGCCGATCCTCGTCGTGCTCACGCTGCCGGTGACGATCATCACCCTGGGACTCTTCCTCTTCGTCATCAACGCCGCGCTCTTCTGGTTCGTGGCGCAGGTCGTCAAGGGCTTCTCGGTCGACGGCTTCCTCGCGGCGCTGGTGGGCTCGCTCCTCTACAGCCTCGTCACCCTGGTGGTGAGCTGGGTCCTGCCCGGGCGCCGCAAGTAGCGGTCCGAATTTTCCTTCCGGATCAACGACTTTTCCTCCGCCGGCCGGCGTGCGGCGCGGCCGTGCCCGCCCCGCGCCTTGAAATCCCGCCCCATGCCCCCATGTGCCCGCTAAAGGTTTGTTTTTCAGGGAGATTCGCGTGACCGATCCGATTGCCCCCGCGCCCGAGACGGCGCCGGAAACCGCCATCGCGCCGGAAACCCGGCTGATCGAGCTGGAGGCGCGGCTGGCGGAGGCCGAGGCCCGGGCAGCCCGGCTCAACGAGGATTTCCTGCGCGCGATGGCGGAGACCGAGAACACGCGCCGGCGTGCGGCCGAGGACGTCGCCCGGGCGCACAAGTACGGCATCGAGTCCTTCGCCTCGTCGCTGCTCGCCGTGCGCGACAGCCTGGAGGCCGCCCTCGCGGTGCCGGCGCCCACGGTGGAGTCCCTTCGCCAGGGCGTGGAGATCACCTGCAAGCAGCTCGCCACCGCCTTCGAGAAGGCCGCGCTCTCCCCGATCGACCCGCAGGGCGCGAAGTTCGATCCCCATCGCCACCAGGCCCTGAGCCAGGTCGACTCCGACCAGGATCCCAACACCGTGGTGGCCGTGGTGCAGAAGGGCTACCTCCTGAACGACCGCGTCATCCGGCCCGCGCTGGTGATGGTGGCGCGCGAGAAGGCCGCGCCCGCGGCCGAAGCCCCGCCAAGCGCTTGAAAGATCGCGGAATAACCCCATTTTCCCGGCAGGTTAAGGACAAGCACCGAGGACAACGAACATGGCAAAGATCATCGGCATCGACCTGGGCACCACGAACTCCTGCGTGGCGATCATGGAGGGCGGCAAGCCCAAGGTCATCGAGAACAGCGAGGGGGCGCGCACCACGCCCTCCATCGTCGCCTACGCCGACAACGACGAGATCCTGGTCGGCGCGCCGGCCAAGCGCCAGGCGGTCACCAACGCGAAGAACACCCTCTATGCGGTCAAGCGCCTCATCGGCCGCCGCTTCGAGGAGCGCGAGGTCCAGAAGGACATCGCGCTCATGCCCTTCAGGATCACCCGAGCCGACAACGGCGACGCGTGGGTGGAGGTCCGCGGCCGCGGCATCGCGCCGCCGCAGGTGTCGGCGGAAGTGCTGCGCAAGATGAAGAAGACCGCCGAGGACTACCTGGGCGAGCCCGTGACGGAGGCCGTGATCACGGTCCCGGCCTACTTCAACGACTCCCAGCGCCAGGCCACGAAGGACGCCGGCCGCATCGCCGGCCTCGAGGTAAAGCGCATCATCAACGAGCCGACGGCGGCCGCGCTCGCCTTCGGGCTCGACAAGAAGGAAGGGGACCGCAAGATCGCCGTCTACGACCTCGGCGGCGGCACCTTCGACATCTCCATCATCGAGATCGCGGTGGTCGAGGGCGAGCACCAGTTCGAGGTGCTCTCGACCAACGGCGACACGTTCCTCGGCGGCGAGGACTTCGACCAGCGCCTCATCGACTACATCGTCGAGGAGTTCCGCAAGCAGTCCGGGGTCGACCTCGCCAAGGACCCGATCGCGCTGCAGCGCGTGAAGATGGCGGCCGAGCGCGCCAAGATCGAGCTCTCCAGCTCGCAGCAGACCGAGATCAACGAGCCCTACATCGCCATGGCGAACGGCGCGCCCTCGCACCTCACGATGAAGATCACCCGCGCCAAGTTCGAGGCGCTGGTCGAGGACCTCATCGAGAAGACCATCGAGCCCTGCCGCATCGCCATCAGGGACGCGGGCGTGAAGGTCTCCGACATCGGCGACGTGATCCTCGTGGGCGGCATGACGCGCATGCCCAAGGTCCAGGACAAGGTGCGCGAGTTCTTCGGCAAGGAGCCGCGCAAGGACGTGAACCCCGACGAGGCGGTGGCCATCGGCGCCGCGATCCAGGGCGGCGTGCTCAAGGGCGACGTGAAGGACGTGCTCCTCCTGGACGTCACTCCCCTGTCGCTCGGCATCGAGACGCTGGGCGGGGTCATGACGAAGCTCATCCAGAAGAACACCACCATCCCCACGAAGGCGCAGCAGGTGTTCTCGACCGCGGAGGACAACCAGTCCGCCGTGACGATCCACGTGCTCCAGGGCGAGCGCGACGTGGCCTCGGGCAACAAGAGCCTGGGCCAGTTCAACCTCGAGGGCATCCCGCCGGCCCCCCGCGGGATGCCGCAGATCGAAGTGACCTTCGACATCGACGCCAACGGCATCCTGCACGTGAACGCCAGGGACAAGGCCACCGGCAAGGAGTCGAAGATCACGATCAAGGCGAGCTCCGGGCTCTCCGAGGACGAGATCCAGAAGATGGTGAAGGACGCCGAGTCGCACGCCGACGAGGACAAGCGCCAGCTCGAGCTCGTCACCGCCCGCAACCACGCCGACCAGCTCCTGCACAGCGTGCGCAAGTCGCTCGCCGAATACGGCGACAAGATCGACGCCGCGGAGAAGTCGGCGATCGAGGAGGCCGCGAAGGCGCTGGAGGCGGTCCTGAAGGACGGCGACAAGGCCGCGATCGAGGCGAAGAGCCAGGCCCTCGCCGCCGCCTCGCAGAAGCTGGGCGAGCGCATGTACGCCGACGCCCAGGCCAAGGCCCAGCCCGGCGCGGGGCCCGGGGCCGGCGGCAAGGACGAGGGCCGCGGCCAGGGCGCGGGCCGCGAGGAGAACGTGGTCGACGCGGAGTACACCGAGGTCAAGGACAAGAAGTCGGCCTGAGGGCCGCGAGGCCTCGCGAGGCAACGGGGGTGAAGGAGGCGAGTCTCCTTCACCCCTTCACGCATTGAGGGACCGGACAGGAAATGGCGACGAAGCGCGACTACTACGAAGTGCTGGGCGTGGACCGCGAGGCCTCGGAGGAGGAGGTCAAGAAGGCCTATCGCAAGCTCGCCATGAAGTTCCACCCCGACCGCAACCCCAACGACAAGGAGGCGGAGGAGAAATTCAAGGAGGCCAAGGAGGCCTACGAGATCCTCTCGGAGCCCGACAAGCGCCGCGCCTACGACGCCTACGGGCACGCGGGCGTCAATCCGCAGATGGGCATGGGGGGCATGGGCGGCGATGCCGGATTCGGCGGCTTCGCGGAGGCCTTCGGCGACATCTTCGGCGACATCTTCGGGGGCGGGCGCGGCCGCTCCGGCGTCTACCGAGGGGCCGACCTGCGCTACAACCTCGAGATCACGCTCGAGCAGGCGGCGCGCGGCACGGAGACCAAGATCCGCATCCCGGCGATGGAGGAGTGCGACACCTGCCACGGTTCGGGCGCGAAGCCGGGCACGCAGGCGAGGACGTGCACGACGTGCGGCGGGTCGGGGGCCGTGCGCATGTCGCAGGGCTTCTTCTCCATCCAGCAGACCTGCCCCACCTGCCACGGCAGCGGCAAGCAGATCACGGACCCCTGCCGCGCCTGCGGCGGCGCCGGGCGGGTCAAGCGCCACAAGACGCTCGCCGTGAAGATCCCCGCCGGGATCGACGAGGGCGACCGGATCCGCCTCGGGGGCGAGGGCGAGGCCGGCGTGAACGGCGGCCCGCCGGGCGACCTCTACGTGGTCATCCACCTCAAGGAGCACGCCGTCTTCCAGCGCGACGGCAACGACCTGCACTGCCAGATGCCCGTGAGCTTCACCACCGCCGCCCTGGGCGGCGAGATCGAGATCCCCACCCTGGAGGGCCAGGCCAAGGTGAAGGTCGCCGCCGAGACCCAGACCGGCCAGGTGCTGCGCCTGCGGGGCAAGGGCATCAAGGGGGTGCGCTCCTCCCACCCCGGCGACCTGCTCTGCGAAATCGTCGTGGAGACGCCGGTGAAGCTCACCGATCGCCAGAAGGAGCTGCTGCGCGAGCTGGAGTCGATCTCGGCCGCCAACGGCGAGCGCCACAACCCGCGCGCCAAGTCCTTCATGGACAAGGTGCGGGAGTTCTTCGCCGGCTGACACCCCCCCCTTGTCGCGCCGAGGGCCGTCCGCGCTATGATGGCGGCTACAACTATTAGTTTTCGGAGGAGAGCATCATGCTTCGCGCAATGACCACGCTCGCCACGCTGGCGCTCGCGCTCGCGGCGCACGCCCAGGGCGTCACGGAATCGCAGATCCTGCTGGGCCAGTCCGTTGCCCTGTCGGGTCCCGCGCAGGAGCTGGGAAAGGACATGCAGCTCGGCGCCAGCCTCTACTTCAACGAGGTGAACGCGCGCGGCGGCGTGAACGGCCGCAAGATCGTGCTGAAGACTCTCGACGACGGCTACGAGCCCCCGCGGGCGGTCGAGAACACCAGGAAGTTCATCAACGAGGACCGCGTCTTCGCGCTCTTCGGCTACGTCGGCACGCCCACCTCGGCGGCCGTGCTCCCGCTCTTCACCGAGGCGAAGGTCCCCTACGTGGGCGCGTTCACCGGCGCGGAGCTCCTGAGGAACCCCTTCAACCGCTACATCTTCAACGTCCGCGCGAGCTACTTCGACGAGACCGAGGCGATCGTGCAGCACCTCACCGCCATGAGCGTGAACAAGATCGCCGTCTTCTACCAGAACGACGCCTACGGCCAGGCGGGCCTCGCGGGCGTCGAGCGCGCCCTCAAGAAGCGCAACCTCGAGGTCGCCGCCAAGGCGACGGTCGAGCGCAACACCGTGGACGTCGCCAAGGCGGTGGAGGCGATGCGGAAGGCCGATCCGCAGGCGATCGTGATGATCAGCGCCTACAAGTCCTGCGCCGCCTTCATCAAGGACATGCTGAAGGCGGGCGCGAGGCCGACCTTCTGGAACGTCTCGTTCGTGGGCAGCAAGGCGCTCGCCAAGGAGATGGGCACCGACGGCCGCGGCGTGCAGATCTCGCAGGTGGTGCCCTTCCCCTGGGACTCGTCGATCCCCGTCGTGAAGGAGTACCGTGCGCTCCTCGACAAGGCGAAGGGCGAGCCGGGGTTCGGCACGCTCGAGGGCTACATCGCCGCCAAGGTGATGGTCGAGGGAATCCGCCGCGCGGGCAAGAACCTCACGCGCGAGAGCTTCATCAAGGCGATGGAGTCGCTGGACCCCTACGACGTGGGCGGCTTCAAGGTGAGCTACGGGCCCGACAACCACAACGGCTCGCGCTTCGTCGACCTCACCATCATCTCGAGGGGCGAGAAGTTCGTGCGCTGAACGCGCCGCGCGTTCCGGGGCCCGCCCGCGCGGGCCCTTTTCATTTCTTGCGCCACTCCGTGGCGCCGCCGGGCTTGTCCTCCAGGACGATGCCCGAGGCGTCGAGCTGCGCCCGGATCGCGTCGGCGCGGGCGTAGTCCTTCGCCTTCTTCGCGGCCGCACGCTCGGCCACCAGCGCATCCACGTCGAGCGTGACGCCGCCCTTGAGGAAGGCCTCCGGGTCGCGCTGCAGGAAGCCGATGGTCCCGCCCAGCGCCCGCAGGAGCCCCGCCAGGGCCCCCGAGCGAGTGCGGTTCACCTCGGCGCGCAGCTCGTGCAGCGCCGCGAAGGCCACGGGCGTATCGAAATCGTCGTTCATCGCGTCGCGGAAGCGCGCGGCCAGCGGGTGCGACCAGTCGACGGGCGCCTGCGCCGCCGGGACCTCGCGCAGCGCCGTGTACAGGCCGCGCAGCGCGTTGCCGGCGTCATCGAGGAGCTCGGGCGTGAAGGCGAGCTCGCTGCGGTAGTGGCCCCGCAGGAGGAAGAAGCGCAGCTGCTCGCCGCCCTGCACGGGATCGAGCCGGTCGAGCACCTCCCGCGCCGTGAAGAAGTTCCCGAGCGACTTCGACATCTTCTCGTCGCCCATGTTGAGGAACGCGGCGTGCATCCAGTAGTTCACGAACGGCTTCGCGTTGGCGCCCTCGCTCTGCGCGATCTCGTTCTCGTGGTGCGGGAACTGCAGGTCCCAGCCGCCGCCGTGGATGTCGAACGTGGCCCCGAGCTCGCGCCCGGACATGGCGGAGCACTCGATGTGCCAGCCGGGCCGGCCGGCGCCGAATGCCGAGGGCCACGACGGCTCGCCGGGCTTGGCCGCCTTCCACAGGACGAAGTCGAGCGGGTCGCGCTTGGCGGCCTCGACGGCCACGCGCTCGCCCGCCCGCAGGTCGGCGAGGTTCTTGCGCGAGAGCTTGCCGTAGCCGGGGAAGTCGTGCACGGAGAAGAAGACGTCGCCGTTGGCGCCGCGGTAGGCGAGCCCCTTCGACTCGAGCCGCTCGATGAGCTCGAGCATCGGCCCGATGTAGCGCGTGGCCCGGGGCTCGCTGTCGGGCACGAGGAGGTTCAGCCGCGCGCAGTCCTCGACGAAGGCGGCCACGGTGCGCTCCGTGAACGCACCGATGGGCTCGCCGCGGCTGCGGGCGCGGTCGAGGATCTTGTCGTCCACGTCCGTGATGTTGCGCACGTAGGTGACCTCGTAGCCGCTCGCGCGCAGCCACCGCACGACGAGGTCGAAAACGGCGAAGGTGCGCGCGTTGCCGACGTGGATGAAGTCGTAGACCGTGGGACCGCAGACGTAGATGCCGGCGCGGCCGGGCACGAGGGGGACGAACGTCTCCTTGCGGCGAGTGAGCGTGTTGTAGATGACGAGCGGGGACATGGATCGGGGTCCGGGGACGTTCAGTCGGAAGGGGGATTCGGGGCGCGGGCGGCGCGGCCCGCGGGGAAATTCAGCTTCTGTCCGTGGAACGACAGGAGTCCCGCGTTGCCGAAGGGCGAGGTGCCGGCAGGACCTGCGCCTGCCGCCCACGGGCGAGAGGCGCCACCGGCGGCCGGCCGATTGTGAAGCAACCCCAAGGTTGGTAGAATGCGTTTCCCATTAAATTCAACAAATTATAACACGATGCTCCTCCGACCCCTGCGCTTGAACCTGGCGATCGCCGCAGTCGTGCTGGCCTTCGCGGGCGCCGCATTCGCCGCCCCCGCGGACGACCTTCGCGAAGCGCAGAAGCTCTACGCCCAGGGCCGGCTGCAGCCGGCGATGGAAAAGGTCGACGCCTACCTCAAGGCGCAGCCGCGCGAGCCGCAGGGCCGCTTCCTCAAGGGGCTCATCCTCACCGAGCAGAAGAAGGTGAACGAGGCCATCCAGGTCTTCACCGGGCTCACCGAGGACTTCCCCGAGCTTCCCGAGCCCTACAACAACCTCGCGGTGCTCTACGCTTCCCTCGGCAACTACGACAAGGCCAAGTCCGCGCTGGAGCTCGCGATCCACACGCATCCGAGCTACGCCACCGCCCACGAGAACCTGGGCGACATCTACGCGCAGCTCGCGAGCCGGGCCTACGATCGCGCGCTGCAGCTCGACAAGAACAACACCACGGCGCAGGTCAAGCTCGCGATGGTGAAGGACATCTTCGTGTCTCCCAAGACGGCGGCAAGGGCGGAGGCCACCAAGGTGGCCAAGGCCGAGCCGGCGAAGGTGGAGGCCAAGGCCCCCGCGACCCAGCCGGAGCCCGCGAAGGTGGAGCCCGCGAAGCCGGAAGCCAAGGCCCCTGCGCCCAAGGCCGAGCCCGCGAAGCCGGAAGCCAAGGCCCCCGCGCCCAGGCAGGAGCCCGCCAAGCCGGCCGCCGCGGGCGGGGGCGAGAAGGGCGCCGTCACCGCGGCGATCGAGGCCTGGGCTCGCGCGTGGAGCGCCAAGGACGTGAAGGGCTACCTCGCGGCCTATGCGCCCGATTTCGAGACCCCGGGCGGCGAACCGCGGGCCGCGTGGGAAAAGCAACGCACCGAGCGCATCGAGCGGCCGAAGTCGATCGAGGTGGCGGTGAAGATCCAGTCGATCGCCGTCGATGGCGACTCCGCCGTCGCCGTGCTGCGCCAGTCGTACCGTTCGGACACGCTGAAGACCAACAGCACCAAGACGCTCAAGCTCGCGAAGGTCGGCGGCCAGTGGCTCATCAAGCAGGAGCGAGTGGGCGGGTGATCGAGCGAGCTCGCCAACCCCGCCCGCACCGCGCCGCGCGCGCGGCCGTCGCGGCCCTTCTCGCCGCCGCCCTTCCCTTCCCGTCCCTCGCCGACGACGCCGCGCCCGATTCGGCGGTTCCCGCGTTCGCCAACGAGGTCGAGGCATCCCTCGTGCGCGCGATCGTCGGGCTGCGCGAAAGCGGCCTGAAGCACGCGCTGGGCGAAATCGACGTCGCCCTCTCGAAGACCCCCAACTTCCGCCTCGGCCACCTCATCCGGGGCGACCTGCTCATGGCGCGCGCCGGCAATCCGGTGGCCTTCGGGCCGAAGGCGAGCGTGAACGCGGGCCTCGCGCCCCTGCAGGACGAGGCCCGCATGCGCCTGCAGCGCTACCTCGACGCCCCGCCGCGCGACTCCCTGCCGCTGCCGATGCTCAAGCTCGCGCCCACGCAGGCGCACGCCGTCCTGGTGGACACCTCGCGCTCGCGCCTCTTCGTCTTCGCCAACCGCGACGGCGAGCCGCGCTACGTGACCGACTTCTACATCAGCCTGGGCAAGAACGGCGTGGAAAAACGCCGCGAGGGCGACCAGAAGACCCCTCTCGGCGTCTACACGATCGTCTCCGCCAAGCAGAAGCTTCCCGAGTTCTACGGCCCCGGCGCCTTTCCCATCAGCTACCCCAACGAGTGGGACCGGCTGCACGGCCGCAAGGGCCACGGCATCTGGCTGCACGGCACGCCGCCCGAGACCTACAGCCGCCCGCCGCGCGCCACCGACGGCTGCGTGGCCCTCACCAACGACGACCTGCAGCGCCTGGCGAGATACGTGGACGTGGGGCGCACCCCCGTGGTGATCAGCGAGGGCATCGAGTGGGCGGCTCCGGAGCGCTGGCAGGAAAGCCGCCGCGAGTTCCTCGCCGCCTTCGAGCAGTGGCGGTCAGACTGGGAGAGCCGCGACGTCGAGCGCTACCTCGCGCACTACTCGCCCGCCTTCCGCGCCGATGGCAAGGACCTCGCCTCGTGGAAGGCCCGCAAGCGCAAGGTGGGCGCCGGCAAGTCCTGGATCAAGGTCGGCATCTCCGACCTGAGCGTCTTCGGCCAGCCCGAGGGCGAGGGCATGTTCGTCGCGACCTTCACCCAGGACTACCGCTCCTCGAACCTCTCCAACCGCACCGTCAAGCGCCAGTACTGGGCCCGCGAGGGCGGACGCTGGCGCGTCGTCTTCGAAACCGTGATCTCCTGAGACCCGACCCATGCCCTCCCAGAATCCCGTTCGCCGCCTCCTCGCCGCCACCCTCCTCCTCGCCATCGCGGGAGCGCCCCTCGGGGCCTTCGCGCAGCAGCCCAAGGGCAAGGCCGAGGCGGCCGCGGGCGCCAGCTGTTCCGCCAACCTGAAAGGATCCGCACCGATGAAAGTGAAGCTCACCACCTCGATGGGCGCCATCACCGTCGAGCTCGACAAGGCGAAGGCCCCCGTCTCCACCGAGAACTTCGTGAAGTACGTCGACTCCGGGCACTACAACGGCACCATCTTCCACCGCGTGATCGACGGCTTCATGATCCAGGGGGGCGGCTTCACCAGGGACATGCAGCAGAAGCCCACGCAGGCGCCGATCAAGAACGAGGCCGCCAACGGCCTGAAGAACGACATGTACACGCTCGCCATGGCGCGCACCGGCGTGCGCGACTCGGCCACGGCCCAGTTCTTCATCAACGTGAAGCAGAACGACTTCCTCAACTACCGCGACGAGTCCCCGCAGGGCTGGGGCTACGCCGTCTTCGGCAAGGTGGTCGAGGGCCAGGACGTCGTGGACAAGATCCGCAAGGTCGCCACCGGAAACGCCGGCATGCACCAGAACGTGCCCCTCGAGCCCGTCGTGATCGAGAAGGCCGAGTGCCTCTGAGGCCCCGCACCCTCTTCATTTCCGACCTGCACCTCGCCGAGGAAAGGCCGGCGACCACCGAGCGCCTTGCCCGCTTCCTGGCGCAGGAGGTCCCGGGCGCTGACGCGCTCTACATCCTGGGCGACCTCTTCGAGTACTGGGTGGGCGACGACGGGCTCGCGCTCGACTTTCCCGCGCGCGTCGCCCGCATGCTGGCCGGCGCGGCGCGTGCCGCGCCGACCTTCTTCATGCACGGCAACCGCGACTTCATGGTGGCGTCGCGGTTCTGCGCCGAGACCGGCATCCGCCTCATCCCCGACCCGACGGTGATCGACCTGTACGGCGAGCGCGTGCTGCTCATGCACGGCGACACCCTCTGCACCGGCGACCGCGCCTACCTCGCCTTCCGCGCGCAGGTGCGCAATCCGGCCTGGCAGGCCGCGGCGCTCGCCAGGCCCATCGAGGAGCGCATCGCCATCGCGCGCGGCATGCGCAAGGACAGCGAGGGCGCCAAGGAGGGCAAGGGCGAGGACATCATGGACGTGGCCCCGGAGGCGGTCGAGCAGGCCTTCGCCTCCTCGGGATGCCGCGTGCTCGTGCACGGCCACACGCATCGTCCCGCCCGCCACGAGCTCGAGGCCGCGGGACGCGCCTGCGTGCGCTGGGTGCTGCCCGACTGGTACGAGGGCGGCGGCTACCTCGAGGCCACCCCTTCGGCGATGCGCGCCGTGGCCGTGGACTGAATCAGGCCTCGTCCAGCCTCAGCGTCAGGCACTTGGCCGAGCCGCCGGCCTTCATGAACTCCGACAGCGGCGTCTGCACCACCTCGAAGCCGCGCCTGCCCAGGGCGTCCACCAAGGCCGTCGTCGCCCGGTTCACCACGATCGTCCGGCCCGCCGCCACGGCGTTGCAGGCGAACGCGAGCGCGTCCTCCTCGCCCACCGCAATGCGCCGGTCCGCTGGCACGAGCTTCTCGATCGTCGCGCGCGAGGCCGCGTCGAAGGCGGCCGGGTAGTAGAGGACGTGGCCGCCGTCCAGAGGGCAGAAGCAGGTGTCGAGGTGGTAGAAGCGCTGGTCGGTGAGCTTCAGCGGGACGACGCGCGCCCCGAGCCGGGACTCGATCGCCTCGCGCGCCGCGAGCACCGAACGGTGCCCGTAGGCGAACCACAGGCCCTTCTTCGCGCGGTCGAAGAGCGCGTCCCCGGCGCCCTCGAAGGGCACGTCGCGCGGCATGAGCATCACCTCGTAGCCGCGGTCGACGAACCAGTCGGCGAAGTACGGCTCCTCGTACTGCCGCTCCGGGTAGCGGAAGCGCGAGACCAGGAAGCGCCGCCCGCTCACCAGTCCCGCGTTCGCGGTGAAGACCATGTCGGGGGAGCCCGGCTGGGGATGGACGAGGCGCACCGCCGCGTGGTCGGTGAGGATGTCGTAGAGGGCGCGCCACTGCTGCTTGGCGAGCGCGTTGTCGATCTTCCTCACGTTGCCGTGCATCCACGGATTGATGATGTACGACACGTCGAAGTATTCCGGCGGGCACATCAGGAACACGTGCGGCGTCTTCATGGAGCTCCTTCGCGTGGGCGCCGCCTCGTGGGCGGCGCGTCGTCGACGGGGCGCGGGGTTGGCCCGCGCCCGGAAAAGCGCATCAGGCGGCCGCGAGGCCCCGCTCGAGGTCGGCGCGCACGTCCTCGGGATCCTCGAGGCCCGCCGCCAGGCGGACCAGGCCCTCGACGACCCCGGCGGCCTCGCGCTCGGCGGGAGGCAGGCGCCCGTGGGTGGTCGTCGCCGGGTGGCAGATCGTGGTCTTGGTGTCGCCGAAATTCGCCGTGATGGACAGGAGCCGCGTCCCGTCGATGACGCGCCAGGCCGCCTCGCGGCCGCCGCGCACGACGAAGGAGAGGACCCCCCCGCCCGCGGACTGCTGGCGCATCGCCAGCGCGTGCTGCGGGTGCGACTCGAGGCCGGGATAGTGCACGCGCTCGACCTTCGGGTGCGCCTCGAGCCAGCGCGCCAGCTCGAGCGCGCGGGCCGAATGCGCCTCGACGCGAAGCCTGAGCGTCTCCATGCCCTTGAGGCAGACCCACGCGTTGAAGGGCGAGAGGGCGGGACCCGCCGTGCGCACGAAGCCGAAGAGCGGGCCCTCCACGAGGTCGCGCCGCCCTGCGATCGCGCCTCCCAGCACGCGTCCCTGCCCGTCGATGTACTTCGTCGCGGAATGCACCACCAGGTCCGCGCCGTGGGCGATCGGGCGCTGCAGGGCGGGGCTGCACATGCAGTTGTCGATGGCGAGGATGGCGCCCGCCTCGCGCGCGACTTGCGCGAGGCCCGCGATGTCCGCGATCTCGCAGACGGGGTTCGAGGGCGTCTCCGCGAAGAGCAGCTTCGTGCGCGGGCGCAGCGCGGCGCGCCACGCGTCGAGATCGGCGAGGTCCACCCACGTCGTCTCGATCCCGAAGCGCCCCAGGATCTGGTTGAACAGCGGGACCACCGTGCCGAAGACGCCGCGGGCGGCGACCACGTGGTCGCCCGCGGACAGCAGCCCCATCGCCATCGTCGCGACGGCCGCCATGCCGGTGGAGGTCGCCACGCAGGCTTCCGCGCCTTCCAGGGCGGCCAGGCGCGACTGGAACATCGTCACCGTCGGGTTCGTGAAGCGCGAGTAGATGTTGCCCGGCTCCTCGTTGGCGAAGCGCCTGGCCGCCTCCCCCGCGTCGCGGAAGACGAAGCTCGAGGTGAGGGAGAGCGCCTCCGAGTGCTCGCGGAAGTCGCTGCGCAGCCCCCCGGCCCGGACGCCCAGCGTGTCGGGCTTGTAGTCGTCTGTCATGGGCGCCTCAGTCGACGGCCTGGAGGCCCAGGTCGAGCTGGTAGCTCGACAGGCGCGTGCCGGCGCCGGACTCGCCGTCGTGGCGCGAGGCCTCGATGCCGGCGAGGTAGTCGCTCGAGACGTCCCCCGTGATGTACACGCCGTCGAAGCAGGAGCAGTCGAAGCTCTCGATGGCCGGGTTGCAGGCGCGCACGTCGGCCACGAGCGAGGCGAGGTCCTGGTAGAGGACGGCGTCGGCGCCGATCGCCTCCGCGATCTGGTGCTCGTCGCGGCCGTTGGCGATGAGCTCCGAGCGCGTCGGCATGTCGATGCCGTAGACGTTGGGGAAGCGCACCGGCGGCGCGGCCGAGGCGAAGAAGACCTTCCTCGCGCCGCATTCGCGCGCCATCTGCACGATCTCGCGGCTGGTCGTGCCGCGCACGATCGAATCGTCGACCAGCAGCACGTTCTTGTCCTTGAACTCCACCGCCATGGCGTTGAGCTTCTGGCGCACGCTCTTCCTGCGCAGCTCCTGCCCCGGCATGATGAAGGTGCGGCCGATGTAGCGGTTCTTGATGAAGCCCTCGCGGTAGGGCTTGCCGAGCTTCGTGGCGACCTCGAGCGCGCTGGGCCGGCTCGAGTCGGGGATCGGGATCACGACGTCGATCTGCTCGCCGATCCCGGCGGCCAGGATCCGGTCCGCCAGGCTCTTGCCCATGTTGCGGCGGCTCTCGTAGACCGAGATCCCGTCGATCACGGAGTCCGGGCGCGCGAGGTAGACGTACTCGAAGATGCAGGGATGGTGGGACGGGTTCTCGGCGCACTGGCGGCTGTAGAGGTTGCCGCTCTGGTCGACGAGGATGGCCTCGCCGGGCGCCACGTCGCGCATCGCCTTGAAGCCGAGCGTGTCGAGCGCCACGCTCTCGGAGGCGACGAGGAACTCGACGCCCTTGTCCGTGTCGGCCCGCCCGATGATGAGCGGGCGGATGCCCTTCGGGTCCCGGAACGCGAGCAGGCCGTAGCCGGCGACCATCGCGACGACCGCGTAGGCGCCCTTCACGCGCCGGTGAACGCCCCCCACCGCCTTGAAGATGGCGTCCGGCGTCAGGCGGTGGCCGCCGTCGCAGGCGTCGTGCAGCTCGTGCGCGAGCACGTTCAGCAGCACCTCGGAGTCGGAATTGGTGTTGACGTGCCGCCGGTCCTCGAGGAAGAGCGAGCGGCGGAGCTCCTCGGCGTTCACCAGGTTGCCGTTGTGCCCCAGCACGATGCCGAAGGGAGAGTTCACGTAGAAGGGCTGCGACTCGGCGACCGACGAGGCCGATCCCGCGGTGGGGTAGCGGCAATGGGCGATGCCCATGGTGCCCACGAGGCCGCGCATGTCGCGCGTGCGGAAGACGTCGCGCACGAGCCCGCGCCCCTTGTGCATGTGGAAGCTGTGGCCCTCGGCCGTGCAGATGCCCGCCGCGTCCTGCCCGCGGTGCTGCAGGACGGTGAGCCCGTCATAGAGGAGCTGGTTGACGGGGCTGCGCGCGACGACTCCGACGATTCCGCACATGCTTCAGGCGTCCCTCAGGCCGGGGCTCGTGACCCCGCGATAGTGTATGCGCTTTGCCCCCCGTTGTGGCCGGAGCGAAGGCGGTAGATGGGGGCGCCGGGCCGCCTCATCAAGGAAGCGGCACCACGCGGCCGTCGAGTCCGGCGCGCTTGAGCTGGGCGGCGGCCTTCTCGGCGGCCTCGCGGGTCGCGAAGGGGCCGGCGCGAAGGCGGGTGAGCTCCCCGGAGGACGAGTCGAGCCGCTCGGTGTAATGGGGAAGCTTTGCGGCGGCGATCTTTCCCCGGGCCTGGGCGAGCTTTCCCTCTTCCCGGAAGGCCCCCACCTGGACGGCGAAGCCCTCCAGCCTCGGGGCGGCAGGCTTCGGTTCGGCCTTCGCGGCAGCAGGCTTCGGTTCGGCCTTGGGTTCGGCCTTGGGCTCGACCTTGGGCGTGGCCGGTGGCGCAGGCTCCGACTTCGCGGTTTCGGCGACGACGGGTCCGGTCTTCGGGGATTCCGCGGCCGCGCGCTCCGGGGCCGGCTCGGGCGCCTTCGCGACCGCCGGCAGCGGGGCGGCACCCTCCTTGGGCGGGATGGAGAGCAGCGGCTCGACGCGGTCGCGCCGCGGCTCCGGGTCGAGGACCATGGGGACGAACACGACGGCGAGGAGGACGAGCACGATCGCGCCGATCAGGCGCTGCCGGCCCTTGCGGCGAACCTCAAGCTGCTCGGCGGTGGGATCGTTCGACATGTCGGTCGGCATTCACCGCGCGGCCTCGAGGACTTCCGCGACGGTCAGGAACGAGCCGAAAACGAGAATTCTATCATCCGGCCCCGCCTCCCGAAGCGCGGCCTCCCAGGCGAGGCGCACCGTCGCGAAGACGCGGGTGCGCCCGCCCAGGCCGCGCTCGGCGAGTAGCCCGGCCACGCGCGAGGCGCTCGCCGCCCGCTCGCCCGGCACGGTGGCGACGTGCCAGCGGTCGACGCGGGAGCTCACCGCGTCGATCACCGCGCCGATGTCCTTGTCCGCGAGCATCGCGAAGACGGCGATGGTGTTCTCGTGGAAGCCCATCTCGCCGAGCCCGGCCGCGAGCGCGCGGGCCGCGTGCGGGTTGTGCGCCACGTCGAGCACCACGACGGGACGTCCCGGGAGCACCTGCAGGCGTCCCGCGAGCCGCACGCCGGTGAGCCCGCGCTTCACCTCGCCGAGGGAAACGGGAAGCCTGCCGGCCAGCTCGCCGAGCGCGGCGAGCGCGGTCGCCGCGTTCGCGAGTTGCCAGGGGCCGCGCAGCGCCGGCATCGGCAGCGACCGCCTGGCGCCGCACCGCCCCTCGAAGTCCCATTGCCGCTCGCCGCGAGGCACGGCGCGGAAGTCGCGCCCCAGCACCTGCAGGGGCGCGCCGATGGCCTGCGCGTGCGCCACCAGGCTCGCCGGCGGGTCGACATCGCCGAAGAGCGCCGGGCGGCCGGGCCGGAAGATGTGCGCCTTCTCGCGCGCGATCGCTTCGCGGTCGTCGCCGAGCCAGGCCTGGTGGTCGAGGTCCACGCTGGAGACGATGGCGCAGTCGGGATCGACGGCGTTCACGGCGTCGAGCCTGCCACCGAGTCCGACCTCGAGGATAGCCACCTCGACGCGCAGCCGCTCGAAGGCGGCGAGCGCGGCCAGCGTGCCGAACTCGAAATAGGTGAGCGGCGTGGCTCCCCGCGCCGATTCGACGCGCGCGAAGTCCCGTGCGAGCTCCGCGTCGCCCGCCTCGGCGCCATCGACGCGCACGCGCTCGTTGTAGCGAAGCAGGTGGGGCGACGTGTAGAGGCCCGTCCGGTACCCGGCCGTGCGCAGGATGCACTCCAGGTAGGCGCAGGTCGAGCCCTTGCCGTTCGTGCCGCCCACGGTGATCGTCATCGCGGGCGGGGCGAGCCCCATGCGGCCCATGACCTCCCGGACGCGATCGAGCCCGAGGGCGATCTTCGCGGGGTGCTGCGCGGAGATGTAGTCGAGCCACTGCCCCAGGGGGGCGAGGGGCCCGGGCGCGGCGCTCACGCCTCCGGCGCCGGCTCGCGCTTCAGCAGCGCGATCAGGCGCGCCACGCGATCGCGCATCTCGCGGCGGTCGACGATCATGTCGATGGCGCCCTTCTCCAGGAGGAACTCGGCGCGCTGGAAGCCCTCGGGCAGCGTTTCGCGCACCGTCTGCTCGATGACGCGCGGCCCGGCGAAGCCCACGAGCGCGCCGGGTTCGGCGATCACCACGTCGCCGATCATGGCGAAGCTCGCGGACACGCCCCCCATGGTGGGATCGGTGAGCACCGAGATGAACGGCTGGCGGGCCGCGGAGAGCTGGTGCAGCGCGGCCGTGGTCTTGGCCATCTGCATGAGGGACAGGAGCCCCTCCTGCATGCGCGCCCCGCCCGTGGCCGTGAAGCACACGAAGGGAAGGCGCTCGTCGCAGCAGGCCTGCACGCCGCGCACGAAGCGCTCGCCGACCACGGAGCCCATCGACCCGCCGAGGAACTCGAACTCGAACGCCGCGGCGACCAGCGGCACGGACTTCACCGACCCCTGCATCACGACTAGGGCATCGGTCTCGCCCGTCTCCCTTTCGGCCTCCGACAGGCGCTCGGTGTACTTGCGGCTGTCCTTGAACTTGAGCGGGTCGAGGGGAACGACCTCGGAGGCGAACTCCGCGCGCCCCTCGGCGTCGAGGAAGGCGTCGAGCCGCTGGCGCGAGGTGAGGCGGTTGTGGAAGCCGCACTTCGGGCAGACGTGCAGGTTCTTCTCGAGGTCGGTGAAGTAGAGCACGGCCTCGCACGAGGGGCACTTGCTCCACAGCCCCTCGGGGACCGCCTTGCGGTGCGCGCCCTCCTCCCGCTTGATCTTCGGGGGCAGGAGCTTGCGGAACCAGCTCATGCGGCGGCCTTGTCCCTTGCCGCGGCGTCCACGCCCGCGCGGAAGGCGGCCAGGGTGGATCCGGCCTGCGCCGCCGCGCGCTCGGGCTCGGCGCGCTCGATCTCCTCCACGATGCGGCTGCCGATCACCACGGCGTCGGCGAAGCGCGCGATGGCGCGCGCCGTCTCCGGCTCGCGGATGCCGAATCCCACGCCCACCGGGACGGAGGTGCTCGAGCGGATGCGCGCGAGCATGCGCTCCACGTCCGCGGTGTCGATGTTCGCCGCCCCCGTGACGCCCTTGAGGGAGACGTAGTAGATGTATCCCTTCGCCATGCGCGAGACGAGGTCGATGCGCGCTTCCGAGGACGTGGGCGAGAGCAGGAAGATCGGGTCGATCCCCGCGCCGGCCAGCGCCTGCACCCAGGCCGCGCTTTCCTCCGGCGGGTAGTCGACGATGAGGACCCCGTCGACGCCGGCCTCCTTCGCGCGCGCGGCGAACGCGGCCACGCCCATGTGCTCGACGGGATTGGCGTAGCCCATGAGCACGATCGGCGTGCGGTCGTCCTCGCGACGGTACTCGCGCACGGTGTCGAGGATCAGCGCGAGCCCCGTCCCGGCGCGCAGCGCCCGCTCGGAGGCGCGCTGGATGGTGGGCCCGTCGGCCATCGGATCGGAGAAGGGGACGCCCAGCTCGATCACGTCGGCGCCGTTCGCCACCAGGGAGCGGATGATCCCCAGCGTGTGCGCGGGCGACGGGTCCCCCGCCGTCACGAAGGGCACGAGGGCGGCGCGGCGCTCGCCGCGGAGTCGTTCGAAGGTGGCTGCGATTCGGCTCATGGAGGCTCGTGCGGCACCGGCGGCGGGCCGGCGCTCAGAAGGTGATGCCGGAGGCCTTGGCCACCGTGTGCATGTCCTTGTCGCCGCGGCCCGAGAGGTTCACGAGCAGGATGCGGTCCTTCGGCAGCGTGGGGGCCATCTTCATCGCGTGCGCCACGGCGTGGCTCGACTCGAGCGCCGGGATGATGCCCTCCGTGCGGCAGAGCGTGTGGAAGGCCGCGAGCGCCTCGTCGTCGGTGATCGACACGTAGCAGGCGCGGCCGGAATCCTTGAGCCAGGCGTGCTCGGGCCCGACGCCCGGGTAGTCGAGCCCGGCCGAGATGGAGTGCGTCTCGAGGATCTGGCCGTCGGCGTCCTGCATGAGATAGGTGCGGTTGCCGTGCAGCACGCCCGGCGAGCCCGCGGACAGCGTCGCGGCGTGCTTGCCCGTGGCGATGCCGAGGCCGCCCGCCTCCACGCCGATGAGCTTCACGCCCTCGTGCGGGATGTAGGGATGGAAGATGCCCATGGCGTTGGAGCCGCCGCCGACGCACGCGAGCACGTAGTCCGGCTGGCGCCCGGCGAGCGCGGGCATCTGCACCACGCACTCCTTTCCGACGACGGAGTTGAAGTCGCGCACCATCATGGGATAGGGATGCGGGCCGGCCACGGTCCCGATGATGTAGAACGTGTCGGCGACGTTGGTGACCCAGTCGCGCATGGCCTCGTTGAGCGCGTCCTTCAGCGTGCGCGAGCCGCTCGCGACAGGCACCACGGTGGCGCCCAGGAGCTTCATGCGGTAGACGTTCTGGGCCTGGCGCGCGACGTCCTCCGTGCCCATGTACACCACGCATTCCATCCCGTAGCGAGCGGCCACGGTGGCGGTGGCCACGCCGTGCTGGCCCGCGCCCGTCTCCGCGATCACGCGCGGCTTGCCCATGCGGCGGGCGACGAGCGCCTGCCCCATCGTGTTGTTCACCTTGTGGGCGCCGGTGTGGTTGAGGTCCTCGCGCTTGAGGTAGATCTGCGCACCGCCAAGCTCGTCCGAGAGGCGCCTGGCGTGGTAGACCGGGCTCGGGCGGCCGACGTAGTGCTCGAGCTCGTAGGCGAGCTCGGCCTGGAAGGCCGGATCCTTGCGGCAGGCGTCGTAGGCATCGCGCAGCTCCGCCAGGGCGGCCTGCAGGGTCTCGGCCACGAAGGTGCCGCCGTACGGGCCGAAATGGCCGGTGGCGTCGGGAAGGTCGTAGGCGGCCGGCTGCCGGCTGTCAGCCACCGGCTCTCGCATCTGCATCTCTCACACTCCTCACGAATTCCTCGATCCGAGCCGCGTCCTTGACGCCGCGCGCGGACTCCACGCCGCTGGAGACGTCGACCGCCCAGGGCCTAACGGCGCGGATGGCCGCACCCACGTTGCCCGCGTCCAGCCCGCCCGAGAGCACCACCGGACGGCTCAATGCGCGCGGCACGAGGGTCCAGTCGAACGGGGTGCCGGTGCCCCCGTACTGCCCGGGCACCTGCGCATCCAGCAGCAAGGCGGCCGCGCTCGAGAAGCGACCCTCGCATTCTATCAAATCGACCCCCGGCCCGACCCGAACGGCCCGGATCCAGGGCAGCCCGAAGCGGTCGCAGAATTCCGGCGGTTCGTCGCCGTGGAACTGCAGCATTCCAAGCGGGACGCGTCCGAGGATCGACCGGATTGCGTCCTCGTCGCGGTTGACGAAGAGGCCCACCGCGGTCACGAAGGGCGGGACGGCGCGCGCGATCTCGCGCGCGGTCCCAACATCCACCGCCCGCGGGCTCGCCGGGTGGAAGACCAGGCCGATCGCGTCGGCGCCGGCGCGCGCCGCCGCCGCAGCCATCCCCGGGTCGCGGATGCCGCAGATCTTGACGCGGGTTCGGTGCGCGTTCATGGAAGGGGCAGGAGCGGGCTCGGCCGGAAGGCCGGCAGGCCGAGCGAGGGATCATACTCGATGGCCGACAGGTACAGGCCGTCGGGGGCGAAGGTCGGCGCGGCCTGGCGGCGATCGCGGGCTGCGAGGAGCTCGCCGATCCATTCCGGCGGCTGGCGACCCGCGCCGACGTAAACGAGGCTGCCCACGATGTTGCGCACCATGTGGTGCAGGAAGGCGTTGGCGCGCAGCGTGAAGACCACGAGCGGACCCACGCGCTCCACACGCGCCTCGAGCAGGACGCGCACCGGCGACCGGGCCTGGCACTGCGCGTCGCGGAAGGCGCTGAAGTCGCGCTCGCCCGGAAGCCGCCGCGCGGCCTCCTGCATCGCCTCCACGTCCAGTCGGCGGTGGAACCAACCCGCCTTGGCGCGCAGCAGCGCAGGTGCCACCGGGTCGTCCAGCAGCAGGTATTCGTAGGTGCGAGAGAGCGCGTGGTAGCGCGCGTGGAAGTCCGCGGGCACGCGCCGGGCCCACACCACGCGCAGCGAGCCCGGGAGCGACGCGTTGGGTCCGCGCACCCATGCGTGCTCGTCGCGCACCGCGTCCGTGTCGAAGTGCACCACCTGGGCGCGCGCATGCACGCCGGCGTCCGTCCTGCCGGCCGCCACCGTGGAGACGGGGGCGTCGGCGAAGGAGGTCAGGGCGGACTCGAGGTGGTCCTGCACGCCGCATCCCGACGGCTGGTGCTGCCAGCCGCAGAAGGGCGCGCCGTCGTACTCGAGTCCGAGGGCGATTCGCATGGGGCGGGAAAGAAATCGGCGGGGGGAACCCCGCCGATCAAGCGACTTGCAACAGCGAAGAGGTCAGAGCGAGGCGATCAGGCTCTGCGCCTCGGACTTCTGCGCAGCCGATCCTTCCTTCGCCACTTCCTGCAGGATCTCGCGCGCGCCGTCCTTGTCCCCGATCTCGAGGTAGGCCTTGGCGAGCTCGAGCTTGGTGCCCACCGCGTCGCCGCCGCCTCCCCCGGCGCTTTCGCCCAGGTCGAGGTCGGTGAGGCTGAGGGACGCGGACGGCGCAGCCGCGGGCTGCTCCGTGCCCAGGTTGAGGTCGGGCGCGGGCGCGGCGGCGGCCGACGGCGTCGACGATCCCGGGAAATCGAGTCCCGACAGGTCGAAGTCGAACGAGGACTTCTCCTCCTTTGGCGCTTCCGCGGTCAGGGACACGTCAACGGCTGCCGCCGGCGCCGAAGGCGCGAGGTCGAAGTCGAGGGCGGGCGCCTCCGTGGAGACGGGCAGGTCCGGCTGCGGCGGCTTTTCCGTGCCCAGGTCGAGGTCGAAGCTCGAGGCCTCGGGCGCGGGCGCCGCGGCGGCGGCGGACGACGAGTCGAGGTCGAAGTCGAGGTTGGGCTTCGGCGCGGGGGCGGCCGCTTCGAAAACAGGCGCGGCGCCCGCGGCACCGCCGTAGAGCGGGTTGGCCGGGTCGATCTGGGCGCCCATCGCCGCGGCCTTGAGCCAGGTGGGGCTGGAGTCCCCCGCGGCCGCGCGCAGCTCCTTGGCGACGTTCTCGAAGGCGGTGGCGCTCTTGCGGGCGTGGTAGATCTCGAGGAGCTTCAGCGCGATCTCGTGCCGGGTCTTGTCGCGCGCCATCGCCTCCTTGAGGATCTCCTCGGCCTGCGCATCGCGGCCGTAGGCGATGTAGACCTCGGCCTCGGCGACCGGGTCGACCTCGTCGGTGTCGATCGTGCCCGGGCCGGTCTTGTCGAAGTCGGTGAGGAACGAGCTGTTGCCGGTGTCGACCAGGCCGCCGCCGGCCTTGCCGGTGACGGTGGCGGGCTTCAGGTCCGAGGGAAACGCACTGGTCATCGAACTCGATGGACCAGCCTCCTCTCTTTGTCGGCGACGGCGCATGAAAAGGAACCCGCCGAGACCGAGCGCACCGAGCGCGCCGACTCCGCCCACGATCACGGGCAGGTTGTCCATGACCTGGTCCATCAGGTCAGGCTCGGGCGGCGGCGGCGGGGGCTTCTTCGCGGGCGCGGGCTTGGGCGGCGCGGGCTTCGCTCCTTCCGCGGGCTTGGGGGCTTCCGCAGGCTTGGCCGCTTCGGCGGGCTTGGGCGCTTCGGCGACCTTGGTCTCGGGCGCCTTGGCGGGCTCGGCCGGCTTCGGCGCTTCCGCGGGCTTGGCGGCCTCGGCGGGCTTCGGCGCCTCCGCCGGCTTGGCGGCCACCTTGGTCTCGGGCGCCTTGGCGGGCTCGCCCGGCTTGCCGGGAGCCGCACCCTTCAGGTCGATGAGGCGCTGCATGTCGCGGATCTGCTTTTCCAGGTCGGCCACGCGCGACTGCGATTCCTTGAGCGCCTTGTCCTTGGCGGTGAGCTCTTCCTGGATCGCGTTCAGGCGATCCTGGGCCGCCCCCTTGCCCGCGGCGCCGCCCTTGGCGCCCTCGGTCTTGGAGAGCTTGAGGACGTCCTTCGACTCCGCGGCCGGCGCGGGCGGCGGCGCAACGGCGGCGGCGCCCACCTGTCCGGCGGCGGCACGCGTCGACTCGGGTCGGGCGGGCATCGTCGCCACGCCACCCGCGAGCCCCTCGCGGTAGGCCTTCCAGTTCGCGACGTGGGTCCTGACCTCGCGGTTGGCCTCCTTCTCGGAGATCTTGCCCACTTCCTCGGCGGAGGGAACGCGCAGGATCTGGCCGGCCTTGAGGCGATTCATGTTGTTGTCGATGAACGCCGCCTTGTTCTCCCGGTAGAGCGCGGCGAGCATCTGCTCCATGCTCACTTCCGCGGGCTTCACCTGCCCCGCGATCTTGTTGAGGTTCTCGCCCTTCTCCACCGGGCCATAGGTGTCGCGGCCCGGTTCCTTCACCAGCCCGGGCGCGGCCGCGGCCATCTCGGTCTTGGCCGACGGGGCGCCGCCCGGCGCGGCGATGGGCTCCGCGGGAGCGGCGGGTGCAGCGGCGACAGGCGCTGCCGGAGCCGGCGCGGCGGGAGCCACGGGGCGCGCGGCGGCCACCGGAGCGGTCGCCTTCGCCTCGGCGAAGCCCGGGGGATCGAGGAGGATCGGGTATTCGCGCTGCAGGCGTCCCGCCGGCCAGGTGACCTCGATCAGCAAGTCGACGAAGGGCTCGTTGATGGGAGCCACGCTCGTGAGCTTGAGGTAGGCCTGGCCGCTCGCGCGCTTCTCGACGGAGAAGCGCAGCAGGCGCAGGACGGACGAGTACTCGATCTTCGCGTCGCGGTAGGACTCCGGCGATGCGACGCGCGCGGTGAGCGCGTCGAGCTCGCCCGGCTGGATTGACACGAGATCGATCTCGGCGACGAGAACTTGTCCGAGCGCCGAGCTGACGGTGAGCTTTCCGAGGCCGGCCGCCTGAACCGCGAAGGAGGCCCCGGCGAGCAGCGCGATGGCTACCCCGGTCTTGATTTTGCCCAGCATTGTATGCCCTCTCCCACCCCGGGAACTAGGTAAGAAATACAGCGAAATCAATAACTTGTCGTTTCAATTTCACCCGGATTTTCACATTATCGCGTAAATCCAGACTTTTTCAACCAGTTTTTCCCCGCCCGCCCCGGGGACTGGCCGGAGTGTCGCCGGCTAGCGAAGTTCGCCGCAAACGATGCGAAGCATGCGCCGCAGTGGTTCCGCGGCTCCCCACAGCAGCTGGTCGCCGACGGTGAACGCCGAAAGGTATTGCCCGCCCATGCGCAGCTTGCGCAGCCGGCCGATGGGAACCTCGAGCGTACCCGTGACGGCCGCGGGCGTGAGGCGCTCGAGCGTCTCGGGCCGGCGGTTCGGCACCACGCGCACCCAGTCGTTGGCGCCGGCGAGGATCGACTCGATCTCCGCGAGCGCGATGTCCTTGCGCAACTTGATCGTGAGGCCCTGGCTGTGGCAGCGCATCGCGCCCACGCGCACGCAAAGGCCATCGACGGCGATCGCGCTCGATTCCTCTCGGCCGAGGATCTTGTTGGTCTCCGCGTGGCCCTTCCACTCCTCGCGGCTCTGGCCGTTGCCGAGGTCGGTGTCGATCCAGGGCAGGAGGCTGCCCGCGAGCGGCACGCCGAAATGCGTCGTGGGGAACTTCTCGTCGCGCAGGATCCCGGCCACCTCGCGGTCGATGTCGAGGATGGCCGAGGCGGGGTCCGCGAGAAGCGACTTGGCGGCGAAGTGCACCTCGCCCATCTGCTGCAGCAGCTCGCGCATGTTCTGCGCGCCCGCGCCCGAGGCGGCCTGGTAGGTCATCGCCGTCACCCACTCGACGAGGTCCGCCTTCAGCAGCCCGTCGATCGCCATGAGCATGAGGCTCACGGTGCAGTTGCCCCCGATGTAGTCCTTCACGCCGGCGGCCATCGCGCGGTCGATGACAGGCCGGTTCACCGGGTCGAGGATGATGACGGCGTCCTTCTCCATGCGCCGGGCGGAGGCCGCGTCGATCCAGAAGCCCTTCCAGCCGGCCGCGCGCAGCTTCGGGTACACCGCCTTCGTGTAGTCGCCGCCCTGGCAGGTGATGAGGATCTCGTTCTTCGCGAGCTCGGCGATGTCGTTCGCGTCCTTCAGGGGCCCCGTCGGCCGGCCGATGTCCGGGCCCGCCGCGCCCACCGTCGAGGTGGTGAAGAACACCGGATCGATGAGCTCGAAGTCCCCCTCGGCGCGCATGCGCTCCATGAGCACCGAACCGACCATGCCGCGCCAACCGATGATGCCTGCCGTCTTCCTGTTCGCCATTTTCGTCTTTCGCGTGCGGAGGCGCCTTCTCGGTCCCGGAGGCGGGTCGCCTCCTTCCCCCGCTTCCTTTCGTTCCTATAGGGCCTTGAGGACCGCCGTGCCCATCTCGGCGGTCGTGCAGGGTTTGGCGCCCTTGGCGGCGATGTCGGCCGTGCGCAGGCCCGAGGCGAGCGCCTTCCTCACTGCGCCCTCGACGCGGCCGGCGACGTCGGCGAGCCCGAAGGTGTAGCGGAACATCATCGCCATGGAGAGGATCTGCGCCAGGGGGTTCGCCACGCCCTTGCCCGCGATGTCCGGGGCGGAGCCGTGGATGGGCTCGTAGAGCCCCTTGCCGTTCGCATCGAGCGAGGCCGAGGGAAGCATCCCGATGGAGCCGGTGAGCATCGAGGCCTCGTCCGAGAGGATGTCGCCGAACATGTTGCCCGTCACCAGGACGTCGAACTGGCGCGGGTTCCTCACCAGCTGCATCGCGCAGTTGTCGACGAGGATGTGCGTGAGCTCCACGTCCGGGTATTCCGGCGCGATCTCCTCGGCGATGTCGCGCCAGAGCTGCGTCGTCTCCAGCACGTTCATCTTGTCCACCGAGGTGAGGCGCCTGCCGCGCTGGCGCGCGGTGCGGAAGCCCACGTGCAGGATGCGGCGGATCTGCGGCTCGGTGTAATGCATCGTGTTGAACCCCACCCGGCTGCCCTTCTCGCCGGTGATCCCGCGCGGCTGGCCGAAGTAGATGTCGCCCGTGAGCTCGCGCACGATCATGATGTCGAGCCCCGAGACCACCTCCGGCTTGAGGGTCGAGGCGTCGGCGAGCTCGGGGAAGACCGTGGCCGGGCGCAGGTTCGCGAAGAAGTCGCACTCCTTGCGCAGGCCCAGGATCGCCTTCTCGGGGCGCTTGTCGCGCGGCAGCGTGTCGTACCGCGGCCCGCCCACGGCGCCGAAGAGCACCGCGTCCGCGCTCTTCGCGAGCGCGAGCGTGGACGGCGGCAGCGGGTCGCCGGCGGCGTCGTAGGCGGCGCCGCCCACCGGCGCCTCCTCCGTCTCGATCTTCAGGCCGTCGGAGCGCAGCGCTTCCAGGATGCGGACGGCCTCGCGCAGGATCTCGGGCCCGATCCCGTCGCCGGGCAGGAGCGCGATCTTCATGGCGCCCTCACGAGAAGATCCACGGCTCTGCCGCCCGGCGCCGCTCCTCGTAGGCGCGGATGGCGTCCTCGCGTCGAAGCGTGAGGCCGATGTCGTCCCAGCCGTTCACCAGGCACTCCTTGCGGAACGGCTCGACGTCGAAGCGCATCACCTGGCCCGAGGGCGTGGTCACCGTCTGCGCCGGCAGGTCGATGGCGAGGCGATAGCCCGAGTGCGCCGCCACCTCCTGGAACAGGTGGTCGAGGTGGAAGTCGGGCAGCACGATGGGCAGCAGCCCGTTCTTGAAGCAGTTGTTGAAGAAGATGTCGGCGTAGGACGGCGCGATGATGGCCCGGAAGCCGTACTGCTGGAGCGCCCACGGCGCGTGCTCGCGCGAGGAGCCGCAGCCGAAGTTCTTGCGCGCGATGAGGATCGTCGCCCCCTGGTAGCGCGGCTGGTTGAGGACGAAGTCCGGGTTGGGCTTGCGCGCAGCCGGGTCCTGGCCGGGCTCGCCCGGGTCGAGGTAGCGCCAGGCGTCGAACAGGTTCGGCCCGAAGCCGGTGCGGTGGATCGACTTCAGGAACTGCTTGGGGATGATGGCGTCGGTGTCGACGTTCTCCCGGTCGAGCGGCGCCACGAGACCCGCGTGCAGCGTGAACTTTTCCATCACTTCGCCTTGCGGGCCGCGTCTTCGATCACCTCTCCGCCCCTCTTGATGTCCTTGCCGACTCCCTCGACGGTGTTGCAGCCGGCAAGCCACAGGGCGGCGGCGATCGCGAAAAGCACCTTCTTCATTGCCGTTCTCCAGTCATCCAAGTCGGCGCACGTCCACGAAGCGCCCCGCCAGGGCGGCGGCGGCGGCCATCGTGGGGCTCACGAGGTGCGTGCGGCCGCCCGCGCCCTGGCGGCCCTCGAAGTTGCGGTTGGAAGTCGACGCGCACCGCTCGCCCGGGGACAGGCGGTCGTCGTTCATGCCCAGGCACATCGAGCACCCCGGCTCCCGCCACTCGAAGCCGCTCGCCAGGAAGATGCGGTCCAGGCCCTCCTGCTCGGCCTGGCGCTTCACGAGGCCGGAGCCGGGGACCACCATCGCGAGCTTCACGCTTCCCGCGACGCGCCGGCCCTTCACGACGGCGGCGGCCGCGCGCAGGTCCTCGATGCGAGAGTTGGTGCAGGAGCCGATGAAGACCTTGTCGATGGCGACGTCCGTCATGGGCATCCTCGGCTGCAGGCCCATGTACTCGAGGGCGCGCTCCATCGCCTCCCGGCGCACCGGGTCCTTCTCGGCGGCGGGATCCGGGACGCGGTCCTCGATGGAGACCACCATCTCGGGCGAGGTGCCCCAGGTGACCTGGGGCTTGAGCGCGGCCGCGTCGAGGGTCACCTCGCGGTCGAAGCGCGCGCCCTCGTCCGAGACGAGCGTTCTCCAGTAGGCGGCGGCGCGGTCGAACATCTCGCCCCTGGGCGAGAAGGGCCGGCCCTGCAGGTAGGCGATGGTCTTCTCGTCCACGGCCACCAGGCCCGAGCGCGCGCCCGCCTCGATGGCCATGTTGCACACCGTCATCCGGCCCTCCATCGAGAGGGCCCGGATCGCCGACCCCGCGAACTCGATCGAGTGCCCGGTGCCGCCCGCGGTGCCGATGCGCCCGATGACGGCGAGGACCACGTCCTTGGCGCCCACGCCCGCGGGAAGCGCTCCCTCCACCCGGATGCGAAGCGTCTTCGCCTTCTTGGCGAGCAGGCATTGCGTGGCGAGCACGTGCTCGACCTCGCTCGTGCCGATGCCGAAGGCGAGGGCCGCGAAGGCGCCGTGGGTGCTGGTGTGGGAATCGCCGCAGACGACCGTCATCCCCGGGAGCGTGGCGCCCTGCTCCGGCCCGATCACGTGCACGATGCCCTGGCGCGCGTCGCGCATCGGGAAGTAGACCGGCACGGCGAATCGCTCGACGTTGCGGTCCAGCGTCTCGACCTGCAGGCGCGAGACGTCGTCGGCGATGCCCTTGTCGAGGCCCTTCGTCGGAACGTTGTGGTCGGCGGTGGCCACCACCGAACCGATGCGCCACGGCTTGCGGCCGGCGAGCGCCAGGCCCTCGAAGGCCTGCGGGCTGGTCACCTCGTGCACGAGGTGGCGGTCTATGTAGATGAGCGCGGTCCCGTCCCGTTCCTCGTGGACGAGATGGGAGTTCCACAGCTTTTCGTAGAGGGTGAGCGCAGTCATGGGCGTTCCGGGCGAAGGGAAATTATAACCCGCGCCCGCGGCGCCTTCCTGCGCTCAGGCCTCCTCGGGGTCCGGATCCTCGACGGCGGCGCCCGATCCGGCGCCGGGAACGCAGGCCGCGGCGGCCGGGATGCGCGGCGTCGCGCACGCGACGTCGCCGTTCTGCGCGCGGTGGCGAAGCGCGTGGTCCGCGAGGACCAGCGCGAGGAAGGCCTCGGCGATGGGCGTCGCGCGGATGCCCACGCAGGGATCGTGGCGGCCATGCGTCTCGATGGCCGCCGGGCGGCCTTCCACGTCCACGGTTCGCCGCGCGAGGCGGATGCTCGAGGTGGGCTTGATGGCGATGGAGACCACGATGTCCTGCCCCGTGGAGATGCCCCCCAGGATCCCGCCGGCGTGGTTGGAGAGGAAGCCCTCCGGCGTCATCTCGTCGGAGTGCTCCGTGCCCAGCTGGGCGGCCGCCGCGAAGCCGGCGCCGATCTCCACGCCCTTGACGGCGTTGATGCCCATCATCGCCTGGGCGATGTCCGCGTCCAGGCGCCCGTAGAGCGGCTCTCCCCAGCCCGGCGGCGCGCCGGAAGCCACCACGCGAAGTCGCGCCCCGCACGAGTCGCCGGACTTGCGCAGCCTGTCCATGTATTCCTCGAGCGCCGGGACGGCGGTGGCGTTGGCCGCGAAGAAGGGATTCGCGTCGACGTGATCCCAGGACTCGAAGGGGATCTCGTTCGGGCCCAGGTGCGTGAGGTAGCCGCGGATGGTCACGCCGTGACGCTCGCGCAGCCACTTCCTCGCGATCGCACCCGCCGCGACGGCCGGGGCCGTGAGGCGCGCCGAGGAGCGTCCGCCGCCGCGCGGGTCGCGGATGCCGTACTTCTGCAGGTAGGTGTAGTCGGCGTGGCCGGGCCGGAAGCTCGAGGCGATCTTCGCGTAGTCCTTGCTGCGCTGGTCCTCGTTCCGGATGAGCAGCGCGATGGGCGTCCCGGTCGTTCGTCCCTCGAAGACGCCGCTCAGGATCTCCACGCGGTCGGCCTCGCGGCGCTGGGTGACATGGCGCGAGGTCCCGGGCTTCCTGCGGTCGAGGTCGGGCTGGATGTCGGCCTCCGAGAGCGCCATGCCGGGCGGGCAGCCGTCGACCACGCAGCCGATGGCCGGGCCGTGGGATTCGCCGAAGGTGGTGACCGTGAAGAGGGTGCCGAGGGTGTTGCCGGACATGGGGACGGGAAGCGCGGATCGGTCGATCGAGTTTAGCACGCGCCTCCCGGCGCTCCCGCGCGCCGCGGCCCTCAGCGCCAGTCGCCGCGCATCGCCTCGATGCGCGCCTTGAGGACCTCGGGCGTGGCCTGCGCCGGGGCGAGCGCCGGCGCCACTTCGAGCGCGATCCTCGAAAAGACGCCGCGCCGGAACGGCCGGGTCATCGCCTCCCCGCCCTGCCGGCTGAAGAAGCTGCCGTAGAGCCCCTTGAGCGCCATCGGCACGACGGGCACCGGCGTGCGCCCGACGATTCGCGACACCCCGGTTCGGAACATCCCGATCTCCCCGTCCTGCGTGATCCGCCCCTCGGGGAAGATGCCCACCAGCTCGCCGGCCTCGAGCGCCCGCGCCACCTCGCCGTAGGCGCGCTCGAGGAGCGCCGGGTCCTCCTTCGCGGGCGCGATGGGAATGGCCTTCCCGGTGCGGAACACGAAGGAGAGCACGGGGATCGCGAAGATGCGGTGGTCCATCACGAAGCGCACCGGCCGCGGGCTCGCGGCCAGGATCACCAGCGCATCCACGAAGCTCACGTGGTTGCAGGCCAGCACCGCCGCGCCCTGCTCCGGGATGTTCTCGATTCCCTCCTTGCGCAGGCGGTAGGCCGAGTGCACCAGCAGCCAGCACAGGAAGCGCATCAGGAACTCGGGCACCAGCAGGTAGATGTAGGCCGCCACCGCGGCGTTCATGAGCCCGACCACGAGGAAGAGCTGCGGCAGCGTGAGGCCGGCGCGAAGCAGCGCCATGGCCGCCAGCGAGGCCACGATCATGAAGACCGCGTTCAGGATGTTGTTGGCCGCGATGATGCGGGCGCGGTGGGCGGGCTCGCCGCGGCTCTGGATGAGCGCGTAGAGCGGCACCGAGTAGAAGCCCGCGAAGAGCGAGACCAGGAACAGGTCGGCCATCACCCGCACCGTCTCCCACTCGCGCAGCAGCGTCGAGGTGGCACGCGCCGTGTCCGGCGCGAGGCCGCGGCAGGCGAGCCAGAGGTCCACCGCGAAGACCGTGATGCCGATGGAGCCGAATGGGACGAGCCCGATCTCGATCTTGCGCCCCGAAAGCCGCTCGCACGCGAGCGCGCCCAGGCCGATGCCGACGGAGAAGACGGCGAGGAGCACCGTGACCACGTTCTCGTCGCCCTTCAGCACCTCCCTGGTGAACGGCGTGAACGAGGTGAGGAAGATCGAGCCCACGAACCACAGCCACGAGATGCCGAGGAGCGAATGGAAAACGGCCGCGTCGCGCGCCGCGATCCGCAGGTTTCTCCAGGTCTCGGTGAACGGGTTCCAGTTGATCGCGAGCCCCGGGTCCGGCGCGGGCGAACGGGGCACGAACCCGGCGGCCCAGCGGCCGAGGATCGCCACCGAGAGGCAGGCGGCCGCCACGCCCACCGCGCCCCCCTCCCCCTTCACGAGGAATCCGGAGGCCATGGTCCCCAGGAGGATCGCCACGAAGGTGCCCATCTCCACCAGGCCGTTGCCTCCGGTGAGCTCGGTGTCCTTCAGGTGCTGCGGCAGGTACGCGTACTTCACGGGGCCGAAGAGCGTCGAGTGCACGCCCATGAGGAACACCGAGACGTAGAGGAGCGCCGGCGCGCGCGCCACGAAGCCCGCCGCGGCGATCGCCATGACGGCGATCTCGAAGTTCTTCACGAGGCGGATGAGGCCGCTGCGCTCGAACTTGTCGGCGATCTGCCCGGAGGTGGCCGAGAAGAGGACGAACGGGGCGATGAAGATCGCGCCGATCGCGAACCCGGCCAGGGCGGCATCCACCCCGCCCCACTCGGCGGCGTGGTAGGTCGCGAGCAGCGTGAAGGCGAACTTGAAGAGGTTGTCGTTGGCCGCGCCCAGGAACTGGGTCCAGAAGAGCGGCGCGAAGCGGCGCTCGCGGAGCAGCGCGAACTGGCTGGCGGAGGCCATCGTCACGCCCTCCCGGCGGCGCGGTCGAAGAAGCCGCGCGTCTCGAAGACCTTCGCCGGAAGGCGCGCGCCCTTCCACGAGAGCGAGCGCTTGAGGACGAAGTCGAAGAGGAGCGGGTTCACGTGCCGCAGCTCCTGCAGAACCGCCACGGCGGAATCTTCCAGCAATCCGTCGCGCGCGAGGCCCTGCACGGAGAAGACCGGCATGATGCCGGGGAGCGGGTAGTCGCTGCCGTTGAGCAGCCGGCCGTGCCACGGCGTGGTGGCGAGGATGGCGGGGACCGTCTCAGCGCGGTTGGCCTGGGTCACGGCCGAGAGGTCGCCGTGCAGGAGCTTCGCGTACCGGGGCTCGCGCATGAGCCTCGCGAACAGGTCGAAGTTGCGCAGGCGCGGCGCCCGCGCGGGATCGGCGTCGGCGTCGAGATCGGGGCTCTCGCCGAGATTCGCGCAGTGCGCGCCGATGACGCGGACGCCGGCCTCCAGCGGGTGGCGCAGCATCAGCGGATTGCCCAGGTCGTGGCGGCCGGCGCCCTCCACCGCCTGCTCCTCGCCCACGTGCACGAGGAGCGGCAGGTCCAGGCGCGCGAGCGCCGCGTAGAACGCGCGCGACTTCGCGTGGGCGAGGTCGATGCCCATGGCCTGAGGCAGCCACTTGACGGCCCTCGCGCCCGCGGCGCGCGCCGACTCCAGGGCCGCCAGGGCGTCGCGCCGGTAGGGATGCACCGAGGCGATCCACTCGAAGCGATCGGGCCGCGCGCGGGCGAGCGCCGCGGCGCAGGCATCCGGCACCGCGAAGGTCGTGATGTCCTCGCGCCGCGTGCCGTCGGGGTCGTGCGCGAAGTCGAAGGCGAGGAGCATCGCCTTGGCGCCGGCCGGCAGCTCGTCGGCGAGGTGGGCGATGCGCCGGGCCACCCCCGCGTCCAGCCGCTCCTCGTCCTCGCCGCCGCAGGCCGCGTTGAAGAACATGGCCCGGCGCACCTGTCCGGCAAGCGTGGAGGGCCGGTCGAATCCGGGATTGAGGTAGATGCCGGAGCCCGAGCGGCCGTTGCCGAAGAGGTGCACGTGGCAGTCCCACACCCGGGCCGGGTCGATGCCATCCCACGCCGCCCGCACCAGAGGCTCGCGCAGCACCCGGTGCGCTCCCGGCGCGCGGCATTCGTTGAAGAGCCCCTGCTCGAAGCTGTAGCGGCAGCCCGCCAGTGCGGCCGCCGCCGCGGCAGCCGCGGCGCCCAGGAACCGTCGCCGCCTCACGCCTTGTCCCTCAGGTATTCCCGCACGGCTCCCAGCGCCGAGATCAGGAATTCCTTGTCGAGCCAGAACCAGACCTCCTTGCCGACCTTCTCCGAGCGCAGCACGCCCGCTTCGCGCAGCACCTTGAGGTGGTGCGACACCGTGGTGCGCGAAAGGGTCGAGACCTCCACGATCGCCCCGACGTTCAGGCGCTCTCCCGGCTCGAAAGTGAGGAGGATGCGCTGGCGGTGCTCGTCGCCCAGGGCGGCGAAGACCCGCGAGAGGTTTCGCCATTCGCGAGGTATCGCGCGCAGGTAGTTGCGGTTCATGGGGGCTCCCGAATCATGTCGATATGTTTAGTTATATCGACGGGTTTCGTCAAGCCCGGCGCGGGTTTCCCCGTCCCGGCGTGCTAGACTTGGCTGCAAATTCCAAGCAGCTCAAGGGCTTAGCGCGATGCACGACAACCTCAAGACCGCCGCCCTCGACTTCCACCGCCTGCCGCGGCCCGGGAAGATCGAGATCTCGCCGACCAAGCCGCTCGCCACGCAGCGCGACCTCTCGCTCGCCTATTCGCCCGGGGTGGCCTTCGCTTGCGAGGCGATCAAGGAGTCGCCGGCCGAGGCGCGCAACCTGACCGCGCGCGGCAACCTCGTGGGAGTGGTCACCAATGGAACGGCGGTGCTGGGGCTGGGCAACATCGGCCCGCTGGCCGCCAAGCCGGTCATGGAGGGCAAGGGCGTCCTCTTCAAGAAGTTCGCCGGCATCGACGTCTTCGACATCGAGCTGAACGAGCTCGACCCGGACCGCCTCATCGAGGTCATCGCCGCGCTGGAGCCCACCTTCGGCGGCATCAACCTCGAGGACATCAAGGCCCCGGAGTGCTTCTACATCGAGAGGAAGCTGCGCGAGCGCCTGAAGATCCCCGTCTTCCACGACGACCAGCACGGGACCGCCATCATCGTGGGCGCGGCCGTCGTCAACGGCCTGCGCGTCGTGGGCAAGAAGATCGGCGAGGTGAAGCTCGCGGTCTCGGGTGCGGGCGCGGCCGCCCTTTCCTGCCTGGACATGCTCGTCGCCCTGGGCGTGAAGCTCGAGAACATCTGGGTCTCGGACATCGTCGGCGTGGTCTACGAGGGCCGGACCGAGCTCATGGACGAGAACAAGGCGCGCTACGCGAAGAAGACGGACGCGCGCACGCTCGGCGACATCATCGGCGACGCCGACATCTTCCTGGGCCTGTCGGCCGGCGGCGTCCTCAAGCAGGACATGGTCCGGCGCATGGCGCCCAACCCCCTCATCCTGGCCCTCGCCAACCCCGTGCCGGAGATCCTCCCCTCGGAGGTGAAGGCGGTGCGCGACGACGCGATCATCGCCACGGGGCGCTCGGACTACCCCAACCAGGTGAACAACGTCCTGTGCTTCCCTTTCATTTTCAGGGGAGCGCTGGACGTGGGCGCCACCACGATCAACGAGCCCATGAAGCTCGCGGCAGTGAACGCCATCGCCGACCTGGCCATGGCCGAGCAGTCGGACGTGGTGGCGCAGGCCTACAAGCAGGAAAACATGAGCTTCGGCCGCGAGTACCTGATCCCGAAGCCCTTCGACCCGCGCCTCATCGTGAAGATCGCCCCGGCCGTGGCCAGGGCGGCGATGGACAGCGGCGTGGCGACGAACCCGATCGCGGACTTCGACGCCTACGTCCAGCGCCTCAACGAGTTCGTCTACTCCTCCGGCCTCGCCATGCGCCCGATCTTCGCCGCGGCCAAGGCCTCGCCCAAGCGCATCGTGTACGCCGAAGGCGAGGACGAGCGAGTGCTGCGCGCGGTGCAGATCGTGGTGGACGACGGCCTCGCCTTTCCCATCCTGGTGGGGCGTCCCGCGGTCCTCGAGAAGCGCATCGAGCGCTTCGGTCTGCGACTGAAGGCCGGCGAGGACTTCGAGGTGGTGAACCCGGAGTGGGACGCCCGCTATCGCGATTACTACACGGAATACCATCGCCTCACGGAGCGCAGGGGAGTCTCCCTCCAGTACGCCAAGATCGAGATGCGCCGCCGGCACACGCTCATCGGCGCGATGATGATCCACAAGGGCGAGGCCGACGGCATGATCTGCGGCACGTTCGGCACGCACGGCCTGCACCTGCACTACGTGGACCAGGTGATCGGCCGGCGCGCCGGCGTCTCGAACTACTACGCGATGAACCTCCTCACGCTGCTCAAGCGCACGGTGTTCATCTGCGACACCTACGTGAACGTCGACCCCACGCCGGAGCAACTCTGCGAGATGACCCAGCTCGCCGCCGAGGAGGTCCGGCGCTTCGGGCTGGTGCCGCGCGTGGCCCTT
>JAHCLE010000120.1 GCA_026125445.1 Burkholderiales bacterium
GACCGCAACTACCGCGTGGCCGGCAAGGACGGCGTGTTCGCCGGCGGCGACGTGCTGCGCCCGCACCTGCTCACCACCGCCATCGGCCACGGCTCGATCGCCGCCGACGGCATCGACCGCTTCCTGAACGGCGAGGAGCCCGAGAAGCGTCCCAAGATCGACGTGCACCAGTTCGACCTCGTGAGGAAGATGCACGAGAAGGGCCTCGAGATCGAGCGCGCGCAGGAGCCCATGTGGGGGACGTGCGATTCCAAGGCCGCCGTCCACAACTACGACAATCGCTCCGACCGCCACATCATCACGCACAAGGAGCTCTTCCTCGGCCACTTCGGCTTCACGCCGCGGGTCAAGCGCAACTTCATCACGCTCACCAAGGAGACGGCGCTCGGCAACTTCGAGGAGCGCCTGGGCGCCCTCAACGAGGCCCAGGCCATCGCGGAGGCCAAGCGCTGCATGAGCTGCGGCCTGTGCTTCGAGTGCGACAACTGCGTGGTCTACTGCCCGCAGACGGCCGTGTTCAAGGTGAAGAAGAACCAGAGCACCACCGGCCGCTACGTGGACACCGACTACGACAAGTGCATCGGCTGCCACATCTGCCGCGACGTCTGCCCGACGGGCTACATCCAGATGGGCCTCGGGGAGTAGGGGCGGGCATGAAGGCGGGATTCGTTCGCGGCGCGCTCGTCGCCGCGCTCCTCCTGGCGGGGAGCGCGGCGGGACCGGCTGCGCTCGCCGCGGGCCCGACGCTCGACCCCGCGCGCTCCGGCCCGTGCGTCGAGGATCCCAAGGTGATGCGCCGCTCGCACATGGATTTCCTGAAGCACGACCGCGACGACACCGTGCGCCGCGGCATCCGCGGCGTGAAGCACAGCCTCTCGGCCTGCGTCGACTGCCACGCGAGCAAGGCCGACGGGCGCGTGCTGGGCTCCGACAGGCACTTCTGCCAGGGCTGCCACGCCTTCGCGGCGGTGAAGCTCGACTGCTTCGACTGCCACGCCTCGACTGCGCGGACCGCCCCGGCGGCGACCGCGGCCGCCTCCGTTCCCGGAGCCGCGCGATGAACCCCGTCGACAAGCGCCGGCGCGAATTCCTCGGCTCGGCCGCCGGCTTCGCCGGCGCCATGATCGCGCCGGGCGTCTTCCTCTACGACTACGCCAATGCCGGCGTTTCGGACGGCGCTTCGCGACCACGGAGCCCCGCGGAGCCCGCGAGCGCCAGCGTTCGCTGGGGCATGCTCATCGACACGACGAAGTGCGCCAGCGGCTGCCGCGAGTGCGTGGACGCCTGCAACCGGGAGAACGGCCTGCCGGGCACGACGCGCTCCACCGACTCGCAGTGGATCCGCAAGGTCGACCTCAAGGACCTGCGCACCGGCAAGGCGCTCTCGGTGCCCGTCATGTGCCAGCACTGCGCCGAGCCGCCGTGCGTCGACGTCTGCCCGACGGGTGCCTCGTTCAAGCGCGCCGACGGCATAGTGCTCGTCGACCGCCACACCTGCATCGGCTGCCGCTACTGCATGATGGCCTGCCCGTACAAGGCCCGCAGCTTCGTTCACGAGCCGACCACGGGGCAGAAGCCGGACGTGCCGCGCGGCAAGGGCTGCGTGGAGAGCTGCACGCTGTGCGTGCACAAGGTGGACCGGGGCGGCACGCCCTCGTGCGTGGAGGCCTGCTCGGCCGCCGGCCACGGCGCCATCGTCTTCGGCGACCTGAACGACCCGCAGAGCGAGATCGCGAAGCGAATCCGCGAGGTCGCCACGGCGCAGCTGCGCGCCGACCTGCGAACCGACAACGGCGTGCGCTACCAGGGGATCCCGGGATGAGCGCTCTCGCCTCCTCGTCCTCCGCCCGGCGCGCGTTCTGGATGCTCCTCGCCGCAGGCTCCCTCGTGCTCGCCGTGGCCCTGGGCGCCGCGCACTACATGGAGGAGCACGGCCACGCCGTGACCGGCATGAACAACCAGGTCGTCTGGGGCCTGCCGCACGTGTTCGCGATCTTCCTGATCGTGGCGGCCTCCGGGGCGCTCAACGTGGCCTCGGTGGGCTCGGTCTTCGGCGAGACGGCCTACAAGCCGCTGGCACCCCTCTCGGTGCTCACCACGGTGGCGCTGCTGGCCGGCGGCCTCATGGTGCTGGTGCTGGATCTCGGCCGGCCCGAGCGCCTCGTCGTGGCGGCCACGCACTACAACTTCCGCTCGATCTTCGCGTGGAACATGATCCTCTACAACGGGCTCTTCGCGATCTGCGCCCTCTATCTCTGGTCGCTCCTCGAGCGGCGCATGGGGGCGCTCACCGGGACCGTGGGGCTCGCGGCCTTCGCCTGGCGGATCATCCTCACCACGGGGACGGGCTCGATCTTCGGCTTCCTCGTCTCGCGCCAGGCCTACGCCTCGGGCGTGATCGCGCCGCTCTTCATCGCGCTCTCGCTCGCCTGGGGGCTCGCCGCCTTCTACCTCGCGCAATGCGGGCTCGCGCGGCTGGCGGGGCAGGAGGCGTGGGACGAGGCGCTGCACGCCCGGGTGCGCCGGCTGCTGGGGATCTTCGTGATCGCCGCCCTCTACTTCGTCGTCGTGCACCACATGACGAACCTCTACTGGGCCAAGCAGGCGGCGTTCGAGCGCTTCATCCTCGTCTCGGGCACGCCCTACCCGGCGCTCCTCTGGGGCGGCTACGTCGTGCTGGGTACCGCAGTGCCTCTCCTGCTGCTCTTCCACCCGCGGCTCTCGGGCCCGCGTGCGACGGCCGCCGCCTCGGTCCTCGTCTCGCTGGGAGCGCTCGCGTTCCTTTACGTCTTCATCATCGGCGGCCAGGCGTGGCCGCTCGAGATCTTCCCGGGCTACGAGGCCTCGAGCAGCTTCCACGACGGGCGCGTCGACGGTTATTCGCCCAGCCTTCCGGAGTTCCTGCTGGGGCTGGGCGGGCTCGCCGCCTCGTTCCTCATCGGTCTCGCGGGCGCGCGGGCGCTGCCCATCCTCGCGCCGCCGAAGGTCGCGATGCCCGCGGCCGCGCCGGCCAAGTAGCCACGCCCCCACGCTGCCCATGAGCGGGCTCCTCCTCTCCGCGGCCTGGCGCTCGTCGGGCAAGACGACGGTCGCCACCGGGCTCGTCGCGGAGCTCGCGGGGCGAGGGCTCGTCGTGCAGCCCTTCAAGAAGGGCCCCGACTACATCGACCCGCAGTGGCTGGGCCTCGCGGCGGGGCGCACCTGCCGCAACCTCGACCTGCACCTCCAGGGCGACGCCGAGGTGGCTTCCCACTGGGCGATGCACGCGTCCGGGGCCGACGTCGCCGTCGTGGAAGGGAACCTCGGCCTGCACGACGGACTCGACCTGGAGGGCTCGGACAGCAATGCCGCGCTCGCGAGGAAGCTGCAGCTGCCCGTCGTCCTCGTCCTGAATTCCCGCGGCATGGCGCGCGGGGCCGCGGCGCTGCTGCACGGGCTGGCGACCTTCGATCCGACGATCCGCGTGGCCGGCGTGATCCTCAACCGCGTCTCCGGCGCGCGCCACGAGGGGAAGCTGCGCGCGGCCATCGAGCGCTACACGCGCATGCCCGTGCTCGGCGCCATCGGCGAGGATCCGCGCCTGGGCGTGGTCGAGCGCCACCTGGGCCTCGTGCCCGCCTTCGAGGCGGAGGATGCGAAGGCGCGGATCGCGGCGATGCGCGAGGCGGTTTGCGCAGGCGTGGACGTCGACGCGATCCTGGCGATCGCCCGCACCGCCGCGCCGGTGACCCCGGCGCCGCCGGCGCCGCCCGTGCCGCCGGCGCGGCTTCGCATCGGGATCGCGCGCGACCGCGCCTTCGGCTTCTACTACCCCGACGACGTCGACGCCTTCCGCGCCGGCGGGGCCGAGCTCGTGGCCGTGGACACGCTTCGCGACCGCCGCCTTCCCGAGCTGGACGGCCTGTTCATCGGCGGGGGCTTTCCCGAGGTGCTGGGCGAGGAGCTCGCGGCCAATGGCGAGTTCCGCGCGAGCCTTCGCGATGCGATCGAGGCCGGGCTGCCCGTCTACGCGGAGTGCGGCGGCCTCATGTACCTGGCGCGCTCGCTCTCGTGGCGCGGGCGGACCTGGGAAATGGTCGGGGCGCTGCCGGCCGACGTGGTCATGCACGCGAAGCCCGTGGGCAAGGGCTACGTCCGTCTCGTGGAGACCGGCGACCATCCCTGGGGCACGGGGGAGGGCACCGTCGTGCGCGCCCACGAGTTCCACTACTCGACGCTCGCCCACGTCGACCCGGGCCTTCGCTACGCGTTCCGCGTGGAGCGGGGGGCCGGCACCGATGGCCGGCGCGACGGCATCGTGCACCGAAACGTGCTGGCGACCTACGCGCACCAGCGCTCGGTGGGCGGCAACGACTGGGTAGGGCGGTTCCTCGCCCACGTCGCGGGCCGCAAGGCCGTGCGGGCGGCCGCCGCCGCGGCCGCCTGAACGACACGCGCGGGAGGAAGGGCAAGGATGATCGAGATCACGAAGGCGGCCGCGGAGAGGATCCGCCAGTCCGCCGCCGAGTCGGGAATGCAGGCGCCCGTGCTGCGCGTCGCGGCGCAGCTCGCCGCCGACGGAAGCGTGGAGTACGGCATGGGCTTCGACCAGTCTCGCCCGGGCGACACGACGGTCGAGCTGGAGGGCGTCCACGTCGTCGTCGCGGCGCGCAGCCGCGAGCTCCTCGAGGGCGTCGTCCTCGACTTCGTGGAGATGGAGCCGGGCGACTTCCGCTTCATCTTCGCGCCGGCGGGCGAAGGGGGCCCGGCGTGAGCGGACGCGGCGAGGTCTTCCTCGTGGGGACGGGGCCGGGCGACCCGGACCTGCTCACGGTCAAGGCGCTGCGCCTCATCCGCGAGGCCGAGGTCGTCCTCTACGACAACCTCGTCTCCGACGAGATCATGGCCCTCGTGCCCGCGACGGCGGAGCGCATCTACGTCGGCAAGAAGCGCGCCGACCACGCCATGCGCCAGGAGGCGATCAACGAGCTGCTCGTGAGCCTCGCGCACATGGGGCGGCGCGTCCTGCGGCTCAAGGCGGGCGATCCCTTCGTCTTCGGTCGCGGCGGCGAGGAGATCGAGACCCTGGGCGCGAGCGGCGTGCGATTCGAGGTGGTGCCGGGGATCACCGCCGCCCTCGGGGCGGCCTCCTACGCCGGCATCCCCCTCACGCACCGCGACCACGCGCAGTCGTGCGTCTTCGTCACCGGCAACACGCAGGACGGGGCGCTCAACGTCGACTGGGCGGCCATCGTGCGGCCGCGCCAGACCGTGGTGATCTACATGGGCTTCCAGAACCTCGACGAGCTCTGCCGCGAGCTCGTCTCGCACGGGCTGGCGCCGTCGACGCCGGCCGCCATGGTGCAGCAGGCCACCACCGCCTCGCAGCGCGTCGTTTGCGCCGACCTCGCCACGCTCGCTGCGCGGGCGCACGAGGCCGGATTGAAGCCCCCCACGCTCATCATCGTGGGCGAGGTGGTCCGGCTGCGCGACCGCCTGAAGTGGTTCGAGGCGCACCAGGCCGCCGGGGCCGGCGCGGGCCGGGAAGGGTAGGGGAGCCGGGAGCCCCTAGTGGGCGGAACCGGAGAACTTGCGGCCCACGGCGTAGACCGCGGCCTCGACGCGCGAGCTCAGGTTCAGCTTGGCGAGGATGTGGCGCACGTGCAGCTTCACGGTGTCGTGGCTGATGTCGAGCGCCTTGGCGATGCCCTTGTTGCTCATGCCCTGGGCGATGTAGCCCAGGATCTCGAGCTCGCGCTCGGTGAGGGCGCGTCCTTCCTCCCGCCCGGACTGGGCGCCCAGCAGGTGGGTGAGCTTGGTGGCCATGGCCGGCGCCACCACGAGCTCGCCCTTCACGGCGCGCTTGATGGAGTCGACCACGTCGTCCGGATCCATGTCCTTGAGAAGGTAGCCCCGCACCCCCGCGCGCATGGCGTTGGCGAGGTCGTCGTGCGAGTCGCACATCGTGAGGATCACCACCGGCGTCTCCATGCCCTCCTCGCGCACGCGCTTGAGCAGCGAGAAGCCGTGCATGGCGGGCATGCGCAGGTCCATGATCATCAGGTCGGGCTTGAGCTCGCGCAGCAGGCGCAGCGCCGCGTCGGGCTCGCCGGTGGCGCCCACCACCCGAATGCCCGCCCGGTGCTCGAGCAGCTCGGCGAGACCCCGGCGGCACAGGCCGTGGTCGTCGATCAACACGACGCGGATCGGGTTCTCGCTCATGGATCAGTCGGGCGTGCCGGGAGCCTGTGGAATGGAAAGCCGGACCTGCGTGCCCTTGCCGGGGGCGCTCACGATGCGCAGCCGCCCGCCGATGCGGCGCGCTCGCTCGCGCATGATCGCGAGGCCGTAATGGTCGTCGCCCGCGGCGCCCGCGCGGCGGCGGGCGATCGCCGCCCCGGAGCCGTCGTCCTCGACGCTCACCCGGAAGGATTTCGCGGTGCGCTCGAGCACCACCCGGGCGTTGCTGGCCCCGGCGTGCTTGATCACGTTGGCGAGCGCCTCGCGCACGATCTGGTAGACCTGCGCCTCCTGCTCCGCGGGGAGCTTCAGGTCGCGGGCCCGGTTCTCGATGCGAAGCGCCACGCCGGTGCGGTCGCGGAAGGTGCGCGCGGTGTTCTCGAGGGCGTGCACGAGGCCCTGCCGGTCGAGCGGCTGGCGGAAATGGGTGATGAGCTCGCGCAGGCCCGCGTGGGCCTCGCCCAGCGACTCCTGGATGTCGCGGAAGTACTTGAGCGACTGCGCCCCGTTGCCGGCGCGGATGGCGTCCTGCAGCAGGCTCATGCGCATGCGCATGAACGCGAGCCCCTGGGCGAGCGAGTCGTGGATCTCGCTCGCGAACATCTGGCGCTCGGCCGACAGCGACGAGTGCAGCCTCTCCTGCTCGAGGAGCGCGTTGTCGAGCACGAGGTCGAGCATCTCGGAGACCGGACCCACGAGGCCCATGACGTCGGAGGGCAGCCGGGCCGACTGTCCGAAGAAGAGGTTGAAGACGCCGATGGTGCTGCCCCGGCAATGCAGGGGCACGGCGAGCATCGGTCCGGTGTCGGGGCCGGTCGCGAAGACCCCCATGCGACGGGCGCAGGCGAGGTGGGCGTCGTGGACCTGGACGTCGTCGGTGCGCAGGGCCGCCCCGCACATCCCGCAGTCGTCGTCGACCAGGTTCTCGCTCGCCAGGATCTCGGGGGGAAGGCCCACGGAGCTCGCGAGCCTCAGTGTCCCGCCCGCGGGGGGGGCCAGGCGGATCGCCCCGCCCCGGGCGCCGGTCAGGGCCACGATGGCCTTGAGCCCGCGCTCGAGCAGGGCGTCCAGCGCCTCGCTCGGAAGGAGCGTGCAGGCGGTGCGGGCGCGGCCGCGCGGCTCCGGCCCCGCCGGGGGCTGGAGACACCCCCTTTCGGGGTGGATCGGGGTCGGCTTTCGGGTCACGCGGTGGCACTCCTCCGGTGGCATCGGCGCGGGAGCCCTTGCGTGGGGTTCCCGTCTGTCGGTCCAGGGACAATTCTACGAGAAAACGGGGCGCCTGTTCCGGCGCGAATCCCCCAAACGGGTAGGGTCACCCCCCCCTTTCCGGCAATAGACAGCTCGAGTGCCAAACTGCGGTAATAGGCAGTCCCAGCAAAGGGTTATCCCGGAAGGTTCCCCCATGCATGCGAGCGCGAGCCGGATGCCATGACTCAACTCGCGCTCGTCATCGACCTGAACGTGTGCGTGGGCTGCCATGCGTGCGTCACGAGCTGCAAGGAGTGGAACACCTCCGGCGCCGCGGGGCCGCTTCCCGACACCCAGGCCTATGGCGAGCACTACCGCGGAACGTTCTTCAACCGGGTGCAGACCTTCGAGGTGGGCTGCTACCCCGCCACCGAGACGGTGCACTTCCCGAAGTCGTGCCTGCACTGCGAGGACCCGCCCTGCGTCCCCGTGTGCCCGACCGGCGCCTCC
>JAHCLE010000121.1 GCA_026125445.1 Burkholderiales bacterium
ACGGCCGGGTAGGACTGCTCGGGCGACACGCCCGTGCCGTAGGTGAGGCTGTCGCCGAAGGCGAGCACGACCGCGCCCGCGTCGAGCCGCCCGACCTTGGGCACCTTCGGCCCGCACCCCGCGAGGACGAGCGCGACGAGCGCGGCGACGAGGAACCGCGCGGCTTTCATGCGGCGGCCTTTCGCACGAGGGGCTCGATCGCGATCGAGCTCTCGTCGTCGGAGATCCAGACGTGGCCCTCCTGCACCGTGCACTGCAGCTTCATCGTGCGCGCCGCCCGCGCCGCGAGCGCGCGCGTGGCCTCCAGCGGGATCTCCACCACCGCCACGTTGGCCAGGCGCTCCATCGCTTGCGCGTTCTGTCTCCACCAGAGCTCCGCGCCCGTGCCGTAGAGGTAGACCGCCACGCGCGCGGCACGCCCGGAAGCCTTGCGGATCTCGCGCTCGTCGGGCAGTCCCACGTCGATCCACAGGTCGATCGCGCCCGTGAGGTCGGTGAGGACGAGGTCCGCCTCGTCCTCGCTCGAAAGCCCCCGGCCGAAGGACAGGCGCTCGTCGGCGTTCAGGGCGAACGCGAGCACGCGCACCATCATCCGCTCGTCGGTCTCCGACGGATGGCGCGCGATGGTGAGCGGGTGCGTGGCGAAGTGGCCGCGGTCCAGGTCGGAGACGGCGAGCTCGGCCTTGAAGATGGTCGCCTTGAGGGCCATGGGCGCCGCTACTTCTTCGCGGCGAGCCCTTTCTTCAGCAACTCGGCGACCGTCTCGTTGAGCCCGGCGCCCGAGGCCTGCGCGCGCGCCTGGAGCTCCTTCACGAGGTCGCCGTGCAGCTTGCAGGCGAAGGGCACGAGGCCGGCGGCGGCGTCGAGCTTCCTCTGCTCCTTGCGGTCGGGCACCTGGGCGGCGCCCTTGCCGTAGCGGTCGGAAACGCCGCCGCGCCGGGCTTCGCCCTCGATTTTCAGGCCCTGGTTCTTGTGCAGGTCGGTGAGCTTCATGTCCTTGGTCGCGCGATCCGGGTTGAACGAGACCCGTATTCTACGCGGTGGCCGCTAGAGCACCGGCGACGACAGGCGCGCGAGGGACTCGAGAAGGGCGGCCAGGCGCGAGCCCTCGCGGCGGCGGCGCCGGAAGTCGGCCGAGCGCGCGCGGTCCAGCTCGAAGCGCTGCGCCAGCTCCGCGATCACCGCGCCCCCGTAGAAGGCCGCGGCCACCTCGAAGTTGAGCCGGAAGCTGCGGTTGTCCATGTTGGCCGTGCCGACCACGGCCACCGTGTCGTCGATCACCATCGTCTTGGCGTGCAGCATCGCCGGGCCGTACTCGAACACGCGCACGCCGGCGCGCACGAGCGCCTCGCAGTAGGTGCGCGAGGCCGCGCTCACCAGGCGCGAGTCTCCCTCCCGCGGCACGATCACCTGCACGTCCACGCCGCGCAGCACCGCCACGCGCAGGGCGCTCTCCAGGGACTCGTCCGGGATGAGGTAGGGCGTCTGGATCCACGCCCGGGCGCGCGCGGAGGCGAGCGCGGCGAGGAAGAAGGCGTGCAGCGGCGCGTCCTCGTCGTCGGGGCCGGAGGCCACGACCTGCACCGGCTGGCCCTGTGCCACGGCGGCGGGCGGGAAGAAGCGGCGCACCGCCTCGAGGTCGCCCTTGACCTCGCCGCCCGAGTAGATCCAGTTCTCGAGCACCAGGCGCTGCAGCCGCCGCACGGGCTCGCCCACGATGCGCGCGTGCACGTCGCGCCAGGCGCGCTCGCCGCTCACCGCCTCGTGCAGGTTGTTGCCGCCCACGAAGCCGATGGCGCCGTCCACCACGACGATCTTGCGGTGGGTGCGGAAGTTGGCGAAGTTGAGGCTCGCGACGGACAGGCGCACGGGGTTGAAGGCGAGCGCGCGGCCGCCGGCCGCGACGAGCGGCTCCCAGAAGGCGCGGTCGGCGTCCGGCGAGCCGAGGGCGTCGAAGAGCACGCGCACCTGCACGCCCCGGCGCGCGGCCGCGGCGAGCGCGTCCCGGATCCGGCGTCCCACGCGGTCCGGCTCCCAGATGTAGTACTCGGCGTGCACGTGGTCGCGCGCCTCGCCGATGTCGCGCTCGAGCGCGTCGAGGCAGGCGTCGCCGTCAGCGAGGATGTCCACCGAGGTCGCCGTCGTGGGCCCGCCCTGGCCCAGCCGCTCGATCACGCCGGCGACCGCCGCGGCATCGGGCGAAAGCGGCGGCGGGACCTGGCAGCAGGAGTCGCGCAGGTAGGTCCGCACCTCGCCGGCCAGGGCCGCGCGCGCGCTGCCGTAGCGCACCTTGCGGCGCTTGAGGCGACGCGGGCCGAAGACGACGTAGTAGATGCCCGAGACGACGGGCAGGGCCGCGAAGGCGAAGATCCACGCGAGCGTGGCCGTGGGCGAGCGGCGCTGCGTGAGGAGCGTGAGGGATGCGCCCACGACCCACACGACGTAGAGCGCGGCCAGGACCTCGAGCCAGGGGAGCGGCGGCATGGGCCGAAGCTTAAACCGGGCGGCAGGGGCGCGCGCGGTAAAATGGCCGCTTCGCCGCTCCGAGGTACCCGCCCCATGACCGCCCGCCCGAACATCCCCGCCATCGCCGCCGCGCCGCTCGCCGAGCGCATCGGCCGGCAATGGGACGCCGACATCGTTCCGCAGCTCGTCGAGTACGTCCGCATCCCCGCCAGAAGCCCGCACTTCGACGCCGGGTGGGCGAAGAACGGCCACATCGAGGCGGCCATCCGCCAGGCGGAGCGCTGGGTCTCGGCGCAGGGCGTGAAGGGACTCGACCTGAAGGTGCTGCACCTCGAGGGGCGCACGCCGGTGCTCTTCTTCGACATCCCCGCCACCGGGGGGCTCGGCAACGAGCGCACCGTGCTCTTCTACGGCCACCTCGACAAGCAGCCCGAGATGACCGGCTGGCGCGAGGGCCTCGGGCCGTGGGACCCGGTGATCGAGGACGGCAAGCTCTACGGCCGCGGCGGCGCGGACGACGGCTACGCCGTGTTCGCGGCGATCTCGGCGGTGATGGCGCTCGACGCCGAAGGTGTCGCCAGGCCGCGCTGTGTCGGCCTCATCGAGACCTGCGAGGAAAGCGGCAGCTACGACCTTCCCGCCTACCTCGACCTGCTGGCCCCGCGCATGGGCGACGTGCAGCTCGTGGTGGCCCTCGACTCGGGCGCCGGCAACTACGAGCAGCTCTGGGTCACGACCTCGCTTCGCGGCCTGGTGAACGGCAACCTCGAGGTGAAGATCCTGGAGGAGGGCGTGCACTCGGGAGATGCCGGCGGCGTCGTTCCCTCCTCCTTCCGCATCGCGCGGCAGGTGCTCGACCGCATCGACGACTCGCGCACGGGCGTGGTGAAGCCGGCGGCGTTCAACGGCGACATTCCCGCCGACCGCCTGGAGCAGGCGAGGCAGGCGGCCGCGATCCTGGGCGACAGCGCCTGGAAGCGCTTCCCCTGGGCCTCGTCGTGCTGCGACGACCAGGGCACCGCCTCGATCTTCGCCGAGCCCGTCACGAAGGATCCCGTGGAGGCGGTCCTGAACCGCACCTGGCGCGCGGCGCTCGCGGTGGTCGGCGCCGACGGGCTTCCGCCCGCGCACTCGGCCGGCAACGTGCAGCGGCCCTTCACGACCCTCAAGCTCTCGCTACGCCTGCCGCCCAGCGTGGACGCGAACGCCGCCGCCGCGGAACTGAAGAGGATCCTCGAGGCCGAGCCCCCGTACCACGCGCGCGTCACCTTCTCCTACGACCAGGCGGCCAGCGGGTGGAACGCGCCCCCGGTGGCGCCCTGGCTCGCCGCGGCGCTGGACGGCGCCTCGCAGGCCAACTTCGGCAAGCCCGCGGCCTACATGGGCGAGGGCGGCACGATCCCGTTCATGGGCATGCTGGGCGCGAAGTTCCCGGACGCGCAGATGCTCGTCACCGGCGTGCTGGGGCCGAAGTCCAACGCGCACGGACCCAACGAATTCCTGCACATCGACTTCGCGAAGAAGGTGACGGTCGCGACGGCCATGGTCGTGGCGGCGGTGCGCTGATGCGCCGCGGCGTTCTGGCGGCGGTGGCGGCCGCGGCCGTCCTCGCGGCCGGGGGCGGCTGGTGGTTCGCGGGCCGGGACAAGGCGGCGCAGCCCGCGGCCAAGGGCGGCGGGGGGGCGGTGCCCGTCACCGTCGCCGTCGTCGAGCGCCGTGACGTCCCCGTGCGCCTTCGCGCCAACGGCACCGTCGTGGCGCTGCAGTCCGTGGACATCCGCGCGCAGATCACCAGCACCGTGCGCGAGGTCCACATCCGGGAGGGGCAGACGGTCGCGAAGGGCGACCTCCTCGTCTCCCTCGACTCGCGTGCCGAGGAGGCGAACCTGAAGAAGGCCGAGGCGCAGGTGGAGAAGGACCGCGCCGACCTCGCCAACTCGCAGCGCACGCTCGAGCGCCAGCGCCAGCTCTTCCAGCAGAAGTTCATCTCCCAGTCCGCGCTGGACGCCGCCGAGAACCAGGTGGAGACGCTCAAGGGGCAGCTCGCGGTGGACCTCGCCGCGGTGGAGGCCACCCGCGTGGCGCTCGCCAACACGCTCATACGGGCGAGCTTCGCCGGCCGCACCGGCGCCATCGGCGTGCGTCCCGGCAGCCTCGTGCAGCCCAACGGCACCGTGCTCGTCACGGTGACCCAGATCGACCCCATCCAGGTGGCGTTCACGCTTCCGGAGAAGGAGTTTCCCGGCCTCCAGGCGGCCTACGCCGCGGGCCCCGTCATGGCGGAGGCATCGCCCGACGCGGGCCAGGCATTCAAGGGGCGCGTGAACTTCGTCGACAACGCCGTGGACACTGCCACCGGGACCATCCGGGTGAAGGCGGAGTTCGACAACCGGGCGAGCCGCCTGTGGCCGGGCATGTTCGTCAACGTGACGGTGGCCCCGCGCACGCTCGCGAACGCTTCCGTGGTGCCGGTGCAGGCCGTGCAGACGGGACCGGAAAGCCGCTTCGTCTACGTCGTGGGCGACGACCGCAAGGTGGCCCTGCGCCCGGTGAAGGTCGACTATCTCGATGCGGGGATCGCAGCGGTCACGGGCGTCGAGCCCGGCACGCGCGTGGTCGTCGAGGGCGCGCAGAACCTGCGCCCCGGCAGCACCGTGACCCTGGGCGAGGGCCGCAAGGCGCCGCCGTGAACGTCTCCGAGCCGTTCATCCGCCGTCCGGTGATGACGGTGCTGCTGTCGGCCTCCTTCGTGGTGGCCGGCCTCTTCGCCTACGGCGACATTCCCATCGCGGCGCTGCCCCAGTTCGAGACGCCCACGATCTCCGTCTACGCGAACCTGCCCGGGGCGAGCCCGGAGAACATGGCCTCGTCGGTGGCCACGCCGCTGGAGAAGCAGTTCGCGACGATCGCCAGCGTGAACGTGATCACGTCCTCCTCGACGCAGGGCGCCACGCAGATCACGCTCGAGTTCGACCAGGACCGCGACATCGACAAGGCCGCCGTGGACGTGCAGGCGGCGCTGCTGCGGGCGCAGCGCTCGCTGCCGGTGGAGATGACCAACCCGCCGTCGTACCGCAAGGTGAACCCGGCCGACGCGCCGATCCTCTTCGTCTCGCTCACCTCGCCGACGATGTCGCTCTCGGACCTGAACGCCTTCGCCGAGAACCTCATCTCCCCCACCCTCTCGACGTTGCCCGGCGTGGCGCAGGTGAACATCAACGGCCAGAAGCGCTTCGCGGTCCGCGTGCGCGCCCGGCCCGACGCGCTCGCCGCGCGCGGGCTCACCCTGGACGACATCGCAGCGGCCATCCGCTCGGCCAACGCCAACACGCCCGTGGGCACGCTCGAGGGCCCGCGCCAGTCGCTCACCATCCAGGCCAACCGCCAGATGACGCGCGCGGCGGAGTTCGCGCCCCTCATCGTGGCAACCCTCCCGGGCGGCCAGGTCGTGCGCCTGCAGGACGTGGCCGACGTCGAGGACAGCGTGGAGTCGGTGAAGACGGCGGCCTGGATGAACGGCGAGCCGGCCATCACGCTCTCGGTGCAGCGCCAGCCGGACGCCAACACGGTGGCCACGGTCGACGAGATCAAGGCGGCCCTGCCGAAGCTCCTGGCGCAGATGCCGGCCTCGGTGAAGCTCAGCGTGCGAAACGACCGCTCCATCCCCATCCGCGCCGCCATCCACGACGTCAAGGTGACGCTCGGCATCACCGTGGCCCTCGTGGTGCTGGTGATCTTCCTGTTCCTGCGCCACCCGACGGCCACGATCATCCCGGCGCTTTCGCTGCCCATCTCGCTGCTGGGCACCATCGCCCTCATGAAGTGGCTGGGCTACACACTGGACAACGTGTCGCTGCTGGGCATCACGCTCGCCGTGGGGCTGGTGGTGGACGACGCCATCGTGATGCTCGAGAACATCTCGCGCCACGTGGAGGCGGGGGAGTCGCCGATGTGGGCGGCGATCCGCGGCTCGAGGGAGATGTGGTTCACCATCGTCTCCATCTCCGTCTCGCTCGTCGCGGTCTTCATCCCCATCTTCTTCATGCCCGGCGTGATCGGCGGGCTCTTCCACGAGTTCGCGGTGGTGGTCTCGCTCGCGATCCTGGTGTCGGCCGGGGTCTCCCTCACGCTCATCCCGATGCTCGCCGCGCGCTTCCTGCACCGTCACGGCGAAGGCGACGCGAGCTACCGCTGGACGGCGTGGTTCGAGCGGATCTTCCGCGCGACGCTGGGCCTGTACACGGCGAGCCTGGACTGGTGCCTGCGGCGGCGGGGGGTGGTCCTGGGCGTCGCGGCGGGCTCGCTCGCGGCCTCCGCCGCGCTCTTCGTCGCGATCCCGAAGGGCTTCTTCCCGACCGAGGACCTCGGCCAGATCATCACCGTCGCCGAGGCGGTGGAGGACATCTCCTTCCCGGCGATGACCGAGGTGCTGCAGCGGGTGAGCAAGCGCATCGGCGAGCACCCGGCGGTGGAGGCGGTGACCGTCTTCGCTTCCGACTCGAACACCGGGCGGCTCTTCCTCAACCTCAAGCCCCGCGGCGAGCGCGAGCCGATGGAGAAGGTGCTCGAGGAGCTGCGGCGCGAGATGCGCGGCATCCCCGGCGTGACCGTGTACTTCACGCCCCTGCAGAACCTGCGCCTGGGCGGGCGCATCAGCAAGGCGCGCTACCAGTACACGCTGCGCAGCGTGGACGGGCAGGCCCTGCAGGATGGCGCCACGCGCCTCATGGCGCTGCTGCGCGCGGACCCGATCTATCGCGACGTGACGAGCGACTCGCAGCTGCGCGGCCTGCAGGCGCAGCTCACCATCGACCGCGACAAGGCGAACGCCCTGGGCGTGCAGCTCCAGGACGTGCGCAGCGCCCTCTACTCCGCCTTCGGCGAGCGCCAGGTGTCCACGATCTTCACCTCCGTGGACGCCTACCAGGTGATCCTGCAGGCGTCCGACCCGGACCGCCGCGACGAGAGCGCGTTCTCCAAGATCTACCTGCGCGCCAAGGGCGGGGCGCTGGTGCCCCTCACCTCGATCGCGAGCGTCGAGCGGCGCGTGGGGCCGGTCTCCATCAACCACCAGGGCCAGCTGCAGGCGATCACGATCTCCTTCAACGTCGCGCCCGGGGCCTCGCTCGGCGACGCGTCCGCGCGCGTGGCGCGCTACCGGCAGCAGGCGGGGCTGGCGGCGTCGGTGCTCACGGGCTGGGGAGGGGACGCCGCGGCGTTCCAGGCCTCGCAGACGAGCCAGGTGTGGCTCATCGTCACCGCGCTCCTCGC
>JAHCLE010000122.1 GCA_026125445.1 Burkholderiales bacterium
ATTCGTGATCCCGACCTTCAAGGACCTGTTCAAGGGCTTCGGCGCCGACCTGCCCGCGCCCACCCAGATCGTGATGGCCATGTCCGACTGGTTCGTGGGCAACTGGTACATCCTCTTCCCATCGCTCTTCGGCGCCGTGTACGCGCTGATCACCTTCTACAAGCGCTCCATCGCGATGCAGAACGCCATGGACCGCCTGATCCTGCGCATGCCCATCTTCGGCGACGTGATCCGCAAGGCCTCCATCGCGCGCTGGTGCCGGACGCTGTCGACCATGTTCGCCGCCGGCGTGCCGCTCGTGGAGGCGCTCGACTCGGTGGCGGGCGCGGCGGGCAACTACGTCTACTTCGAGGCCACCAAGCGCATCCAGCAGGAGGTCTCCACCGGCACGGGCCTCACCGTGGCGATGCAGAACACCAACGTCTTCCCGAGCATGGTGCTGCAGATGACGGCCATCGGCGAGGAGTCGGGCGCGCTCGACGCCATGCTCTCCAAGGTGGCCGACTTCTTCGAGGCCGAGGTCGACGAGGCCGTGGAGGCCCTGTCCTCCCTCATGGAGCCGCTCATCATGGTGGTGCTCGGCGGCCTCATCGGCGGCCTGGTGGTGGCGATGTACCTGCCGATCTTCAAGATGGGTTCCGCGGTCTGACCGGGAGCCGGACGCAGGCGCGGGCGCGGGGAGCGATTTCCGCGCCCGCTTTCTTTTGAGCGGACGACGATGGACCTCACGCTGCTGCAATCCTCCCCCGCGACGCTCGCGCTCGTCGCGGGACTCTTCGGCCTGGCGGTGGGGTCCTTCCTCAACGTCGTGATCCACCGCCTGCCGCTCATGATGCAGGCCGAGTGGCGCGCCGACTGCGCCGAGCTGGAGGGCCGCGAGCCCCCGCCGGCCGAGAAGCTGAACCTCCTCGTGCCGCGCTCGCGCTGCCCGTCGTGCGGCACGCCCATCACCGCGCTGCAGAACGTCCCGCTGGCGAGCTGGATCGCGCTGGGCGGCAAGTGCGCGGCCTGCAAGGCACCCATCAGCGTGCGCTATCCCGCGGTCGAGCTCCTGACGGGGCTCGTCTCGGCGCTCGTCGCCTGGCGGCTGGGCTGGGGCTGGGCGCTCGCCGCCGGCCTCGTCTTCTCCTGGTCCCTCATCGCCGCCTCCGCGATCGACCTCGACACGCAGCTGCTGCCGGACCGCATCACCCTCCCGCTGCTGTGGCTGGGACTCCTCCTCAACGTGGGCGGGGTCTTCGTCGACCTGCGCTCCGCGGTGCTGGGCGCGGCCGGCGGCTACCTCATGCTCTGGAGCGTCTACTGGGGCTTCAGGCTGCTCGCGGGCAAGGAAGGCATGGGCTTCGGCGACTTCAAGCTGCTGGCCGCGCTCGGGGCCTGGACCGGCTGGCAGACGCTGCCCCTCATCCTGCTGGTCTCCGCCGGGGCGGGGGCGGTGATCGGGATCCTGGGCATCTGGCTCGCCGGCAAGGGACGGGAGGCGCGCATCCCCTTCGGCCCCTACCTTGCGGCGGGGGGCTTCGTGGCCCTGCTCTGGGGCCGCGAGGCGGTGATCGCCTACCTGGGGCGGTTCCCCGCGTGATGCGGGTCGTCGGGCTCACCGGCGGCATCGGCTCGGGGAAGTCGACGGCCGCGGGCATGCTCGCGGCCCTGGGCGCGAGCGTCGTCGATGCCGACGAGATCTCGCGCGAACTCACCGCGGCCGGCGGGGCGGCGCTGCCCGCGCTTCGCGAGGCCTTCGGCGAGGCGATCGTTCCGCGCGGGGGCGCCCTGGACCGCGCCGCGATGCGCTCGCTCGCCTTCTCCGACCCGCAGGCGCGCGCCCGGCTCGAGTCCGTCCTGCACCCGCTCATCCGCGAGGAAGCGGCGCGCCGGCTGGCCGCGGCCACGGGCCCCTACGCGGTGCTCGTCGTGCCCCTGCTCTTCGAGACGGGATTCCAGGCCGGCCGGGTGGAGCGCGTGATCGTGGTGGACCTTCCCGAGGAGCTGCAGGCGAGCCGGACCGTGGAGCGCTCGGGGCTGGACCCGGGCGAGGTGCGAAGGATCATGGCCGCACAGTGGCCGCGCTGGCGGCGGTTGCAGGCGGCCGACGAGGTGCTGTGGAACGGCGGGGGGCTCGATGAGCTGCGCGCGCAGTGCGAGCGCCTGCACCAGCGGCTGGCGTCGAGGGGCGGGAACTGACCGGGATTTGTCAAGAATGGGACCCATGCCCCACAATCGCCGGATTCCGACTGTCTTCCCAGACCTCGTGGGCTGCGCGCGGCCGTGATCACCTACGAATATCCCCTGAACGAGCGCGTGCGAACGCTGCTCCGCCTGGAGGATCTCTACGAGCGCGTCCACTTCTTCCTGCAGCACGACAGCGCCCACGACCACCACGCCTGCCTCACCGGGATCTTCGAGATCCTGGAGGTGGCGAGCCGCGCGGACCTGAAGAGCGACCTGCTGCAGGAGCTCGACCGCCAGCGCACCTTCCTGGACGCCCTGCGCGCCAATCCCGCGATCTCCGAGGAGAAGCTCGACCACATCCTCACCGAGATCGACCGCGCCTTCACCAACCTGCACGGCCTTTCGGGCAAGACCGGGCAGAACCTGCGCGAGAACGAGTGGCTGATGGCGATCAAGCAGCGCGCGGGGATCCCGGGCGGCACGAGCGAGTTCGACCTGCCCTCCTACCACTACTGGATGCACCGCCCCGTGGACGCCCGGCGCGCGGACCTCATGGCCTGGATCCGCCCCATCGACCCGGTGCACGCCGCGCTCTCGATCGTGCTGCGCGTCCTGCGCGAGAGCGGGCGCACCGTCTCCCTGGTGGCCACGCAGGGCGTCTTCCAGCAGGGCCCCGGCGACAAGCCGGCGCAGATGCTGCGCCTCACGCTCCCGGAGGCGCTCGCCTGCGTCCCCGAGATCAGCGCCAACAAGTACGCGCTGAACATCCGGTTCCTCGTCCCCGAAGGGGTGCAGAAGAGCCGGGTCTACGAGCACGACGTGGCCTTCGACCTCACCTTCTGCAACCTGTGACCGGAAAGCCGCCGCGTCCGGCGAGGCTGGTGGCCTGCCCCGGCTGCGGCAAGCCCACCCCCTTCGCCCCCGACAATCCCTGGCGCCCGTTCTGCTCCGAGCGCTGCCGCAGCCTGGACCTGGGCGCCTGGGCCTCCGAGTCCTACCGGATACCCCTGCGGGAATCGGATCCCGAGGCCCCCTCCGCGGAGAGCGGCGACGAGCCGCCCCGCGGGCCTAATACCCCTGAGGGGTAAGGTTTCTTTGCGCTAGGTCAAAGGGTTCGGCTAGAATCCGCGGCTAGCCGATTCCCTCCCGATGCCGCTCCCGCCAGATCAGCCACCCCGGATTTGGATGGCGGTGCCCAACCGATCGCTGGGCCCGCTCGGACGCACGGCCTGCCTCGCGGCGATCGCGGGCAGCACGATCGCCATCGGCGCGGCGGCCGCCGTGCTGGGAGCCTGGCCGGTGCTGCCCTTCGCCGGCCTGGAAGTGGCGCTCGTCGCGGTCGCTTTCCGGTCGCTGGCGCGCCACGACGGGGATTTCGAGTGCCTCGAGATCGAGGGCCGGACGGTGAGGTTGCGCACGAGGAACGCGGCGCGATCCGCCGAGCTGGTAGGGCATGCGCCCTGGGCGCGGCTGGTGGTTGAGGACGGTCCCGGCGGCTGCAGGCTGGGGCTGAGGTACGCGGGCACGACGGTCGAGTTCGGCCGGCTGCTCACCGAGGGGAGGCGGCGCGAGTGGGCCGCGGAACTGGGAAGCCGGCTGCCGGTGACCCGGACTTGAGAAGACAGGACTGACGACACGATGGGCCTCGACATGATTCGCAAAGCTTTCCGAAACGCCGCCCTCGCCGCCGCGCTCGCCGCCGGCGCCTCGGCGAACGCCGCCTACGACGTGGACATCCTGCCGCCGGCTTCCCCCATCGCGCAGCAGATCTACGACCTGCACTGGGCCATCATGTGGGTCTGCATCGTGATCTTCTTCCTGGTGTTCGGGGCGATGTTCTACTCCATCCTCAAGCACCGGAAGAGCGTGGGCGCCAAGGCCGCCCACTTCCACGAGAACACGACGGTCGAGGTGATCTGGACCGTCATCCCGTTCCTCATCCTGGTCGGCATGGCCTACCCGGCCACCAAGACGGTCCTCGACATGAAGGACGCGTCCAACCCGGATCTCACCATCAAGGTGACCGCCTTCCAGTGGGCGTGGGAGTACGACTACCTGCAGGACGGCGTGAAGTTCAACTCGCTGCTCGCCACGCCGCGCTCGCAGATCGAGGAGTGGGAGAGGAAGGGCGAGCAGAAGAACCCCCACTACCTGCTGGAGGTCGACAAGCCGATGGTGGTGCCCGCCGGCAAGAAGGTGCGCCTGCTCATCACCTCCAACGACGTGATCCACGGCTGGTACGTGCCGCAGCTGGGCATCAACCAGTACGGCATCCCCGGCTTCGTGAAGGACACCTGGTTCAAGGCCGACAAGCCCGGCCTCTACCGCGGCCAGTGCAGCCAGATCTGCGGCAAGGAGCACGGCTACATGCCCATCGTCGTGGTGGCCAAGGCCCCCGAGGAGTACGCCGCCTGGGTGAAGGAGCAGAAGGCGAATTCGCCGCAGGCCGCCGCCCCGGCGCAGGTCGCCGTGGCCGCCGCCGCCCCGGCCGCCGCCGAGGATCCCAACAAGAAGTGGTCGCTCGACGAGCTCAAGGCCGCGGGCGAGAAGGTCTACGCGGCCAACTGCGCGGCCTGCCACCAGCCCACCGGCAAGGGCATGCCGCCCGCCTTCCCGGCGCTCGACGGCTCCAAGGTGGTCAACGGCCCGAAGGCCGCCCAGCTCGCGCTGGTGCTCGGCGGCAAGCAGGGCACGGCGATGGCCTCCTTCGCGCGGCTCTCCGACAGCGAGCTCGCGGGCGTGATCACCTACACGCGCAATTCCTGGGGCAACAAGACCGGCGAGGCGATCCAGCCCGCCGAGGTCAAGGCAGCCCGCAAGTAGCCCCCGAAACCCGGATACGAGAAAGCGGAGTACCGACATGAGCGCAGCCTCCCCCGCCCACGACACCCATCACGACGACCACGCCCACGCCCATCCCACCGGGCTCAAGCGCTGGCTGTTCACGACCAACCACAAGGACATCGGCACGCTCTACCTTTGGTTCGCGCTCGCCATGTTCTTCACGGGCGGCGTGATGGCGCTGCTCATCCGCGCCGAGCTCTTCCAGCCGGGGCTGCAGTTCGTGAACCCCGAGTTCTTCAACTCGCTCACCACGGTCCACGGCCTGGTGATGGTGTTCGGCGCGATCATGCCGGCGTGGGTGGGCTTCGCCAACTGGCTCATCCCGATGCAGATCGGCGCGGCCGACATGGCCTTCCCGCGCATGAACAACTGGAGCTTCTGGCTCGTGGTGCCCGCCGCGATCCTGCTGGTGGCCTCGTTCTTCGTGCCCGGGGGAGCGGCCGCCTCGGGCTGGACGCTCTACCCCCCGCTCATCATCCAGCAGGGCATCTCGATCGACATGACGATCCTCGCGGTGCACATCCTGGGCGCCTCGTCGATCATGGGCTCGATCAACATCATCACGACGATTCTCAACCTGCGCGCGCCGGGCATGACGCTCATGAAGATGCCGCTCTTCGTGTGGACCTGGCTCATCACCGCCTACCTCCTCATCGCGGTGATGCCGGTGCTGGCGGGCGCGGTCACGATGCTGCTGACCGACCGCCACTTCGGCACCTCGTTCTTCAACGCGGCCGGCGGCGGCGACCCCACGATGTTCATGCACATCTTCTGGTTCTTCGGGCACCCGGAGGTGTACATCATGATCCTGCCGGCCTTCGGCGTGGTCTCGGCCATCATCCCGGCCTTCGCCCGCAAGCCCCTCTTCGGCTACGCCTCGATGGTGTACGCTACCGCGTCGATCGCGATCCTGTCGTTCATCGTCTGGGGCCACCACATGTTCACGGTGGGAATGCCCGCGGCCGGCAACCTCTTCTTCATGTACGCCACGATGCTCATCGCCGTGCCCACGGGCGTGAAGGTGTTCAACTGGATCGCGACCATGTGGCAGGGCTCGATGACCTTCGAGACGCCGATGCTCTTCTCGATCGGCTTCATCTGCCTGTTCACGATCGGCGGGTTCTCGGGGCTCGTGCTCGCGGTCACGCCCGTGGACATCACCATCCACAACACCTACTACGTGGTGGCGCACTTCCACTACGTGCTGGTCTCCGGCGCGCTCTTCTCGCTCTTCGCCGGCGCCTACTTCTGGCTGCCCAAGTTCACCGGCAAGATGTACAACGAGTCGCTGGGCAAGCTCCACTTCTGGCTCTCGGTGATCGGCTTCAACATCGCCTTCTTCCCGCAGCACTTCCTCGGGCTCGCGGGCATGCCGCGGCGCATCCCCGACTACGCGCTGCAGTTCGCGGAGTGGAACATGTGGTCGTCGATCGGCGCCTTCATCTTCGGCTTCTCGCAGCTGCTGTTCCTGTACAACGTGATCGAGTGCATCCGCTCGTCGCGCAAGGCCGCCGACAACCCCTGGGAGGGCGCGGACACCCTCGAGTGGACGCACCTGCCGAGCCCCGCTCCCTACCACAGCTTCGAGACGGCCCCGGTCGTCAAGTGAGCGCGAGCCCCGCCATGGCCGGAGGCCACAAGCCCACCCCGGAGCAGAAGCGGCGAGCCGTGGTCTCGGCCGTCGTGCTGGCCGCGATGGTGGTGGGCATCTACGCCACCTTCGTCCTCAAGTTCGCCCGCTGATGGACGCCGCCCTCGCCGCCCGCAACCGCGAGACGATGACCAAGCTCCTGGTCATCTGCGTGGCGATGCTGGGCTTCGGCTTCGCGATGGTGCCGATGTACCGGCAGATCTGCGAGTCGCTGGGGATCGCGCAGACGCGCGCCGTCGGCGCGGCGAACACCCAGGTGGACGCGAGCCGCTCCGTGACGGTGGAGCTCGTCGCCTCCAGCGGCAAGCTTCCCTGGAGGTTCGAGGCGCTCGAGCGCGAGGTGAAGCTGCACCCCGGCCAGCTCGTGACCGTGAACTACCGCGTCGTCAACACGCTGGGGCGGCCCGTGACCGCGCAGGCGGTGATGAGCACGGCGCCGTCGGAGGCCGGCAAGTACATCGAGAAGCAGGCCTGCTTCTGCTTCTCCAACCAGACCATCGGGGCGGGCGAGGAGAGGATCATGCCCGTCGTGTTCCTCGTGAGCCCCAAGGCGCCGAAGGACCTGACGACCATCTCGCTCTCCTACACCTTCCTCGAGCTGCCGGGGAGCGCGTCGTGATGGAGGCCTTCAAGGCGGTCTTCTGGAGCTTCTTCGGCGTGAGGAAGAAGTCGGAGTACGACAAGGACGCGAAGAGCCTCACCCCGCAGGCGGTGATCGCCGCGGGCCTCGTGTCGGCGCTCGTGTTCGTGCTCGCGATCTTCGGGATCGTGAAGCTCGTCACGCGCTAGGCGGCGGACCGGATTCGAACCAGGCATTCCAAGGGAGTCATAACGTGGGCAACGCACAACCTGGCGGCTACTACTTCGCACCTCCTTCCCACTGGCCCATCGTGGGCTCCTCGGCGCTGCTGCTGATGGCCATCGGCGGCGTGATGCTCATGAACAGCGTGGGGGGCGGGGGCTGGATCTTCCTGGCCGGCGTGGCGGTGCTCGTCTACATGCTCTTCGGCTGGTTCGGCACCGTGATCCGCGAGAGCGAGGGCGGGCTCTTCAACAAGCAGGTGGACATGTCC
>JAHCLE010000123.1 GCA_026125445.1 Burkholderiales bacterium
TGGTCCGGCGGCTACGCGGTTTTCGTCATGGTCTGCGGGGCGCTCGCCTGGCGCAGCCGCGCGCTTCCTCCTCTCGCCCGCGCGGCCATGAGCCAGGAGGACGAGGCCGAGCCCCGGCCGGGCGCGGGCACGCTCGTCCTGTGGCTGGTACTCGCCACGATGGGCTCGGTGATGCTGCTCGCGGTCTCCAACCACCTCACCCAGAACGTCTCCTCGATCCCGATGCTGTGGGTGATCCCGCTCGCGATCTACCTCCTCACCTTCATCCTGTGCTTCGAGGGCACGCGCTGGTACCGGCGCGACGCCTACCTCGGGCTGCTGGTCTGGATCCTGTGCGTCATGGCGTGGTTCCTGGCCGACAAGCGCCTGCAGTTCGAGCTCGTGTGGCAGGTGGCCGTGTTCGCCGCGGGGCTCTACTTCGTGTGCATGTTCTGCCACGGCGAGCTCGCGCGCCTGCGCCCGGGCGCCAGGCACCTCACGCTCTTCTACCTGGTGGTCTCCCTGGGCGGGGTGGCGGGCGGGGTCCTGGTGGGGATAGTCGCCCCGCTCGCGCTGCCGGGCTACCTGGAGCTCGAGATCGCGCTCGCGGTCGTGGCGATGCTGGCGCTCTACCTCAACCTGGACCGGCCGAAGCCCATCGTGGCCATGTTCGCCGCGGTCTCCCTCTTCACGACGGGCGCGCTCGCCTGGCGCGTGGAGCACCTGCGCGAGGACACGGTGCTGGTCGAGCGCAACTTCTACGGCGTGCTGCGCGTGAAGGAAGTGCTCGCGCGCGAGGGCGACCCCGACACGCGCTACCGCTCCCTCGTGCACGGCGCGATCCTGCACGGCGAGCAGTGGATGAGCGAGAAGTACCGCCGCGCCGCCACCACCTACTACAAGCCGGGCTCGGGCATCGGCATGGCGATCCTCGCCCACGAGGGCCGCGCCATCAAGGTGGGCGTCATCGGGCTGGGCGCGGGCACGCTCGCCACCTACGGCGACGCGGACGACACCTACCGCTTCTACGACATCAACCCGGCCGTGCCGCGCATCGCGCGCGAGCAGTTCAGCTACCTCAACGACAGCCCGGCGAAGATCGAGATCGTCCTGGGCGACGCGCGCCTGAACCTCGAGCGCGAGCCGCCGCAGGGGTTCGACGTGCTGGCGGTGGACGCCTTCTCCGGCGACTCGATCCCGGTGCACCTCATCACACTGGAGGCCGTGGGCGCCTACCTGCGGCACATGAACCCGCGCGGGGTCATCGCCTTCCACGTCTCGAACCGCTTCCTGGACCTGAAGCCCGTGCTCCTCGCCATCGCCGAGAAGCACGGCCTGGAGTACGCCTTCGTCCACGAGACGAGCGACGACGGCTCCACCACGAGCGACTGGGTGCTGCTCACGCGCTGGAAGCCCCTCATCCTGCGCCCGGAGATCGTCGCGTCCACCGAGCCGGTGGCCCCGCAGCCCGACTGGCGCCTCTGGACGGACGCCTACAACAACCTCCTGCAGGTCTGGCGGCGCTAGCCCCGCGCGCTGCCCAGGAAGGAGGCCACGCGCTCGGCGATGATGCCGCTCACGCGCTCGTTGGACTCGAGGGTGACGCCGGCCACGTGCGGCGTGAGGATGAGGTTGGGCGCCTCGGCCAGGACGCTGCCCGCGGCCAGGGGCTCGCGGTCGAAGACGTCGAGCGCGGCGCCGCCCAGTCGTCCCGATGAAAGCGCCCTGGCGAGCGCGGCCTCGTCGACGATGCCTCCGCGCGCCGAGTTGATCAGGATGGCGCCCGCTTTCATGCGCGCGAGTCGCGCCTCGCCCAGCAGGCCGCGCGTCGAGTCGGTGAGCGGCAGGTGCAGCGACACGACGTCCGAGCGCGCAAGGAGCTCGTCCAGGGGCAGCGGCGTCACCCCGTGCTCGGCCCACGCGGGCGAGTCGTCCGGCACCACGGGATCGTAGGCGACCACGCGCATGCCCATGGCGGCCACCTTGCGCGCCGTCACGCGGCCGATGCTGCCGAAGCCCACCAGGCCGATGGTCTTGCCCGACACCTCCCGGCCCTGGGAGAGCATCTGCCGCGGCCAGCGCCCCGCCGCCACGGCCGTGGTCGAGAGGTAGGCCGCGCCGCGGAGCAGGATCATCGCCATCGCGAGCACGTACTCGGCCACCGATTCGGCGTTGGCCCCGGTCGCGGGCATGACCTCGATACCGCGCGCGGCGCAGGCGGCGAGGTCGATGTTGTCCAGGCCCACGCCCAGGCGGCCCACCACGCGCAGGCGCCTGGCCGCGGCGAGCGCCGCGCCGCGCACTTGCGTGCGGTTGCGCACGATCCAGCCGTCGGCGTCCGCCAGGGCGGCGGCGAGCGCCGCCTCGTCGTCGACGAGGCCCGGCCGGTAGTCGACGTCGAAGTCGCGAACCAGGGCGGCCACGGCCGGGGCATCCATGCTTTCGGAGATGACGATTCGGGGCATGCGCTTCTTCTTCCTCTTCCTTCGCGGGGGCCCTGCGAGTCTAGCACGCGTTCAGCGCGCTCCCGCGGCGAGCCACGCGGTGACTTCCTCCCGGTCGTGATAGAGGTGCTTCACGCGGAAGCGGTGCGGCTGCCCGGCCAGGGCCTGCGCCACCGTCTCGCGCGCGCGGCCCACCTCCTCCCAGCGCTTCTTCATCGGCAGCTTCAGGTTGAAGATCGCCTCGCGGCACCAGCCCTCGGCGACCCACCGGGCGGCGAGCGCGCACACGCGCGACGGCGTCTCGACCATGTCGCAGACCATCCAGTCGACGGGCTCGGCGGGCCGGAACCGGAAGCCGTCCTCGCGCCGGTGCTTCACCTGCCCCGAGTCCATCAGGGCCGGGTCCATGGGACCGTTGTCGACGGCGGTGACCATGAGGCCGCGGCGGACGAGCTGCCAGGTCCAGCCGCCGGGCGAGGCGCCCAGGTCCACCGCGGTCATGCCTGGCCGCATGCGCCTGGCCAGGCCCTCCTCTCCCACGAAGAGCGCCAGCGCCTCGGCGAGCTTGAGGGTCGAGCGCGAGGGCGCCCCGTGCGGCATGCGAAGGCGCGGGATCCCCATGGGCCAGGGCGAGGAGGCTCCCACGCGCGAGACGCCGACATGGCAGGCCGCGCCCCCCAGGAAGAAGACGTGCAGCCGCTCCGGGGCGGCCGCATCGTCGAGAGCCACGCCCGCGCGCCCGAGCGCCCGGCGCAGGTGCGGCTCGAGGGGGCGTACCAGGGCCGCGAGCGCCTTGCCGTCGTTGGTGTCGGGCGTCTCCAGGAAGAGCTCGCGAAACGCCGCTCCCAGGGGCACGGCTGCCGCCACGATGGGCGCGACGCGATCTCCCACGGGAAGGTCCGCCAGCAATTCGCCGCATCGGATGACCTGGCGCGGAAAGACGAGCGCCGTGGCGTCGACGCTTCGGGCGAGCGCCGCGGCCGCGGCGCCGTCGTGCGGCTGGAAGAGCGCGAAGGCGCTCTCCGGCCGCGCCTTCACGAATCCCGCCACGCCCGCCTCCCCGGCGAGCGCCGTGAGCTCCTGCGCGCATTCCCGCTCGAATCCCGCCCGGCAGCAGGCGAGAAGGTTCGACGCGCTCGCGGGCATCGCGCGCGTGGACCTCAGGCCGCGGCGCGGGCGCCGCGGAACAGGGCGAAGAAGTTGCGCGTGGTCGCCTCGGCCACCGCCTCGAGCGGGACATCCTTGAGGCGCGCGATCTCCTCGGCCACGTGGCGCACGAAGGACGGCTCGTTGGTGCGGCCCCGGTGGGGGACGGGCGCGAGGTAGGGCGAGTCCGTCTCGACCAGCATGCGCTCCAGCGGCACCTGCCGCGCCACCTCCTTCAGCGCAGCCGCGTTCCTGAAGGTGACGATCCCCGAAAACGAGATCAGGAATCCCAGGCCCATCGCGGCCTCGGCGACCTGCGCCGATTCCGTGAAGCAGTGCATCACGCCGCCGACCTCGCGCGCGCCCTCCTCCTCGAGGATCGCCAGCGTGTCCGCGGCCGCCTCGCGGGTGTGGATGACGAGCGGCTTGCCGCAGGCCCGCGCGGCGCGCACGTGAACGCGGAAGCGCTCGCGCTGCCAGCCGGTGTCGCCCTCGACCCGGAAGTAGTCCAGGCCCGTCTCGCCGATGGCCACCACCTTCGGGTCCGCCGCGAGCGCGACCAGCTCCTCGACGCTCGCCTCGCGCCCGTCGCGCCGCTCGTCGGGGTGCACGCCCGCCGTGCACCACAGGTTGGGGCGCGAACGGGCCACCTCGAGCACGCCGGGAAAGCCCGCGAGGGTGGTGGAGATGGTCAGGGCGTGGGTCACGCCGTTGGCCGCCATGCGCTCCAGCAGCGCCGGCAGCTCGCCACGCAGTTCGGGAAAATCGAGGTGGCAGTGGGAATCGACGAGCATGAAGCGGATTCTACCGGCGCCCGCCGCCGGCCGGAGCGGCCTACAGGGTGTGGGTCGGCCGCGAGGACTGCAGCGCCCCCGCGAGGAGTCCCTCGACGCGCTTCCTCAGCTCGCGGCAGGTCTCGTTGTCCGGCAGCTGCACGCCGAAGCCCTGCGGGCGGTTGCTGGCCGCGTGCGCCGGGTTGACCCAGGCCACGTGCCCCTGGATCGGGATCTTGGTGCTGTCGTCGAGAAGAGACAGCAGCACCATGACCTCCTCGCCCAGGCGGTGCTCGCGCGTGCTGGGAACGAAGATGCCACCGCCCCGCAGCAGCGGGATCCACGCCGCGTAGAGGGCGGCCTTGGAGCGGATCACGAGGGAGAAGACTCCCGGTCGCGTCGCGGTGTCGGTGGCGGCGTCGCTCATGGCTCAGGCAAGTGTGGCGCGATTGTAGGCCATCATCAAGTGCTCCGCGGCGAGGCGCGCGTTCAGCGGATGCGAGGCGAGGCGCCGCGCCTCGAGGAGCTCGCGGTCCAGCGCCAGCAGCCGCTCAAGGCGCGCCCGCCGCGCCTTGGCCCTGAGCGCGGCCACGGATTCGAGGTGGTGGCGCGGCTCGGCGGCGTTCTTGAGCCGCAGCAGGTCGTGCACCCAGGTCTGCATCACGAAGATCGTCCGCTCCAGGAGCGCGCGATCCACGCCCACGGCGAAGGAGAGCGGGTGCGCGCCGTCGGGCCGCGAGAGCTCCGCGACCACCTTGCGGCGCCAGTCGCGCTCCTCGGGCTGGGCGAGGCGGGCCGCGAGGAGCGGAGCCCCGCCCGCCAGGGCCAGCGCGGATTCCGCGTCCTGCGCCCCGCTGGCGGCGAGCCACGCCAGCGCCTCGGCGCGCGCCGGCGCGCGCAGCACCACCGCCTCGCAGCGGCTGCGGATGGTGGGAAGCAGGCGTGCGGGGCGATCGGCCACCAGCAAGATCACCGTGGCCGGCGGCGGCTCCTCGAGGGTCTTCAACAGCGCGTTGGCCGCGGCCGGCTGCAGGGACTCGGCCGGGTGCAGCACGATTGCGCGGTGTCCCGCGCGATGGGTCGTGAGCGCCACGAAGTCACGGATGGCGCGCACCTGGTCGATCTTGATGACGAGGCTCTTCTTCGTGTCCTTGCCGGCGTCGGCATCGGCGGCTTCCGTCTCCGCCTCCTCGGCCGCCTCCGGGACGATCTCGCGGTAGTCGGGGTGGTTCGACTGGCCGAACCAGTGGCACGAGGGGCATTGGCCGCAGGCGAGCCGGTCGATGGGCGACTCGCAGAGCAGGCTCTGCGCGAGGCTGCGCGCGAAGTCCACCTTGCCGATGCCGGGCCTGCCGGAGACGAGCAGCGCGTGCGGCATTCGCGGGCGGCGCGCGAGGAGGCGCTCCAGGGCCGGCCGGTGCCAGGGCGCGGCGTTCACGGGAAGGCCGCCGCGAAGGCCTGCGCGAGCCGGCCGCGCACGTCCTCCAGGCTCCCGGAGGCGTCGATCACGCGGAAGCGCGCAGGCGAGGCGGCCGCGCGCTCGAGGTAGGCATCGCGCACGCGCCGGAAGAAATCGCCCGCCTCGCGCTCGAACTTGTCGGGCGTGCGGCTCTGCGCGCGCTGCCGCTCGGCGGCCACCCGCGGGTCGATGTCGAAGAGGAAGGTGGCGTCCGGCTGGCGCGCCGGGTGCACGAGGCCCTCCAGGGCGCGGAAGACGGCGCGGTCCAGGCCGCGCCCGCCGCACTGGTACGCGTAGGTCGCGTCGCTGAAGCGGTCCGAGAGGACCCACGCCCCGCGCGCGAGCGCCGGCTCGATCACCCGCACGAGGTGCTCGCGTCGCGCGGCGAACATGAGCAGCGCCTCCGTGGTGCCGTCCATGGCCTCGTGCAGGACCAGCTCGCGCAGCCTCTCCCCCAGGGGCGTGCCTCCCGGCTCGCGCGTGACCACGGCCTCGACGCCGCGCGCGCGGATGGCGGACGCGAGGAACTCCAGGTGCGAGGACTTCCCCGCCCCGTCGATGCCCTCCACCGTGATGAACCGTCCGGCCGTCATGGTCTTCCCAGCTGGTATTTTGCCACCGCGCGGTTGTGCTCCTCGAGATTGCGCGAGAACTGGTGCGAGCCGTCGCCGCGGCCCACGAAGTAGAGATAGGGCGTTTGCGCCGGCCGGACGGCCGCGTCGATCGAGGCCTGCCCCGGCATGGCGATGGGCGTGGGGGGAAGCCCGTCGCGCGTGTAGGTGTTCCACGGCGTGTCCGTCACGAGGTCGCGCTTGCGCAGGTTCCCGTCGAAGCGCGCGCCGAGACCGTAGATCACGGTGGGATCCGTCTGCAGCCGCATCGGCACGCGCAGGCGGTTCACGAACACCGAGCCGATCGTCGCCCGCTCGCCCGCCTGCCCCGTCTCCTTCTCGATGATGGAGGCGAGGATGAGCGCCTCGTAGGCGCTGGCGAGGGGGAGCGCCGGGTCGCGCGATTCCCATGCGCGCGCGAGGCGACGGGCCATCTCGCCGTAGGCCCGCCTGAGGATGTCCACGTCCGTCGTCCCCGCGTGGAAGCGGTAGGTGTCGGGGAAGAAGAGCCCCTCGAGGGACGCCTCGCGCACGCCCAGCGCGGCGCGGATCGCCTCTTCGGCCAGCCCTTCCAGCGTGAAGCGCACCTGCGGGTGGGCCTTCAGCTGCGCGAGCCACTGGCGGAAGGTGGTGCCCTCGACGAAGGCGATCTCCACCGGGAGCACGTCGCCCGAGGCGAGCTTCTCGAGCAGTTCCAGCGGCGTGAGCGGGGCCGCGACGCGGTAGGTGCCGGCGTGCAGCGACCCGGCCTTGCCCAGGGCGCGCCCGAGGATCCAGAAGCCCCACGGCTCCGGAAGCAGCCCCTGGTCCGCCAGGCTTCGCGAGACGCTCTTGAGGCTGGCGCCGCTCTTCACCGTGAAGTCGAAAGGGGTGCGCGGCGGCTCCAGCGGGTGCAGGCTGAACCACGCGAGCCAGGCGACGGCGGCGGCGACCGCGAGCACTCCTGCCGCGAGGAGCCTACGCGCCGCGCGCATCGTCGTCGGCGACCAGCCGCTGCAGCCGGCGCGTGACCGGGCCGGGCGCCCAGCGCCGGTCGCCGAACGCCGCCACCGGCCAGAGGCCGATCACGCTGTTGGTGAGGAAGGCCTCGTCGGCCGCGAGGAGGTCGTCGAACGCGAGGTCCCGCACCTCGCACGCGATCCCTGCCGCCGCGGCGAGCTCGAGCACGCGGGCCCGCTGCGCCCCCTCGACGCCGCAGCGCTCGAGGGAAGGCGTGGCGAGACGCCCGCCGGCCACGAGGAAGACGTTGCTCATCGTCGCTTCCACGAGCCTCCCGTCGGCATCCGCCAGCAGCCCCTCGCGGAC
>JAHCLE010000124.1 GCA_026125445.1 Burkholderiales bacterium
GGCACGCGCCGCAGGACGAGCGACGGGCCCTCGCGCAGCTTCTCGGCGAAGTGGATGTTGCGCCGGACGGCGTCCATGTAGAGGTTCTCGCCGCCGAAGTGCTCGCGCGCGAACTGGTAGGCGCCGCCGAGGTCCTGGTCCAGCCGCCGCGAGGCCGAGGCGTAGAAGCCGGGCGTCTTGCGGATGAGATCCTCCGCCGAGGCGAAGAGCGTCACCTCCCCCGCGCCGGTCATCCGCCTGGCGATGCCGCCGTCGACGAATTCCGGATAGAGCCGGTCGCGGCATTTCTCGAGGTAACAGCGGTCCGACATCTGCGCGATGATGTCCGCCGACCCGAGGAGGCTGCCCAGCAGGCGGAAAGCCGGATCCGGCAGGCGGATGTCGGCCACGGCACGCTCGTAGCCCGTGAAGTGCAGGATCGGTGCCGCCACAGCGACGAACTCGCCCATGCCGATCGTCGGCAGGTACTCGCGCAGCACGCGTCCGCCGCGCGTGACGTGCGTGCGCGTGTATTCGGCGCCGCGCCGGTGCCGATGGTCGCCGCGGCGGCGAAGGTAGCCGATGTCGTGGAAGAGCGCGCAGACGACGCCGAGCTGGAAGAGGCGCTCGCCCAGGGCGGGCGAATCGCCGCGCGAGCGCTCGTAGCCGTCCAGGAGCCGCGCCATCGCGAGCGAGACCTCCAGGACGTGCTGCAGGTCGTGGTAGGCCGTGTCGCACTTCTCGTAGCCGGGGTGGTCTCCGCAATAGAAGGACGAGACGTCGGCGTAGGCCTGGAGGAAGACGGGGCTCGGCGCCTCGGGGTAGAGGCCGCGGTGGATGCGGCCGACTTCGAGCCTGACGCAGACCGGGTCCGTCGTGTTGATCCGGTTGCTCACGTCGAACTCGTTGCGGCGGTGTGTCATCGTGCGCTCCCCAAGTCTGCAAGTTCTTGTTTTTGCTCGGTCCGGCCACCAGCCATCGGGACATTCTGCGGCCAATCCGGGGCAGCCGCAAGGCCGGCTTGCGCCCTGTCAAGACTAGCCAATCGCGAGGCATGGGAGTAAGGTTTCAGCCACATCTTCGGAGGAAAAAGACCCATGCCGACCATCGCGGAGAATGCCGAAGAGATCAAGCGGCGCATCGGCGAGCTGAACCTCGAGCACCGTGACCTCGACCGCGCAATCGAAGCCCTCGAACTCAATCCCCTCCACGACGAACTGCAGCTCAAGAGACTCAAGAAGCGAAAACTGATGCTCAAGGACCAGATCTTCATGCTGCAGCGGCAGCTGGTCCCCGACATTCCCGCCTGACCCGCACCTCCCGGCTCCCCGCCGGGCGCGGCCGCAAGTGAACTTCCGGCACGCGAGCGGGGTCCTTTCACGGTTCGGTCCCGCCTTCGGAGGCTGGTGAAAAGCCCCCGGAAGGCCCGATAATCGCCGTTTTCCGGCTCCACGCCATGAAGACAACGAACATCGTCGGCGCCGTCGTGCTTCTCGCGGCCGTCGGCTCGCTCTCCTACCTCGCCGGGACGCGAAACCCGCCCCCTGCGCAGCCGTCGGCCGCGCCGGGATCCGCGCCCGCCAAGGGCCCCGCCGGCGGGGCTCCCGCGGGCATCGTCATCGAGGCCCGGGCCCCCCAGGTCGTGAAGCTGCCGCAGTCGATCACGACGGTGGGGAGCCTTCGCTCCGACGAGGCAGTGATCGTCCGCCCGGAGATCGCCGGCCGGGTGGTGGAGATCGCCTTCCGCGAGGGCCAGCGCGTCACCCGCGACCAGGTGCTCGTCCGGCTCGACGACTCGATCCAGAAGGCCGACCTCGAGCGCGCGCGCGCCAATCTCACGCTCTCGAAGTCCAAGTACGAGCGGGCGCGCGACCTTCGCGCCCAGGGCTTCATCTCCGGCCAGGCCAAGGACGAGGCCGAGAACAACCTCAAGGTCGCGCAGGCCGACGTCGAGCTCGCGGCTGCTCGGCTGGCCAAGACGGAGGTGCGGGCGCCCTTCGGCGGCATCATCGGGCTGCGATCCGTGAGCGTGGGCGACTACGTGAAGGAAGGCCAGGACATGGTGAACCTCGAGGAGATCGACCCGCTCAAGGTCGACTTCCGGGTCCCCGAGGTGTTCCTCTCCCAGGTGAAGGCCGGCCAGGTCTTGCAGATCACCATGGACGCCCTGCCCGACCGCACCTGGCCCGGGCAGGTCTACGCGATCAACCCCCTCGTGGACGCCAACGGCCGCGCCATCGCGATCCGCGCGCAGGTCGCCAACACCGACGGCAGGCTTCGGCCCGGGATGTTCGCGCGCGTGCGGCTGCTCACGAGCGAGGTGCGCGATTCCCTCATGATTCCCGAGGAATCGATCTTCCCCGTCGGCGACGACAAGTACGTCTACAAGGTGGTCGACGGCCGCGCGCAGCGCCAGAAGGTCGAGATCGGCCAGCGCCGCGACAGCAGGGTCGAGATCCTCGGCGGGCTCTCCGCCGCCGACACGGTCGTGACGGCCGGCATCGTGAAGCTCCGCGACGGCGCGCCGGTGAAGGTGGCCAATTCGAAGGAGCCGGCGCAGCCGGTGGGCAAGGCCGACCCGCAGCCGCCCCGCAAGGGCGATTCCTGAGGCGGCCGGCGCGATGAGGCTCCCCGAGATCTGCATCCAGCGCCCCGTCTTCGCGACGGTGCTGTCGGTGATCGTCTTCCTGGTGGGCCTCATCTCCTATTCGCGGCTCTCGGTGCGCGAGTACCCGCGCATCGACGAGCCCGTGGTCTCCGTCGAGACGGTCTACCAGGGCGCGAGCGCCGAGGTGGTGGAGTCGCAGATCACGAAGGTTCTGGAGGACTCGCTCGCGGGCATCGAGGGCGTGGAGGTGATGACCTCCTCCTCGCGCACGGAGCGATCGCAGATCACGGTGCGCTTCCGCCTCACGCGCGACCCGGACTCGGCTGCCGCCGACGTGCGCGACAAGGTCTCGCGCGTGCGCGGGCGGCTGCCGGAGGCGGTCGACGAGCCGGTGATCGCCAAGGTGGAGTCCGACTCCTTCCCCATCCTCTGGATCGCGGTGTCCGCGCCCGGGAAGAGCCAGCTCGAGGCCTCCGACTACGCCGCGCGCTACATCCGGCCGCGGCTGTCGACGCTGCCGGGCGCGGCCGACGTTCGCATCTTCGGCGAGCGGCGCACGTCGATGCGCATCTGGGTGGACCGCGCCAAGCTCGCGGCCTACCGTCTCACCGTGCAGGACGTCGAGGACGCCCTGCGCCGCCAGAACGTCGAGATCCCGGCCGGGCGCATCGAGAGCGAGAAGCGCGAGTTCTCGGTGCTCTCGCTCACCGACCTGCAGACGCCCCAGCAGTTCGAGGCGATCGTGGTGCGCGAGGTGAACGGCTACCCGGTCCGCGTTCGCGACCTCGGGCGGGTCGAGGTCGGCCCCCTCGACGAGCGCGTGATGACGCGCTTCATGGGCAACACCTCGGTCACGATGGGCGTGATCAAGCAGGCGGTGGCCAACCCCCTCGAGCTCTCGCAGGCCGTACGCAAGGAGATCGTCGAGATCAACAAGACGCTCGACGGCATGAAGCTCGAGGTCATGTACGACTCCTCGGTCTTCATCGACCAGTCGATCAAGGCGGTGTTCAAGACGATCGCCGAGGCGATCCTGCTGGTGGCGCTGGTGATCTTCGTCTTCCTGCGCAACGTCCGCGCGACCGTCATCCCCCTGGTGACGATCCCCGTCTCGCTGGTGGGCGCCTTCGCGTTCATGTACGCCTTCGGCTTCAGCGTGAACACGCTGACGCTGCTCGCCATGGTGCTGGCGATCGGCCTGGTGGTGGACGACTCGATCGTCGTGCTCGAGAACATCTACCGCAACCTCGAGAGCGGCATGTCGCGCCTGGACGCGGCCATCTCCGGATCCAAGGAGATCGCCTTCGCGGTGGTGGCGATGACGCTCACGCTGGCTGCGGTGTACGCGCCCCTCGCCTTCGCCACCGGGCGCACCGGGCGGCTCTTCATCGAATTCGCCCTCGCCCTCTCGGGCGCGGTTCTGGTCTCGGGCTTCGTGGCCCTCACGCTCTCGCCCATGATGTGCTCGAAGCTGCTGCGCCACGACACCAGCCGGCACAGCGCCGTCTACAACGCGATCGAGGACTTCTTCCACCGCCTCACGGCCCACTACCGCCGCGTGCTCGGATGGGCCCTGCACCACCGCGTGTACGTCGTCGCGGCCGCGGTGCTCGTGGCGGTGGCGAGCTACTTCCTGTTCACCGGCCTGCGCTCCGAGCTCGCCCCCACCGAGGACCGCGGCGTGGTATTCAGCTTCGTCACGGCCCAGGAGGGCTCCACCGCGCGCTACACCGCCGACAACATCAAGCCCATCGAGGAGATCTACCGCACCATCCCCGAGATGCAGCGCTTCAACTCGATGGCGGGCTGGCCCACGGTGGCCGACGGGCTGGCGATCCTGCGCCTCAAGCCCTGGGAGGAGCGGACCCGCAAGCAGCAGGAGATCGCCCAGGAGCTCGCGCCGAAGCTCGCCCAGATCCCGGGCGTGCGCGCGTTCCCCACGAACCCGCCCTCGCTGGGGCAGTCGCCGCGCAACCGGCCCGTGGAGTTCGTGATCATGAGCTCGGCCCCCTACGAGCAGCTCGCGATCCTGGTCGAGCGCTTCATCGCCGAGGCCTCGAAGAACCCCGGCCTCATGAACCTCGACTCGGACCTGCGCCTGGACAAGCCCGAGCTCAAGGTGAGCATGAACCGCGACAAGATCGTCGACGTGGGCGCTTCGGTGGAGGCCGTGGGCCGCACGCTCGAGACCATGCTCGGCGGGCGCCAGGTCACCCGCTTCAAGCGCGACGGCGAGCAGTACGACGTCATGGTCCAGGTGGCCGACGCCGACCGCCGCACGCCCGGGGACATCTCGGACATCTACGTGCGCGGCAAGGCGAACGAGATGATCCAGCTCTCGAACCTGGTGAACGTGCGCGAGAGCGTGGCCCCGAAGAGCCTCAACCACTTCAACCGCATCCGGGCGGTGACCGTCACCGCCACGCTGGCCCCCGGCTACACGCTGGGCCAGGCGCTCGGGTTCATGAACGAGACGGCGAGGAAGGTGCTTCCGCCGACGGCCCAGACGGACCTAAACGGCCAGTCGCGCGAGTTCCGCGACTCCTCCTCGGACATCTACTTCGTGTTCGCGCTGGCGCTCGCCTTCATCTACCTGGTGCTGGCGGCCCAGTTCGAGAGCTTCATCGACCCCTTCATCATCATGCTCACGGTGCCGTTGTCGATGACGGGCGCCCTCCTCGCGCTCAAGCTCTCGGGCGGCACGCTGAACGTCTACAGCCAGATCGGCCTCATCACGCTGGTGGGGCTCATCACCAAGCACGGCATCCTGATCGTGGAGTTCGCCAACCAGATGCAGGCCCGGGGCAAGGGCGTGATGGAGGCGGTGGAGGAAGCCGCGGTGCTGCGCCTTCGTCCCATCCTCATGACCACGGGCGCCATGGTGCTGGGCGCGGTGCCGCTCGCGCTCGCCGCGGGCGCGGGATCGGAGTCGCGACAGCAGATCGGCTGGGTGATCGTGGGCGGGCTGCTGCTCGGAACGGTCCTCACGCTCCTGGTCGTACCCACCGCCTACACGCTTCTCGCCCGGCGTCACAAGTCCTTCGAGGAGCGCCTCGAGGAGGACCGAACCGCGAACGCGAAGCCGGGGCACCAGCCAGCCGCGGCGGACTGAACCCGGCTCAGCCCGGGCGCGTCCGGAAGCGGTGGTAGAGGTCGATCACCTTGGGCACGTAGTTCTGCGTCTCCACGTACGGCGGGACGCGGTTGCCGGCGCGGATCACCGCGTTCTCGCCCGCGTTGTAGCCCGCGAGCGCCAGGCGCACGTCGCCGTTGAACATGGCCAGCAGGTCCCGCAGGTAGCGCACGCCGCCGTGGATGTTCTCCACCGGGTCGAAGATGTTGCGCACGCCGTAGCGGCGGGCGGTGTCCGGCATGAGCTGCATGAGGCCCGAGGCCCCCTTGCGGGAAAGCGCGTTGGGATTGAAGGCGCTCTCGGCCGTGATGACGGCGTGCACGAGCGCCGGCTCGATGCCGTGCGACCGGGCCGCGACGTCGATGATGCCGCTGAAGCGGCGGATGTCGGCCTCCGAGGGCATCCAGGCCTGGCCCGAGCGCGGCGTGGCCGAGCCGGCCTCGCGGCGGATGAGCTTGTACCGCCTGTCGAGCCCCGGGATGTTCGTGAAATGCACGACGCCCCGCTCGTCCGTGAACGAGTAGATGTCCGCCTTCGCCTCCAGGGAGGCGACGGTGAGGGCGGCGAAAAGCACCGCGAGCGGACTGGCTAGGAATCGGCGCATGGGGACATTCTACGGCAGATCTTCCGGCTAGTGTAACGAAACCACTTCAAGAATCAACTACAACCCGCTAATTGTTATGGATTTTCGCGGGGCGCCCTTCGGCAAAACCCATCAGCGAGGCCGAGGCGAGTCCGACCGGTCTCTCGTTAGCAGAGTTCCCGCGGACGGAGGTGGCAGCCCGCAGCGCCGACGCTCTTCCAGGAGCAAACGAGCGCCTCTCGCATATCTCTTGCGCGGGCCGCCGCGCATGGAGCATCCTCCGCCTGTCCTGGGGGACTCGAAACCGCTGGCATCGCACGCCAACGCGCATATGGCCGGACGCCCCGGGCGTCGCGCCGTCCAAGAAACTTGGGGAGGAAGACGATCATGTCCATCAGCCATGACGATGTCGGCGCAGACCTTCGCCGCATCGTGATCTCCGGCCGCCTCGACATTCCGGGCACCGACTCCGTCGCCTCAAGGCTCGTGGAGTTGACCGCGGCACCCAGGAGGGCCGTGGTCGTCGACCTGTCCGCCGTGAAGTTCCTCGCCTCGGTCGGCATCGGCGCGCTGATCGCCTCGGCCAAGGCGGTCAAGCAGCGCGGAGGCAAGATGGTGCTGGTCGTCGACGAGAACTCGACTGCCATGATGAGTCTCGAGGCCACCGGGGTCGATCAGTTGATTCCGGTCTTCAACAGCGTCGCCGACGCCGAGAGGGCCGCGCTTGCCTGATCGAAGGAGTCGAGCCGCCCGTGCAGCCGCCGGTTGACGAACTCGCGGTCGGCGCCAGCGGCGAGGAGGTGCGGCGAGCGTCGGAGTGGCTCGAAGCCAACTGCCTCCGGTATGCCGTGCCGCAGGCGAAGGCCGGGCCGCTCGTGCTCTGCCTGAACGAAGTACTGGCCAACGTCATCGACCATGGCGGCGAGTCGGCGCGCTCGGAGCCGATCAGGCTGCGGTTCGAATTCGGGGGCGACCAGGGTCACGGCAGGGCCAGCGTGACGGTCTCCGACGCCGGCGTGGCATTCAATCCGCTGTCCTTCCCGACGCGGGTGCTGCCCAGGACGCTCGAGGACGCAACGCCGAGGGGCATGGGGCTGGAGATCATCCGCCGCTGCGCGAGTTCGCTCGAGTACAGGCGCGAGAATGGGCGCAACCATCTCACGTTCGAGACGCGGTGGAGCGCGCAGTGAACCTGCCCGCGGTCCCGTCGGCGCACCAGACGCCAAGAAAAAGGGGTTACCGTCTCCGGTAACCCCTTGTTTTTACTGGCGTCCCCACGGGGATTCGAACCCCGGTTATCGCCGTGAAAGGGCGGTGTCCTAGGCCTCTAGACGATGGGGACATGAAAACGGAAGCCTCGCGGCTTCCGGTTCACATCGGAACTCGTT
>JAHCLE010000125.1 GCA_026125445.1 Burkholderiales bacterium
GGGCGAAGACCTGGTCGAGTGGCAGCTGCGCGTGGCGGCGGGCGAGCCGCTGCCGCTCTCGCAGGACGAGATCCTCACCGGCGGGCACGCGATCGAGGTACGCCTGTGCGCCGAGAACCCGGACAACGGCTTCCTGCCGGAGACCGGCCGCGTCGCGGTCCTGCGCACGCCCCCCGAGGCGCCCGACGTGCGCCTGGACACGGGAGTGCGCGAAGGCGACACGGTGAGCGTCTTCTACGATTCGATGCTCGGCAAGCTCGTCTGCTGGGGTGACAACCGAGAGGAGGCCGCCCGCCGGATGCGCGAGGCACTTTCGCGCACCGAAGTCCTCGGCGTGCGCACCAACCTCGCGTTCCTCGAGCGGCTCGTCGCCCACCCCGCCTTCCTCGAGGGCGTGACCGACACCGGGTTCATCGACGCGCACCGAGCCGGCCTCCTGCCGCCCGCGGGCGAGGTGCCGCTGGAGGCGCTGGTGGCCGCGGCGGCCCGCGTGCACCTCGACGAGCGCGCCGCCTCGCCGGGAAGCTCCCCGTGGGACCACGCGGGCGGCTGGCGGCTCAACCAGCCGGCCGTTCGCGCGATGGAATTCCGCCGTCCCGATGGCGCAACCGTGGCCCTCGAGGCGCAGATGGGCGCGGACCACGCCCTGGTTCGCGTGGGTGGGCGCCGCCACCGTGTGGCCCTGGGCCCCGGCGACGGCGAGCGGCTGCAGGTTTCGCTGGACGACGAGACATACTTCGCGCGCGTGGTGCGCCACGGCGACCTCCTCTCGGTCTCCACGCCCGCGGGGCGGCACGAGCTCGTCCTCGTGGACCCCTTCCACTACGAGCCGGCCGACCTCCTGCCCGACGCGAGGCTCACCGCGCTCATGCCCGGGCGCGTGGTGAAGCTCATGGCGAGCGCGGGCGATAAGGTCGCCAAGGGCCAGCCGCTCATGATCCTGGAGGCCATGAAGATGGAGCACACGCTCGTCTCGCCGCGCGACGGCGTCATCGAGCGCGTGGCCTTCGCGGCGGGCGACCTCGTCCCCGCCGACGCCCTCCTCTTCGCCTTCCGCGAGTAGGGGGACAGGTCCGAGTCCCGGGGAACCGGGCCTGGGACCTGTCCCCCGATCGCGGCCCTACGCTACGGTCACGTCCTTCGAGAGGTAGACGTCCTGGATGGCGTTCAGGAGCGCCACCCCCTCCTTCGTCGGCTTCTGGAACGCCTTGCGGCCGGAGATGAGTCCCATGCCGCCCGCGCGCTTGTTGATCACCGCCGTGCGCACGGCCTGCGCGAGGTCGCCGGCGCCCTTGGACTCGCCGCCGGAGTTGATGAGGCCCGCGCGGCCCATGTAGCAGCCGGCCACCTGGTAGCGCACGAGGTCGATGGGGTGGCTCGTGGTGAGCTCCGAGTAGACCTTCGGGTGGGTCTTGGCGAACTTGATCGCGTCGAAGCCGCCGTTGTTCTCGGCCATCTTCTGCTTGATGATGTCGGCCTCGATCGTGACACCCAGGTGGTTGGCCTGGCTCGTGAGGTCGGCGGCCACGTGGTAGTCGACGCCGTCCTTCTTGAAGGCGGAGTTGCGCAGGTAGCACCACAGGAACGTCGCGAGCCCCAGTTCGTGCGCGCGGTGGAACGCCTGCGAGATCTCCCAGATCTGCCGGCGCGATTCCGGCGAGCCGAAGTACACCGTGGCGCCCACGGCCACCGCCCCCATGTCGAAGGCCTGCTCGACGCTCGCGAAGAGGCTCTGGTCGTAGGTGTTGGGGTAGGACAGGAACTCGTTGTGGTTGATCTTCACCACGAACGGGATGCGGTGCGCGTAGCGGCGCGAGACGGCGCCCAGCACGCCCAGCGTCGAGGCCACGCCGTTGCAGCCGCCCTCGATCGCGAGCTTCACGATGCCCTCGGGGTCGAAGAGGGCCGGGTTGGGCGCGAAGGACGCGCCCGCGGAGTGCTCGATGCCCTGGTCGACGGGCAGCAACGACAGGTAGCCGGTCCCGGCCAGGCGTCCGTGGTTGAAGAGCGACGCAAGGGCGCGCATCACCGAGGGCTTGCGGTCCGTGATGGCGACGACGCGGTCGAGGAAATCGGGCCCCGGCAGGTGCAGGCTCGACTTCGGGATGCCCTTGCAGGCGTGGGTGAGGAGGGATTCGGCTTCGGCGCCGAGCAAGCCGGTGATGTCGGTCATGGCGGTCTCCGGAATTCGCGCAGGCGAGATTTCCAGAGTGCGACGGACCGGCGCCGGCCGCAATCCCCCACCCTTGACCCGGATCAGGAAAGCGTGCGGACGAGGGGCTTGCCGCTGAGCCAGGCTTCGAGGCACTCCACCATGCCGCGGGCGAACTTCTCGTACACCGGGGCGGCGACGAAGCCGACGTGAGGCGTGAGCACCGCGTTGGGAAGCTTCGCGAGGGGGTTTCCCGCGGGAAGCGGCTCCTCGTCGAACACATCCACGGCGGCCATTCCCGGACGACCCGCCTTAAGGGCCGCGGGCAGCGCCGCCATGTCGACGAGCGTGGAGCGCGCGGTGTTCACGAGGATGGAATCGGGCCGCATCGTGGCGAGGCGCCCGGCGTCGAGCAGCCCGCGGGTGGCATCCGAAGGCACGAGGTGCAGGCTCACGACCTTCGAGGTGGCCAGCAGCTCCTCGAGCGAGACGGCCTTCGCCCCGCCCTGCGCCGCGCGCTCCGCCGTCATGTGCGGGCTCCAGGTGACGACCTCCATGCCGAAGGCGGCGCCGACGCGCCCGACCCGCTGGCCGATCTCGCCGAAGCCGATGAGGCCCAGGCGCTCGCCCTTGAGGATGGAGGCGAGCGGCCCGCCGTCGCGCCAGCGCCCCTGCCGCACCAGCGCCATCCCCGTCTCCAGGCGGCGCGAGGCGGCGAGGATGAGCGCCCAGGCGTGCTCGGTGGTGCTGTCCTTGCCCGGGTCCTTGTCGGTGTGGCTCACGGGAATGCCGCGCGCGGCGAAGGCGGCGGCGTCGAGCTGCGTGTTGCGCACGCCCGTGTACACGAGGTAGCGCAGCTTCGGCAGCTTCGCCAGCAGGTCCGCCTTGAACGGCGTGCGGTCGCGCACCACGGCGATGGCGTCGGCCTCGCCGATGGCGGCCATGAGCGCGTCCCCGCGCAGCTTCTCGTGGTGCACCAGCACGCTCGCCGCGCGGTCGATGGCCGACCAGTCGGCCAGGCGGCGCATGGCCTGCTCGTAGTCGTCGAGGACGACGATCAGCGGGCGCGCGCTCATCCCCGCCCCGCCGCGACGACCTGCGCGACGCTGCCCGCCGCGCCGAGGTTCCAGCACGCCGCGATGAGCTCTCCCGCGCGGGCCGCCCCGATGACGAGATCTGCCAGGCCGTGGAACTTGGCCTCGAGGTCCGCATCGGTCATGGGCCGCTCCAGCGACCCGATGGCGTGCTCGACGAGCACGCGCTCGCGCCGGCCGTCCTTCAGCACCGCCGTCACGTCGGCCGCGGCCTCGTCGATGGAGTCGTCGACGGTGGCCACGACCTTGCGCCGCAGCGCCGTCACGTCCTCGCGCGTCACGATCGCGTCGTCGTACTCGCCCTCGCCCGCGCGGCCGAAGAGGAGCCCCGCCGCGAAGCCGTGGTAGACGCTGAACTTGCCCTGCAGGCCGTCCTGCGGCTCCTTCTTGCCCGTGAGCTCGAGCACGAGCGAGTGCACCTTGAGCTCGATGCGCTCGACGTCCTCGGCCCTGACGCCGCGGGCGCGAAGCTGCACCGCCGCGTCGATCGTGGGGTGGATCACGATGCCGCAGGCGAAGGGCTTGTAGGTGTTGAAGGAGATCTCGAAGCGCCTGCCCAGCTCGTCGGTGGCCTCGTTCCAGTCGCACTTGGTGGAGACCACCTGCGCGTAGCCGCGCGGGGCCTCGATGGACCTGGGGCTCGCGGTGAAGCCGTGCTTGGCGAGGAGCGCCGAGAGCAGTCCCGCGCGCGCGGCACCGCCCGGGTGGAAGGGCTTCGTCATGGTGCCGAACTGCTCGCGCATGCCCACGGGCTGCGAGGCCGCGATGCCCAGCGCCATGGCCGTCCTCTCCTCGTCCAGGCCCAGCAGGCGCGCGCATCCCGCCGCGGCGCCCAGCGTCCCGGTGGAGCCGGTGATGTGCCATCCCCGGTCGTAGTGGTCGGGGTACATGACGTTGCCCAGCCGGCAGGAGACGTCGATGCCCAGCACCAGCGCGTCGATCACCTGCCGCCCCGTGGCGCCGGTCACCTCCGCCAGCGCGAGGAGCGCCGAGGCGACGGGGCCGGCCGGGTGGATGATCGTCTTGAGGTGCGTGTCGTCGAAGTCGAAAGTGTGCGAGCTGATGCCGTTCACGAGCGCCGCGCTCGCCATGTCCAGCCGCTCGGCGCGGCCCAGCACCGTCGCCTGCGGGGCCGGCTGCAGCATGGCGGCGGCGGCGATGGCGGCCTGGGCCGCCTCGTGGCGCGCCGCGCCCACGGCGCAGCCCGTCCAGTTGAGGAAGGTGCGGTGCGCCTCGTGGTCGACCGCGTCGCTCCAGCCCCGCGAGGGGTGGGTGGCGACGAACTTCGCGAGCGTTCGCGTGACGGGCGGCGCGTTCGCGTCCGCCCGGACCTGCGTGTTGCGTGCCATCGGTCAGTTTTCCAGGGTGATGTTGCGTTCCTTGGCGAGCTTCGCCCACTTGGCGATGTCGGCCTGCATGAACTTCCCGAACTGCTCGGGGGTCATGGGCATCACCTCCAGGGCCTCGCCGGAGAGGCGCTGCTGCAGCTCCGGCGACTTGATCGCCTTGTTGATCTCGTCGTTGAGTTTCCTCACGACCGCCTCGGGCATCTTCGCCGGGCCGACGATGCCGTACCACTGCACGCCGTCGAAGCCCTTGTAGCCCAGCTCCTCGAAGGTGGGCGTGTCGGGCAGGAGCGGATGGCGCTTCAGGCCCGTCACGGCGATCGGCTTCATCTTGCCGGCGCGGATGTGCGGCACGGCCGCCGCGAGGCCGGGCATCATCATCTGGGTCTGGCCGCCGAGGATGTCCGTGATGGCCGGGCCGATGCCGCGGTAGGCCGCGTGCACGGCCTCGAAGCCGGCGGCGGTCCGGAACTGCTCCATGGCGAGGTGCGTGAGCGAGCCCTGCCCGGCCGAGCCGTAGCTCACCTTGTTCGCCTTGGCGTACTCGACGAGGGACTTGATGTCCGTCGCCGGGACGTTCGTCGCCACGACGAGCACGTTGGGCGTTCCGGCCACCATCGCGATGGGCGAGAAGTCCTTGACCGCGTCGTAGGGCACCTTTCGAACCGCCGGCACCGTGCCGTGCGTGGCCACGTAGCCCAGCATGAGCGTGTAGCCGTCCGGCGCCGCCCTGGCCACGGCCTGCGAGGCGATCACGCCGCCGCCGCCCGACATGTTCTCCACGATGAAGGTCTGGCCCAGCGACCTGGAGAGCTGCTCGGCCACGGTGCGGGCCGTGAGGTCCACGCCGCCGCCGGGCTGCACGGGCGCGATGATCTTCACGGTCTTGTTGGGGTAGTCCTGCGCGACCGAGAGGCCGGGGAGCATCGTGGCGGCCGCGAGGACGGCGGCCAGGGCGAGGCGTGGCTTCATCATGTCTTCTCCTCCTTCAGGTGGGGTTCGAGCCGTTGCCGTGCCGCGCCCACGTGCTCGGCCAGCAGCCGGCCCGCCGTCGCGGCATCGCCCACGCGCACGGCCTTCGCGATCGCCTCGTGCTCGGCGATCGAGGCGGCCATGCCGACGGGCTGGGAAAGGTTCTTCAGGCGCCACAGGTGCAGCTGCTGGACCACGCCGCGGTAGGCCTCGGCGAGCTTGCCGTTGCCGGCCGCCTCCACGATGGCCCAGTGGAAGCGCAGGTTCTCGGCGTAGTAGGCCGGCAGGTCGTGGCGGCGGGCCGCCTTGCGCATGGCCTCCGTGGCCGACTGCAGCGTTCGCGAGAGCGCCTTGCGCGGCGCCTCCGCGAGCGCCCCGGCCCGCGATCCGGCGTGGCCGTCGAGCACCGCGCGCAGCTCGTAGAGGTCGGCCACCTCCTTGGGCGAGAACTCGCGCACGAAGACGCCCACGTTCTTGCGCGACACCACGAGCCCCGTGGACTCCAGCTCGCGAAGGGCCTCGCGCACCGGCACGCGCGACACGCCCAGGCGCTCGGCCACGTCGGGCTCGTTGATGCGCGAGCCCGGCGCCAGCTCCCCCGAGAGGACGAGGCCGAGGATCTCCTCCCGCACCATCTTGGCGAGCGACAGGCTGCGCAGCGCCGCCGCCGGCGTGGCCGGGCGCTCGTCGATCCAGGGGAACAGGGGGGTGTCGGGCATGGTGTCGGACACGGTGTCTGACGCGGAGTATATCGTATACGATACGGGCAGTAAGAACCGTCCCCCGATCCGGCGCCGGCCTCGCCGCCGCCCCCCGGACTTATAATTCCCTCCACAGGATTCCCCCGAGGAGAGACTCCATGGCCGCCAACCTCCAGGCCGTCGCCCAGGCCGTCCCCACCGTGAAGCTGTTCATCGACGGCAAGTTCGTCGAGTCGAAGACCATCGAGTGGAAGGACGTGGTGAACCCCGCCACGCAGCAGGTGCTCTCGCGCGTGCCCTTCGCCACGGCGGACGAGCTCGAGGCCGCCATCGCCGCCGCCGCGAAGGCCTACAAGCACTGGCGCAGCACCCCCGTGGGGGCCCGCAAGCGCGTGATGCTCAAGTTCCAGGAGATCATCCGCCGCGACATGAGGAAGATCGCCGAGTGCCTCACCCACGAGCAGGGCAAGACGCTCGCGGACGCCGAGGGCGACGTCTTCCGCGGCCTCGAGGTGGTCGAGCACGCCTGCTCCGTGGGCTCCCTGCAGATGGGCGAGCACCTCGAGCAGGTCGCCGGCGGCGTGGACGTCTACGCCATCCGCCAGCCCATCGGCGTGTGCGCGGGCATCACCCCCTTCAACTTCCCGGCCATGATTCCCCTCTGGATGTTCCCGATGGCGATCGTCTCGGGCAACACCTTCGTGCTCAAGCCCTCCGAGCAGGACCCGATGACGCCCATGCTCCTCGCGGAGCTGGCGATCGAGGCGGGCGTCCCGCCGGGAGTCCTCAACATCGTGCACGGCGGCAAGCTCGCGGTGGACACGCTGTGCACGCACCCGGAAGTGAAGGCGGTGTCCTTCGTGGGTTCGACCGCCGTCGGCCACCATGTCTACAACCTCGCCTCGACGCACGGCAAGCGCGCGCAGTGCATGATGGGCGCCAAGAACCACGCCGTGATCCTGCCGGATGCCGCCAAGGACCACTCCCTCAACGCCCTCGTGGGCGCGGGCTTCGGCGCCGCGGGCCAGCGCTGCATGGCCATCAGCGTGGGCGTGCTGGTGGGCGAGGCGGCGAAGTGGGTCCCGGACATCGTCGAGAAGGCGAAGTCCCTCAAGGTGAGCTGCGGCATGGAGCCCGGCGCGGACCTGGGCCCGCTCATCTCCAAGGCGGCGCTCGCCCGCGTGCACTCGCTCATCGAGGCGGGCGTGAAGGAAGGCGCCAAGCTCGAGCTCGACGGCCGCGGCATCAAGGTCCCCGGATACCCGGACGGCAACTTCGTGGGCCCCACGGTCTTCTCCGGCGTGAAGCCCGGCATGCACATCTACAAGGAGGAGATATTCGGCCCGGTGCTGTGCCTGGTGGCCGTGGACACCCTCGACGAGGCCATCGCCTTCGTGAACGACAACCCCTTCGG
>JAHCLE010000126.1 GCA_026125445.1 Burkholderiales bacterium
GCCGCCGGGCCGGCCCCGCCGGCCTCGGACTCCTCCTGCTGCTGCAGCCGCCACATCTGCGCGAAGCGGCCGTCGCGGGCCATGAGCTCCCGGAAGCCGCCGCGCTCGACGATGCTGCCGCCCTCCATCACCAGGATCTGGTCGGCGTCCACGATGGTCGAGAGCCGGTGCGCGATCATGAGCGTGGTGCGGTCGCGCGAGATCTCGGAGAGCTCGGCCTGGATCGCCTTCTCCGTGCCCGAGTCGAGCGCGGAGGTGGCCTCGTCGAAGATGAGGATGGGCGGGTCCTTGAGGAGCGTCCTCGCGATCGACACGCGCTGCTTCTCTCCGCCGGAGAGCTTGAGTCCGCGCTCGCCGACCGTGGTCTCCCACTTGTCCGGCAGGCCCTCGATGAAGTCCAGGATGTGCGCGACGCGGGCGGCGTGCACCACCTCCTCGCGCGTGGCCCCGGGCCGGCCGTAGGCGATGTTGTAGTAGATCGTGTCGTTGAAGAGCACCGTGTCCTGCGGGACGATGCCGATGGCGCGGCGAAGCGAGAGCTGGGTGACGTCGCGGATGTCCTGGCCGTCGATCGTGACCCGCCCCTTCTGCACGTCGTAGAAGCGGAAGAGCAGCCGCCCGAGGGTCGACTTGCCCGAGCCGCTCGTGCCCACCACCGCGACCGTCCGGCCCGCCGGCACCTCGAAGTCGACGCCCGCGAGGATCGGGCGCCTGCCGTCGTAGCTGAAGTCCACCGCCTCGAAGCGGATGGCGGCGCCGGAAACCGCGAGCGCCGGGGCGCCGGGCTTGTCCTCGATCTCGCGGTTGACCGAGAGGAGCCGGAACATCCTCTCCATGTCGGTGAGCGACTGCTTGATCTCGCGGTAGAGCACGCCCAGGAAGTTGAGCGGGATGTAGAGCTGGATGAGGAGCGCGTTCACCATCACCAGGTCGCCCAGCGTGAGCGCGCCGTTCACGATGCCGTCGGAGGCCCGCCACATGAGGAGCGAGACCGTGAGCGCGATGATGCCCGCCTGCACGGTGTTCAGCAGGCCGAGCGAGGTCTCGCTCGTGACCACGGCCGCCTCGTAGCGCGACAGGTTCTCGTCGTAGCGCCGGGCCTCGAAGGACTCGTTGCCGAAGTACTTGACCGTCTCGTAGTTGATGAGCGAGTCGATGGCGCGCGTGTTGGCCTTCGAGTCGGACTCGTTCATCGCGCGGCGGTGGTGGATGCGCCGCTCGGAGATGAGGAAGGTGGCGGCGATGTAGAGGACCAGCGCGCCCACGGTGATGACGCCGAACCAGACGTCGAACCTCACGATGAGGAACCCGGTGACGAGCGCGATCTCGAAGAAGGTCGGGAGCACGCTGAAGACCATGAAGTTCAGGAGCGTGGAGATCCCGCGCGTGCCGCGCTCGATGTCGCGGGTGAGCCCGCCCGTCTGGCGCTCCAGGTGGAAGCGAAGCGACAGCGAGTGCATGTGCTCGAAGACCTCGAGGGCCACGCGGCGCATGGCGCGCTGCGCCACCTTCACGAACACCACGTCGCGCAGCTCGTTGAAGAGCGTCGAGGAAAGTCGCAGCGTGCCGTAGGCCGCGAGCAGGAGCACGGGCACCGCCAGCACCGCCTTGGGTCCCGAGAGGCCGTCGACGATCGCCTTCATGACGAGCGGCACCGCGAGGTTGGCGAACTTGGCCGTCACCAGGAAGGCGAGCGCGAGGAACACCCGCCCGCGGTACTCCCAGAGGTAGGGCAGGAGCTTCCTCACGACGCCGGCGTCGCCCGTGGCGGGGGGCTCGGCGGGTTTCGGGGAATCCTGCGGGAGGGTGGCGGCGCTCATCGGTCGAGGCGGGTGCTTCGTCCGCTATAGTAGCAGCGAGACGATGCCGCGCTTCGCCGCCAACCTGGGATTCCTCTTCCCCGAACTGCCCTTCCCGGAGCGGTTCGGCGCGGCCGCGGCCGCGGGCTTCGCGGCCGTCGAGTTCGCGCAGCCCTGGGACCTCGAGGCGCGCGAGATCGCGGAGCTCCTGGAAGCCAACGGCCTGGAGCTCGTCAACTTCAACCTGCCCATGGGCGACAAGGAGGCCGGCGACTTCGGCATCGCCTGCCTTCCGGGGCGCGAGGAGGAGTTCCGCGAAGGCGTGGCGCGCGCCATCGCCTATGCCGCCGTGCTCGGCAACGGGCGGGTGAACTGCATCGCCGGCAAGGTCCCCCCCGGGGCGGAGGCGGCGCTCGTGCGCGCCACGCTGCTGGCCAACCTGCGCCATGCCGCGCGCGAGTTCCGTCCCGCCGGCCTCACCCTGCTCCTCGAGCCGATCAACACCGTGGACGTGCCCGGCTTCGCCGTGGCGCGGCCCGCCGAGGGCGCGGCGCTGCTGGCCGAGGCGGGCGCCCCCAACACGGGGCTGCAGTACGACATCTACCACGCGGCCATGATGGGAGAGGACCCGGTGGAGGGACTCTCGCGGCTCGCGCCCGTCATCCGCCACGTCCAGTTCGCGGACGCCCCCGGGCGTCACGAGCCGGGCACGGGCCGCGTCGACATCGCGGGCTGCTTCGCGCGGCTGGACGCCCTGGGCTACGAGGGCTGGGTCGCCGCCGAGTACCGACCCTCGAAGGCCACCGCGCAGACCCTCGGCTGGCTCGCCTGAGACACGGCTTGCGCACCGCGCGCGCGGTGCTAGGATGGATCGGCCCCCACCCTCTCCCCGAGGAGGCGACCATGCGCCCGGACCGACCGGCGGCATCCCTCGCAGCCGTGCTTCTCGCCCTGGCCCTGCCGGCCGCCGGCGCCGCGAGCCCCGCGGCGCCCCCCAGGCCTGCCACCGAAGCCACGGAAGACGACGCCACCTGGCGCGCCCTGCAGGAGGCCGCGGGAGCCGTCGTCTCGATCCGCGCACGGGTGCTGGAGAACGCGCGCTCGAAGGAAAGCCTCGGGTCGGAGCGCTCGGGCTCGGGGGTTCTCATCGCCCCCTCCGGGCTCGTCCTCACCATCGGCTACCTCGTCCTCGAGGCCGACCAGGTGGAGGTCACCGACTCCCGCGGCAGGACCGTGCCGGCGAGCGTGGTGGCCTACGACCACGCCACGGGCTTCGGGCTGCTGCGGCCCGTCGTCGCGCTTTCGCCCAAGCCGGTCGCCCTGGGGGCCTCGAAGTCCGTGGAGAAGCTCGACCGCCTCATGGTCGTGAGCGGCGGGGAAGGCGGCGTGTCGGTGGCCACGGTGGTCTCGAAACGCACCTTCGCCGGCTACTGGGAATACCTCATCGAAGGGGCCATCTTCACCGCCCCGCCGCGCCTGGACCACAGCGGTGCGGCGCTCATCAACAAGGAGGGCGAGCTCGTGGGCATCGGCTCGCTCTTCGTCATGGACGCGATGGCGCCGGGCGAGCGCCTGCCGGGCAACATGTTCGTGCCCACGGACCTGCTCAGGCCCATCCTCGACGAGATGATCGAGACGGGGCGGCAGAAGGCGGGACGGCGGCCCTGGATCGGCGTGAACACGGTGGAGGACGAGGGGCGCCTGCGGGTGCTGCGCGTGAGCGCGGGCGGGCCGGCGGACAGGGCCGGCGTTCGCGCCGGCGACATCATCCTCGCCGTCGGCGGCGAGAAGTTCCGGGACCTTCCGGACTTCTACCGCAAGCTGTGGGCGGCGGGCGAGCCGGGCGTCGAGGTGGGGCTCACGGTGCTGCAGGGCGCCGACGTAAGGACGATCCGCGTGCACTCCATCGACCGCCAGGACTTCATCCGCCGCAAGCCCACCATCTGATCGCGGGTATCATCGCCGCGTGATCGCCCCCGCGGCGCGCCTGCGCCGCATCCTCTACGCCGCTGCCTTCCTGCGCGCGCTCGCCATCGGCATGATGGCGGTGCTGATCGGCCTGTACTGCGCGAAGCTCGGCTTCACCGCCGTGCAGATCGGCGCGGTGCTCTCCGCGGCCCTGTGGGGGGCTGCGCTCGCCACGCTCGCCACGATGCTCGCCGGCACGCGCCTGGCGGAGCGCTCGCTCCTCGTGGCGCTGTGCGCCCTGCCGGTGCTGGGCTGCGCGCTGCTTCTGGCGGCCGATGCCTTTCCCGTGATCGTGGCCGCGGCCTTCGTGGGCATGTTCAACGTGAACGGCCGCGACCGCGGCGCGATCCCGATCCTCGAGCAGGCGATGTTCCCGGCCACCACGACGGACGCCGACCGCACGCGCGTCTTCGCCTGGTACAACGTCCTGCTGGACGGCGGCTATGCGGCGGGGGGGCTCCTCGCGGGGCTGCCCACGCTGCTCGAGGCGGCCGCGGGGATGGCGCCGCTCCCGGCGATGAAGGCCACCCTCGCGATCTTCTGCGCGCTCTACCTCGCCTCCGCGATCCTTTACTCGCGGCTGCCGCCGCGCGTGGGCGACTGCGCCCCCGCCGGGCTTCGCGAACTCTCCCCCGAGAGCCGGCCCATCGTGGCCAAGATCTCGGGACTCTTCTTCATCGACGCCTTCGCCGGCGGCTTCATCGGCTCGGCGATCTTCGCCTACTGGTTCTCGGAGCGCTTCGGGGCCTCCGCCGCGACCGTGGCCATCCTCTTCAGCGCCGGCAGGCTCCTTTCGGCCGCCTCGCACTTCGCGGCGGCCTGGCTCGCCAGGCGCATCGGGCTCATCAACACGATGGTGTATACGCACGTGCCGTCCAGCCTGCTGCTCTTCACCATCGTCGCGACCGACGACTTCGCCTGGGCGGCGTTCTTCTTCCTGCTGCGCGAGTCGCTCAACGAGATGGACGTCCCCACGCGCCAGTCCTACGTCATGGCGGTGGTGAAGCCGGCCGAGCGCCTGGCGGCGTCGGGCGCGACGAACCTGGTGCGCTCGGTGGGCTGGGCGGCCGCGCCGATGTTCGCGGGCGCGCTCATGCAGTCGGCGGGACTGGGCGTGCCGCTGGTGATCGCCGGGGCGGCCAAGATCTCCTACGACTTCCTGCTCTGGCGCGAATTCCGGCGCGTGAAGCCGCCCGAGGAACGATAGGGGCCGTCCCGCCGTTCAGGGCCTGTCGCTCGTCTTCCTCCGCGCGGCAGCCCGGATGCCGCGACGATCGAGCGCGTCGCGAAGCAGGTACTCGACCTGGGCGTTGACGCTGCGCAGCTCCGACTGGGCGAGGCGCTCGATCTCCGCCCAGAGTTCCGGGTCGACGCGGAGCAGGAACGCCTTCTTGTCGGGGCTCGCCATGCGCGGCTACCGGTCCGGGCGCGCCCCGGTGGCGGAACGGGGCTTGCGTCGGTATCGGGCCTCGCCGAGCAGCGCCAACGCCGCGGTGGCTGCGCCCGTCGCTCCCGCCCAGATGCCCACGGCATCCTCCGAGATCCCCGTCCCGATCCAGGCGACCGCGCAGAGCCCGAGGGAAAGGCCGCTCGCCGCGAGCGTGTATCCCGTCCAGGTACCGAGCCCCTGCGAGTCGGGATATCGCTCCGGGTGCGCGCGGTACTGGTTGATGAGGCCCAGCTTGCCCAGCACGCCGATGGCCCAGCCCAGCGCCAGCATCACGATCGAGGCGAGCCCCAGCGCGGTGGCGCCCAAGAAGGTCGCGTCCATGGCGACCTCAGGTGTAGAGCGTGCCGGTGTTGACGATCGGCTGGGTGTCGCGCTCCGAGCACAGGACCACCATGAGGTTGGAGACCATGGCGGCGCGGCGCTCGTCGTCGAGCTCCACCACGCCCTTCTCCGACAGGTGCTTGAGCGCCATCTCGACCATGCTCACCGCGCCCGTCACGATCTTGGTGCGCGCCGAGATGACGGCCTCCGCCTGCTGGCGCCGCAGCATGGCGCCCGCGATCTCGGGCGCGTAGGCGAGGTGCGTGAGCTTGGCTTCCGCGACCTTCACGCCGGCGAGGTCCACGCGCGCCTGCAGCTCCTGGCAAAGGGCGTCGGCAACGGTGTCCGCCCCGGCGCGAAGCGTGATCTCGCCCGCCTCGTGCTCCTCGCCCTCGTCGTAGTTGTAGCGGGTGGCCACGTGGCGAAGCGCCGACTCGCTCTGCACGCGCACGAAGTTCTCGAAGTCCTCGACGTCGAAGAGGGCCTGGGCCGTGTCCTCCACGCGCCAGACCACCACGGCGGCGATCTCCACGGGGTTGCCGCGCTTGTCGTTCACCTTGAGGGTGTCGACGTTGTGGTTGCGCGTGCGCACGCTCACCTTCCTGCGGATGAGCCACGGCCAGGTCCAGCGCAGGCCCGGCTTGCGCTCCGTGCCGGAGTAGTCGCCGAAGAGCGTGATCACGCCCGCCTCGTTGGGCTGGAGCATGAAGAAACCGCCGGCCACGAACACGATCGCGAGGCCGGCCGCCACGATGGGCGCCGGATGCCGGATGCCGATGATGGCGAAGACCTCCAGCGCGATGAGGCCCAGCAGCACCATCAGCATGAAGATGCCGTTGAAGGTGCCCGCCGGCTTCTCGAAGTTGCCTTCCTTGCGGTATTCGGCCATGTCTTTCCCCCGGAGCAAAGCTATTAAAGTGATATCACTTTGATACAGTCCGGGCGGCTTGTCAAGCGCAGAGTCGAAAAGGGGTCAGGTTACTTTGCACATTTCTTGTGCAAAGTAACCTGACCCCTTTTCGCCCCTCCTAGCCGAGGGCGGAGATGACGGCGTCGGTGACTTCCTTCGTTCCTGCCTTGCCGCCGATGTCGCGCGGAAGGTGCTTGCCCTCCCGGCACACGCGCTCGATGGCGGCCATGACGGCGTCGGCCGCCGGCTTCTCCCCCAGGTGCTCGAGCATCATCGCCACCGTCCAGAAGGTGGCGATGGGATTGGCCACGCCCTTCCCGGCGATGTCGAAGGCCGATCCGTGGATGGGCTCGAACATCGAGGGAAAGACGCGCTCGGGATTGAGGTTCGCCGTGGGGGCGATGCCCAGGCTCCCGGCGAGCGCGCCCGCGAGGTCCGAGAGGACGTCCGCGTGCAGGTTCGTGGCCACGATCGTGTCGAGCGAGCGCGGGTCCTGCACCATCACCGTGGTGGCCGCGTCGACGAGGAGCTTCCTCACCGTGACGTCGGGGAACTCGCCGGCCACCTCGCGCGCGATCTGGTCCCACATCACCATGCCGTGGCGCTGCGCGTTGGACTTGGTGATCACCGTGAGGTGCCTGCGGGGACGCGACTGCGCCAGGCGGAAGGCGAAGCGCATCACGCGCTCGACGCCCACGCGGGTGAAGACGGAGGTCTCCATCGCGACCTCGATGGGCAGGCCCGTGTGCACGCGCCCGCCGGCGCCCGAGTACTCCCCCTCGGTGTTCTCGCGCACGATCACCCAGTCGATGTCGCCCGGGCCCCGGTTGGCGAGCGGGCTGGGCACGCCGGGGAAGATGCGCGTGGGTCGCACGTTCGCGTATTGGTCGAAGCCCTGGCAGATCTTGAGGCGCAGTCCCCAGAGCGTGAGGTGGTCCGGCAGCTCCGGGTCGCCCACGGCGCCGAAGAGAATCGCGGAGAAGGGCCGGAGCGTCTCGTTGCCGTCCTCGGGCATCATCACGCCGTGGCTGCGGTAGTAGTCCGATCCCCACGGGAAATGCGTGGGCTCGCAGCGGAACCCGCCCAGCTTCGCCTCCACCGCCGCGAGGAGCCGAAGCCCCTCCGGCACCACTTCCTTGCCGATGCCGTCCCCGGGGACGACCGCGATCCGGTATTGCCGCATCAGTCGCCCGCCTTGATCTTGTTGTCC
>JAHCLE010000127.1 GCA_026125445.1 Burkholderiales bacterium
CACGCTCTCGTAGACCTGGATGGCCAGCTCGCGCGTCGGCGTGAGGATGAGGCAGCGCACCGGGTGCAGGGCCGGCGAGAAGCTCTTGCTCGCGAAGGGCGCCAGCCGCTGCAGCAGCGGCAGGGTGAAGCCGGCGGTCTTGCCGGTGCCCGTCTGGGCGGCGCCGAGCAGGTCGCGCCCGGAGAGCACCACGGGGATCGCCTGCGTCTGGATGGGGGTGGGTTCGGTATAGCCTTGTTCCGCGACGGCGCGGACCAGCTCGGGCAGGAGCCCGAGACTTTCGAAAGCCTGGCTGATGGTCATCTCCTGAAATTGTCGGCCTGGAAGGACATTGCGCCCTCGACCGGTTCAGGCAGATGCAGCGTGCTGCGTTGGGAAGTCCGCGCCTCGTGGGCTTGCGGTGGGGCTTGAAGCGCTAACCGGTTGAAGCGCCTCGGAAACCTTGGACGCGCATTGTACGCGAAAACGGGTTCGAGGCCCCGTTTTCCCCAATCCCGTCAGTGGGCCCTCACATTTCAGCGGGGCAGCTTCGACAGGTCGATGTCGATGTACTTCCAGAAGTTGTTGCTCTGCACGGCCGGCCGCCGGTAGCCCACCACCCACGGGTACCAGAGGTCGGTGAGGATGCGGTGCGTGTTCACCTTCCACGGCGCGTAGGCCACCACGAGCCGCGTGAGCTCCTGGTACATCTTCGTGCGCTCCGGCGAATCCGGCGTGACGCGCGCCTTCTCGTAGATGCGGTCGTAGGCGTCCAGGCGGAAGCGCGCGCGGTTTCCCTTGAAGCCCGCGTTCGGCCCGTAGAGGGTGGACAGCCACGTGTCCGCATCCGGCGAGGAGGCCGACCCGCCCAGCTGCCACATCATGAGCTTGCCCGCGTTCGACTCCTTGAGCAGGTCCGGCCACTTGGCCTTCTTGAAGGTCATCTTCAGTCCCACGTCGTCCATGCTTCGCTTCCACAGCTCGTCGATCTGCTGGTCGCGCGCGCTGGGGGTCGACGCGTTCTGCAGCACCAGCAGGCTGCCGTCGGGCATCTCGCGGAAGCCGTCGCCGTCGCGGTCCACGTAGCCGTACATGTCGAGGAGAGCGCGCGCCTTGGGCACGCTGTACTCGTTGGCGGTGGTGCGGAAGTTCGGGTCGTAGCCCGCCACGCCGGGGCTGTAGGGCGTCTGCGCGGGGATGGCCTGGCCCTTCCTCACGATGGCGATCTCGTCGCGCGTGTTGTAGGCAAGCGAGATCGCGCGCCGCAGAGCCACCTTCTCCGGCGTGTAGCCGCCCACGACCGGGTCCTCCATGTTGAAGTAGGCGAAGGTGAGGTCGAGGGCCGGCACCTGCGCCATCTGGATGCCGCGCTTCCGGAGGTTGGGCGCGAGATGGCCGTTGGGCCAGGCGACGTTGGCGAATTCCTCGGAGACGCGGAAGGCGAGGTCGTGCTCCTCGTTCAGGAACGCGAGCCAGCGCGGCTGCACCTCCTCCACCACGTACACCTCCACCCGGCCCACCATCGGCAGGCGCTTGCCTTTCAGGCGGGCGAGGATCTCCTCGGCCTCCCTGTCCCCCGGCGCGGGCTCGCCGTCGAAGTACTCCTCGCGGTAGTTGGGGTTGGGCTCGAACACCATCTTGGAGGATCGCTTCCAGTAGGCGAGCTTCCACGGCCCCGTGCCCACGGGGTGGGATCCGATGTCGTCGCCGTAGTGCTCCACCACCTCGCGCGCCACGGCGCAGGAGACCCGGCAATCGGCGAGGTTGTAGATGAAGACGTAGAAGGGCTGCGTGAGCTTGATCTGGAAGGTGTAGCGGTCCAGGGCCTTCAGCCCCTCGATGGGCGCGTCGTAGTCGAACTTGTTGGCCTTCCTCGCCTTGGCGAGGGCCTCGTCGCTGCCCACGATGACGCCCTCGATCTCCGCCAGCAGCGGCGCGGCGAGCTTCGGGTCCATGAGCCGCTTCATGGTGTAGACGTAGTCCTCGGCCACCAGCTCGCGCTTCTTGCCCTTGAACACCGGGTCGTCGGCGAAGTAGATGCCGGGCTTCACCCGCAGCGTGTAGGTGAGGCCGTCGGCGCTGATCTCCGGCATGGAGACCAGCGTGTTCGGCTTGAGCTTCATCGGCCGCGCGAGGTAGTCGTACGCGAGCGGCGAGTCGAACATGCCGTCGTTCACGATGTTCGAGTAGACGTCGCTGATCTTCTGCGGGTCGAAACTCGTCTCGGCGATCTCGAAGGCGTAGCGGAAGATCTTCTTGGGGTCGGCGGCGGTGGCGGTGGCCGCTGCCATGAGCAGGACCGCGGCCAGTGCGAACGGGGGCAGGATTCGGGCGAGGCGCATGCGCGCATTATCTCGCGGAAGGGGGATGGGCCCGGTGGGTCAACCGCGGCATGTCAGAATCCGTTAATCTTCTCATTAATCTGTCTCCGGGGTGCCCATGGCCATCAAGTCCGACGACATCGTGCCGCTGAACCAGGTCCGCGCCCGCCTGACAGAGCTCGCCGAGGAGGTTCGTGCCGGCGCGGAGAAGATCATCACGCGCAACGGCAAGAGCTACGTGGCACTCGTGGATGCCCGCCGCCTGGACCACTATCACCGCCTCGAACGCGAACACATCCATCTCGCCCTGCTGGAGGAGGCGGCCCGGGGGCTCGAGGACGTGCGTGACGGCCGGGTGGAGGCCGCGCGCGAGATGGTCGCCAGGTATCGGGCGAAGCGGCGCAAGTGAAGGGCGGCAGGCTACGCGTCCTGGCTTCGGCGAACTTCCGCCGGAACCTCGAGCGGGTGGAGGCATTCCTCGAAGCGGCCGGCGCGACGCGGGAATTCGATCGGCTGCTTCGGGAAATCGCCGAGGAAGTCATTCCCGCTTTCGAGCAGTTCCCGGAAATTGGCGCCGATCTCCTGGCTCGCGCGCCCCTGTCGGCGGAGGGCCGGGCCCTCTTCGCGAAGGTGCTGGACTTGCTCGGCCCGGAGGCATCGCTCCGCCAGCTCATCCGCGGAGACTACATCCTGCTCTACGTGGTCAGGGCGGATGCGGTCGTCCTGCTTGCCATTCGCCACCACCGGGAGCTCTCCTTCGACTTCCCGGGCCACTGGCCTTAGCCATGGGAACTCTCGATCTGCGGTACAAGACGGGGAAATCGCGATTCGCAGCATCGGATTTCCCCTCGCTCGGGAGCCGCAATCGCAGCTATTGAGTAGGCCGTAACCGGCGCCATGGCCCACTTGAGGGGCCGGCGATCCGGGAGGAGCGGCCATGGACGACCCCAAGTCACGATTCAAGGAGGCGATGGCCTCCCTCATCGAGGGCAAGCGCGGTCTCGGCCGCGAGCCCGCCGACGCGCGAAGCCGCTTCGTCGGGGCCTGCCTCCTGACTTTCGAGCAAATGCTGTCCGAGGCGATCCGCGCGAAGGTAGTGGATTCCTACGTGGATGTCCTCGCCTGGGAACTCGCGGTGCTGGGAACCGGGGCAGGCCCGGCCGGCATTGCCGACGTGGTGGCGCGACTGGAGTGGCACCTGGGTCGCCTGACCGGCATGGACCCGGAGGAGGCGGCGCAGGAGCGCGACGAGGGAACGGAGCCGCGCCGCCACTGAAGCGGGCGAGCCCGGGATCGCGCCCTTCGAGGCATCGCGCCGCAGCCTCCGGCCGCCGAGGAAGGACCCCTTCCGGTGAGGTGGCTCCTGGATGCCTGCGTGCTCAGCGACTTCGCGCGCGGGGAGCCGGGAACGCTTGCACGCCTGGAGGCCGCGTCACCGTCGTCGCTGGCGGTCACGGTCATGGAAGTGGAGTACGGCCCGGCCCGCTCTCCGGCCAGGGCCAGGCGGCTCGCCCCCGTCATGCACGCGCTCCTCGATGCCATCGCGGTCCTTCCCTGCTCCACGGAAGATGCCCGCGCCTCCGCGGCTGTTCACGCCGCCCTGGAAGCCAAGGGGCGCCCCATCGGCGCGTACGACATCCTCATCGCCGGCCTGCGGGTGGAGAGCTGGCGCGCGGAGTGAGGGCAGCCTGGCGGCGAATTTCCATGGAAAGAATGTGAGATAATGCTTTCCATGAAAGGCAAGGCCCTTCCCGCCGCCCGCCCCGCCCCCGAGGAGGGCCCCGTGCTCTCCAAGGCGGTCGTACGCGCCGCGGCGCTCCTGGGCCTCACCCAGCGCCAGCTCGCGGAAATCCTGGGGGTGTCGGAACCCACCGCCTCCCGGCTCGTCGCCGGCACCTACGTGCTCACGCCCGCCCGCGCCAAGGAGTGGGAGCTGGCTCTCCTCTTCGTGCGCCTGTACCGCTCGCTCGACGCCATCTGGGGCCGGGAGGAATCGGCGCGCAAGTGGCTGCGCAGTCCCAACACGGCCCTGCACGCCGCGCCCGTCGAGCTGATCGGCTCCATCCAGGGCCTGGTGCGCGTGGTGGGCTACCTGGACAGTGCGCGCGGTCGCCTCTAGCGCGAGGGCCGTCTCGCTCAGGCCCTGGCGCGCGGTGGAGGCGCAGCACGTGGTCGCCACGATGCCGCTCGTCGATTCGCTCGAGGAGCAGCTCGTGCTCGAGAAGCTCCTCGAGCAGTCGAAGCCGCCGCCGCCCAAGGAGGCCGAGGGACTGCACTGGCTCCTCTTCACGCCCTTCCGCTATCCGCCGCCGCCCGGGGGCAGCCGTTTCCGGGGCGAGCACGACGCGGGCGTGTTCTACGCGGCCGACTCGCTGGAGACCGCATGCGCGGAACTGGGCTACTGGCGCTGGCGGCACCTGCGCGAGTCGCCGGCCATGGACCACATTCCCACGCGCGCGCAGACCGTGTTCCAGGTTGCCGTGAAGGCGAAGGGCGTCGACCTGCGGCTCGCGCCCTTCCTGCGGTCGCGCGCGAACTGGACGAGTCCTGACGACTACTCGGCGACGCAGAAGCTGGGGCGCGATGTGCGCAAGGCCGGCCTTGGACTCATCCGCTACGAATCCGTGCGGGACCCGCAGCATCGCGGCTGCGTGGCCGTGATGAGCCCCGCCGCCTTCGCCCGCAAGGAGCCGGTGGCCACCCAGACCTGGCACCTCTCCGTGTTCCGCGAGCGGGTGGTGTGGCGAAGCGACGATCCTCTCGATCCCCGCTCGCTCGAGTTCCACGCCGCTGCATGGCCCTGACTCCCGGGCGCGAAGTCCCTGGCCGAAGGCCGGATCAGCGGGATGAGAGAAACGCCCGTACCGCCCGCCCCGTGTGCGATCCCTTCGAGGCAGGCGACTGGAATTCCTCCGGCGTCCCCGCCATCACGATCCTTCCGCCGCCGTCTCCCCCCTCTGGCCCCAGGTCCACGATCCAGTCCGCCTCCGCGATGACGTCCAGGTTGTGCTCGATGAGCACCACCGTGTTCCCCGCATCCACCAGGCGGTGAAGCACGCGGATCAGCTTCTCCACGTCGGCCATGTGGAGGCCGACGGTGGGTTCGTCGAGGACGTACAGCGTATGCTGAAACGACCGGCGACCCTCACCCCGACCCTCTCCCAAGGGAGAGGGAGAACTGCGTACCTTCGCAAGCTCCGTCACCAGCTTGATGCGCTGGGCCTCGCCACCGGAAAGCGTCGGGCTCTGCTGCCCCAGCGTGAGATAGCCCAGCCCCACGTCCTGCAGCAGCCGCAGCGCATGGTGGATGGACGGATGCGCGGTGAAGAACTCCACCGCCTCGTCCACGCTCATCCCCAGCACCTCGCCGACGGACTTCCCCCGCATCTGCACCGCGAGCGTCTCGGGATTGAACCGCGCCCCCCCGCACGCCTCGCACAGCACCTTCACGTCCGGCAGGAAGCTCATCTCGATGGTCTTGATGCCCTGGCCCTCGCACGCGGCGCAGCGACCGGCATCCGTCGCCGCCTTGCCGCGCCCCTTGCCCTTCGCCTTGCCGCCACCCGCATTGAATGAGAACCGGCTCGCGGTGTAGCCGCGGATGCGCGCTTCCTGAGTGTCCGCGAACAGCTTCCGGATCGTGTCGAAGAATCCCACGTACGTCGCGGGACACGAGCGCGGCGTCTTGCCGATGGGCGTCTGGTCCACCTCCAGCACGCGCGACACGCCCTCCCAGCCGGTAATCGCCTTGCAGCCGAACACGGTAGGAGCGGCCTTGCGATCCCGCGCCGCCGCCACCAGTCGCTCCAGGTTCTCCCGCAGCACGTCGCGCGCGAGCGTCGACTTGCCCGAGCCCGAGACGCCCGTCACCACCGTGAGGCGCCCCAGCGGAAAGCGCACCGTGATGTCCTGGAGGTTGTGCAGGTTCGCGCCCACGACTTCCACGGAAGGGGTCTTGCGATTCACCGGCCGCCGCGGCTGCACGGGATGCTTTAGCGGCTCGCGCAGGAACCGCCCCGTTATCGAATCGGGATGGCGCGAGAGCTCGTCCGCCGTCCCCTCCGCCACCACTCGCCCGCCGAGCCTTCCCGCCCCCGGCCCCAGGTCGATCACGTGCTGCGCGTGGCGGATGGTGTCCTCGTCGTGCTCCACCACCACCAGGGTGTTGCCCTTGGCGTTCAACTTGGCGAGCGTGTCGAGCAGGATCCGGTTGTCGCGCGGGTGCAAGCCGATGGTGGGCTCGTCCAGGATGTAGCACACGCCGCGGAGATTCGAGCCCAACTGCGCCGCGAGCCGGATGCGCTGCGCCTCTCCGCCCGACAGAGTGGGCGCGCCGCGGTCGAGCGACAGATACCCGAGCCCCACCTGCTCCAGGAAGTCGAGCCGCGTGGAAAGCTCCGCCAGTATGTCGCGCGCGATCTCCTCCTCGCGCCCGGCCACCTTCAGCTTGTCGAAGAAACGGTGCGCGGCGGAGATGGGCTGAGCGCTCACGTCGGCGATCGACTGCTCGCGGAAGCGCACGGCGAGGGCCTCTCGGTTGAGGCGCTTCCCCTCGCACGAAGGGCAGGCCTCCTCCAGCTGCAGCCACTCCACCCAGGAATCGAGCACGTGGTCCTCGGTGCCGGTCCTGGCGCGCTCGTCGTTCCAGTCCACGCCCTCCAGCTTCACGCCCGTGCCGTAGCAGGCGGGGCACCAGCCGTGCTTGGAGTTGTAGGAGAAGAGGCGCGGGTCCAGCTCCGGGAAGCTCCGCGCGCACGAGGGGCAGGCGCGCTTGGTCGAAAACACCTGCACCTCGGCCGCGCCCCATCCGCCCGCGAGCAGGTGCACCACGCCCTTGCCCGCGTCCGCCGCCTGCGCCAGCGCATCGCGAAGGCCTTGTTCATTGGCAGTATCGACCTTGAGCTCCGTCACGGGCAATTCGAGGGTGTGCTCGCGGAACCGGTCCAGCCGCGGCCAGCGCTCCGTGGGCATCCACTCGCCGTCCACGCGCAGGTGCGACACGCCCTTGCCGCGCGCCCACTTGGCGAGGTCCGTGTAGAGGCCCTTGCGGTTGACCACGAGCGGGGCCAGCAGCGCCACGCGCTTTCCGCGGTGCTCCTTGAGGATGCGCGCCGCGATCGAATCCAGGCTCTGCGGCTCGATGGGCACGTCGCACTCGGGGCAGTACTGCGTGCCCAGCTTCACGAAGAGCAACCGGAGGAAATGGTGGATCTCCGTCTGCGTGGCCACCGTGCTCTTCGAGCCCCCGCGCGAGGTGCGCTGCTCGATGGCCACGGTGGGCGGGATGCCGAAGATCGCGTCCACGTCGGGCTTCGAAGCCGGCTGCACGAACTGGCGCGCGTAGGCGTTGAGC
>JAHCLE010000128.1 GCA_026125445.1 Burkholderiales bacterium
GGGGCGTACTCGATGCCGTACTGGCTCACGACGAGGTCGAACACCCCGTCGGCGAACGGCAGGGCCAGCGCATCCACGCCACCGCGCACGTTCACCCGGGCCCGGTCGGTCGCCGTGAGGTCCGCCAGCCATTTCGGCTGCACGGGTGCGATGTCGACCGCGTCGCACCGCACCCCGGGTTCGTGGCGGCACGCGAGCAGCATCCGGGGAAGGACACCGTTGCCCGTGGCCACGTCCAGCACGCGGGCCACCGGCGGCAGGGCAGCGAAGACCGGTCCCCAGAAGGCCGCGATGGCGCCCCCGTAGAGGTCGCCGTAGGTGCCCAGGCAGGAATGGGAGGCGCCGCGGGCCCAGTAGCGCGACCATGCGCCGCGGCGGTCGTCGGGAGGTCGCTCCGTGCCGCCCCCCCCGCTTTCGTTACTCAATGACGGTCTCCTCGCTGACGGGAGCGAAAGGCCGCGCCCGGGTTACGGATTATGCGGGCCGCTGGAAAATGGCGGCAATGTTCAATATAATCGCGGGTTTCCAAAACGGTCCCCTCCTTCGCTTTCGCAATAGCGGCGCAATCGGCGGTAAGGGGAACAACATCCCGTGTGTCCGGAGTCGGCACGCGGCCCGCAAAACGGGCGGCCGCTGGGGCCGCCGCGACCGAAAGGCGCCGACGGGCGCCCGAGGGAATGGAGGATGGCTTCATGAGGGACTACAGGGAGACCCAGAAGAGCCCGGCAAAGCACATGCCGAGCATCGTCTTGGTCGGCCTCCTGCACTTGCTGGTGGGCTACGCGCTCGTGACCGGTCTCGCCCGCAAGGTGGTGGAGGTCATCAAGGCCCCCATCGAGACCAAGATCATCGAGGAGGTGAAGAAGCCCATCGAGGACACCCCTCCTCCCCCGCCGCCCAAGCTCGCGGCGCCGCCCCCGCCCTTCATCCCCCCGCCGGAAGTCAACATCGCCTCGCCGGTGCAGCAGCAGCCGACCATCACCACGGTCACCACCACCAAGCCGCCGCCGGGCCCGCCGCCGAAATACGTCCCCGCCCCGCCCGCCCCGCCGGTGTCGCAGGGCCCCGTCGTGCGCAAGAACGTGAAGCCCGTCGGCGAGATCGTGCGCCCGGTCTTCCCGCGCCAGGCCATCCGCGACGGCATCCAGGGGGGCAACGTGGTCGCGCACCTCGTGATCCGGCCCGACGGGACGGTCTCCGAGGTCCGCATCATCCGCGCCAAGCCGCCCCGCGTCTTCGACAAGGAGGTCATCCGGGCCCTGTCGCAGTGGCGCTTCGCCCCCGAGCCGGTGGGATTCATCGGCGAGGTGGACATCGACTTCAAGCTCGAGGACTGAAGAGCCTCGGTACCGATTCACCGTATCTCACCAGGTTTATTTGGAGGAACTGACATGCACCTGATCCGCCGACTGCCCGCGCTGCTCGCGGCCATCGTCCTCGCCTGCGCGCCGGCAGCGCCGCTGGTGTTCTCCACCGCGGCCCACGCGCAGGCGCCCGCCGCCGACGCGGCGAAGCCCGCCGAAGCCAAGCCCGCGGACGCGCCCAAGCCCCCGCCCGCGCCCCAGGCCTCCAAGGAAAAGGAGACGATCGAGAACCCCTACGGCCTCGAGGCCCTGTGGAAGCAGGGCGACTTCGTCTCCAAGGGCACGCTGATCATCCTGGTGATCATGTCGATGGGCTCCTGGTACATCATGTTCGTGAAGGTCTACGAGCAGTACAAGCTCTTCCGCGAGGCGGCCAAGGTGAAGGCCTCGTTCTGGTCCGCCGGCTCCGTGGCCGAGGGCGCGGCCGCGATGAAGGAAGGCAGCCCCTTCAAGTTCATCGCCGAGTCCGCCCTCGAGGCGCAGAAGCACCACGAGGGCAAGCTCCTCGAGACGATCGACTACAACGAGTGGGTCACCATGGGCATCCAGCGCGCCGTCGACAACGTCGCCTCCCGCCTGCAGGACGGCCTCGCCTTCCTCGCCACGGTGGGCTCCACCGCCCCGTTCGTCGGCCTCTTCGGCACGGTGTGGGGCATCTACCACGCGCTCACCGCCATCGGCATCGCGGGCCAGGCCTCGATCGACAAGGTGGCCGGTCCCGTGGGCGAGGCGCTCATCATGACTGCCTTCGGCCTCGCGGTCGCGGTTCCCGCGGTGCTCGCCTACAACTGGCTCGTGCGCCGCAACAAGGTCGCCCTCGAGCACCTGCGCGGCTACTCGGCCGACCTGCACCTCGTGATGGTGAGCGGCGGGACCAAGAAGGCGCGGGCGTAAGACCATGGCGATGACCGTCGGCCAGGACGCCGAACAGGAACAGGAGGTGATGGCGGCCATCAACACCACGCCCCTGGTGGACGTGATGCTGGTGCTGCTCATCATCTTCCTGATCACCATCCCGGTCGTCATCCAGCAGGTCCCGATGGAGCTGCCGAAGGAGCGCAACGTCCCGACGCAGACGAAGCCCGAGAACATCACGATCTCCATCAACAAGGACGGGGACGTGTTCTGGGGCATGGAGCAGGTGCCCGACTCGAAGGCGCTGTTCGAGAAGCTCAAGGTCGTGGCGATCCAGGACCCGCAGCCGGAGGTCCACGTCCGCGCCGACGAGAACACCCGCTACGAGTTCGTGGGCCGCGTGGTGGCCACCTGCCAGCGCGCCGCGATCCTCAAGATCGGCTTCATCACCGAGCCGCCCGCGCGCACGCTCTGAGCGCGCGCGAACCGGAAAGGAAAGAAACATGGGAATGCAGGTCGGATCGGGCGGCAGCGGCGACCCCGACGTGATGGTGGACATCAACACCACGCCGCTCATCGACGTGATGCTGGTGCTGCTGATCATGCTGATCATCACCATCCCCATCCAGACGCACGCGGTGAAGCTCAACATGCCGGTGGGCACCCCGCCGCCGCCGACCGAGCCGCCGGTGGTGATCCTGGTGGAGGTGGACTTCGACGGCACGGTGATCTGGAACGGCGAGACCGTCGCCGACCGTCCCACGCTCGACGAGAAGTTCATCAACGCGGCGGCCATGCCGGTGCAGCCCGAGTTCCACCTGCGGCCCAACAAGATCGTGAGCTACAAGTACGTGGCCGCGGTGATGGCCTCCGCCCAGAGCCACGGCATCACCAAGATCGGCCTCATCGGGGCCGAGCAGTACATCGACTGAAGCCTCGATCCCGGGGCCGCGCGGGCTGGTCGCGCGGCCCCGGCCATTTCCGGAACCTGGAGAAACGCACGATGATCGGATCGCCCATCCTTCGCGCCGTTGCCCTCGCGACCGCCCTCCTCCTCGCTTCCGCCACGTCCCTCGCGGCCGACGCCGTCCGCCCCGAGGTGGGCAATCCCCTCAAGGCGGCCGACTCCCTCTTCAAGGCGAAGAAGTACCGCGAGGCCCTGGCCAAGGTCGCCGAGGCCGACGCCGCCGCCAACAAGACCCCCTACGAGACCTACGTCATCCAGCGCACGAAGGGCAGCATCGCCGCCGCGGCCGGGGAGAACGAGACGGCCGCCAAGGCCTTCGAGGCGGTGATTTCCTCGGGGCAGGCCAAGGGCGCCGACCAGTTGAAGCTCGTGCAGGCGGTGGCGGGCCTGTACTACAACGCCAAGGACTACGCCAAGGCCGCGCAGTGGAGCGCGCGCTACCAGAAGGAAGGTGGCACGGACCCGGCCATGCAGACGCTGCTGGTCCAGTCCTACTTCCTCATGAACGACTGCGCGGCCGTTTCGAAGGCCGTGGGCGAGGGCAATGGCCGCAAGCCCGCGGAGCAGGAGCTGCAGATGCTCGCCAACTGCTACAACAAGCAGAAGGACAGCACCGGCTACGTGGCGGCCATCGAGCGCCTGGTGACCTACTACCCGAAGAAGGAGTACTGGACCGACCTCCTGAACCGCGTCCAGAAGAAGAGCGGCTTCTCCGACCGCCTCTCGCTCGACGTCTTCCGCCTGAAGCTCGCCACCGGCAACGTGAACTCCGCCGGCGACTACCTCGAGATGGCGCAGCTCGCCATCCAGGCCGGGTTCCCTTCGGAGGCGAAGAAGATCGTCGACAAGGGCTACGAGGCAAAGGCGCTGGGCAACGGCAAGGACGCCGAGCGCCACCAGCGCCTGCGCGACCTCGTGGCCAAGCGCATGGCCGAGGCGACCCAGAACCGCGCGCAGGCCGAGAAGGACGCCATCGCCGACAAGAGCGGCGACGCCCTGGTGAACCTGGGCTACAACTACGTGAGCGAGGGCGCCCCGCAGAAGGGCCTCGCCTTCATGGAGCAGGGCATCAAGAAGGGCGGGCTCAAGCGCCCCGACGACGCGAAGCTCCTGCTGGGCATCGCGCAGCTGCAGAGCGGCTCGAAGTCGAGAGGCCTGGAGACGCTCCACGGCGTCCACGGCAAGGACGGCACCGCGGACCTCGCCCGCCTGTGGATTCTCCTCGGGCAGCGGGCCTAGCCCCGGCCATCCGGCACGCCACGGCGGCCGATCTCGCCGCCATCGTCGCCATCTACAACGATTCCATCCCGGGCCGGCAGGCCACGGCCGACACTTCGGCGGTAACGGTCGATTCACGCCGCGAGTGGTTCGCGGCCTTCGACCCCGCGAGCCGGCCCCTCTGGGTGGCGGAGTCGGGCGGGAAGATCCTGGGCTGGCTGGGATTGCGCTCCTTCTACGGTCGCCCCGCCTACCACCGCACGGTGGAAGTGGCGGTCTACGTGGCCCCGGGCGCGCAGCGCCGGGGCCTGGCGCGCGCGCTGCTGGCGCACGCGATCCAGGCCGCCCCGGCCCTGGGAATCTCCACCCTGCTCGCCTTCGTCTTCGGCCACAATGGGGCGAGCCTCTCCCTGTTCCGCGCGGCCGGCTTCGCGGACTGGGGGACGCTTCCCCGGGTCGCCGAGCTCGACGGCGTCGAGCGCGACCTCGTGATCCTCGGCAAGAGGCTGTAGAGACGATGAAGGCCTACCTCGACCTCATGCGCCACGTGCTCGAGCACGGCGCGAAGAAGACGGACCGCACGGGAACCGGGACGCTCTCGGTCTTCGGGCACCAGATGCGCTTCGACCTCGCGGAGCGCTTCCCGCTCGTGACCACCAAGAAGGTGCACGTGAAGAGCGTGATCCACGAGCTCCTGTGGTTCCTGCAGGGCTCGACCAACGTGCGCTACCTGAAGGAGAACGGCGTCACGATCTGGGACGAGTGGGCCGACGAGCGCGGCGAGCTGGGCCCCGTCTACGGCCACCAGTGGCGCTCCTGGCCGGCGCCGGACGGCCGCTCGATCGACCAGGTGGCCGAGGTGGTCGCGCAGATCCGCGCCAACCCCGACTCGCGCCGCCTAATCGTCTCGGCGTGGAACGTGGCCGACATCCCGCGCATGGCGCTGGCACCCTGCCACGCGCTCTTCCAGTTCTACGTCTGCGACGGGCGCCTCTCCTGCCAGCTCTACCAGCGGAGCGCGGACATCTTCCTCGGCGTGCCCTTCAACATCGCCTCCTACGCGCTGCTCACGATGATGGTCGCGCAGGTGACGGGCCTGAAGCCGGGCGAGTTCGTGCACACCTTCGGCGACGCGCACCTGTACCTGAACCACCTCGAGCAGGCGCGCGAGCAGCTCTCGCGCGTGCCCCGGGACCTGCCCGTGATGCGGATCAACCCCGCGGTGCGCGACCTCTTCGCGTTCCGCTACGCGGACTTCACCCTCGAGGGCTACGACCCGCACCCGCCGATCAAGGCGCCCATCGCGGTCTGATGATCCGCTCCCTCATCGTCGCGCGGGCGCGAAACGGCGCCATCGGCATCGCCAACGCGATGCCCTGGCACCTGCCCGCGGACCTCGCCCACTTCAAGCGCACGACGCTGGGCCGGCCGGTGATCATGGGTCGGCGAACCTGGGAATCCATCGGCCGCGCGCTTCCCGGCCGCAGGAACATCGTGGTGAGCCGTACCCCCGGCTTCCGCGCCGAGGGGGCGGAGGTCGTGGGCTCGCTCGCGGAGGCCTGGAGCGCCGTCGAGGGCGCCGAGGAAGCGTTCGTGATCGGCGGCGCCCGCCTGTACGCCGAGGCGCTGCCGCAGGCCGATCGCATCTACCTCACGGACGTCGCGGGGGAGCCCGCGGCCGACACCTTCTTCCCGGCGCTCGATCCAGGACAGTGGCGGGAGACCCCGCTGGGCGAGCACCCCGCGGACGAGCGCCACGCCTTCGCGCTGCGCTTCCTCCTGCTGGAGAGGGTGCGGCCGTCCGGCCGCGGTTGACGCTCCGCAAGCGGCGGGACCGGGGCGCGCCTAGACTGTGGCGATGACCGAGAAGCGCCTTCCCGGCGTCCCCCGTTGCGTCCACTGCGGCGAACCGGCCCCGAGCCCCGTGACCCGGCCGGGCCCCGACGGGACGGCCCGGGTGTTCTGTTGCGCCGGCTGTGCCGGCCTGCACGAACTCGCTGCGGCCACGAGCGACGAGGCACCCGCGCCGCCGCCGCAGCCCGCCGAGCTCGAAACCGTCTTCGACGTGGAAGGCGTGAGCTGCGCGGCCTGCGTGACGCGCGTGGAGTCCGCCCTCGCCCGGTTGCCCGGCGTGGCCGAATCCAGCCTCAACCTGGCCACGCGCCGGGTGCGCATCCGGCATTCCGCGGCAACGGCCCGCGAGACCCTCGCCGCCGTCATCGCCCGCGCCGGCTATCGCGCCAGGGCGCCGGGCCGCGACCCGAAGGCCCTGCGCCGCGCCGAGGAGCGCCGCGCCCTGTGGCGGCTTTCGCTCGCCGGCTTCGCGATGATGCAGATCATGATGCTGGCCTGGCCCGCCTATGCCGACCACGACGGCTCCCTCGACTGGGACCTCGAGCGCCTCCTCAACATCGCGAGCCTCGTGATCACCGTGCCGGTCCTGCTCTTCTCCTCCGGCCCCATCTTCCGGGCCGCCTGGCACGGGATCGCCGCTCGCGCGCCCGGAATGGACGTTCCCGTTGCCCTGGGCATCGTGGTGAGCTTCCTCGCGAGCCTGTACGGCACCTGGTCCGGCGGCGAGGTCTACTACGACTCGATCACGATGTTCGTCTTCTTCCTGCTCACCGGCCGCTACTTCGAGGCGAAGGCGCTCTCGGGAACGGTGGACGCGGCCGACTCGCTGGCACAGCTGCTGCCACGGCGGGCCTGGAAGCTCGCCGGCGAGGATCGCGTCGAGACGGACCCGGCGGCGCTCGTCCCCGGCGACCTGGTGGCCATCCCCGCCGGCGAGGCGGCGCCAGCCGACGCCACGGTGGTCTCCGGGGCCACCGAGTTCGACGAGTCGCTCCTCACCGGCGAGACCTATCCGGTCCAGAAGGCCGCGGGCGACCGCGTCCTCGCCGGCAGCATCAACCTCGCCTCCCCGGTGAACGCCCGCGTCGAGCGCGCTCCCGGCGAGGCCACGCTCGACGTGATCCGCGGCCAGATGGAACGGGCGGCCTCGCGCAAGCCGCGCTGGGCGCTCGTTGCCGACCGCATCGCGAGTCATTTCGTGGTCGCGATCGTGCTGCTCTCCGCCCTGGGCGGCCTCGCCTGGTGGTGGATCGACCCCTCGAAGGCCCTGTGGGTCGCGGTGGCCACCCTCGTGGTGACGTGCCCCTGCGCGCTCTCGCTCGCCACGCCCGTGGCGCTCACGGCCTGCGTGAACGCGCTCTCGCGCCACGGCGTCCTGGTGACGAGCGGGCG
>JAHCLE010000129.1 GCA_026125445.1 Burkholderiales bacterium
CACGCCGTTGGCCATGGCGGCGTTCTCGGCGGGCAGGCCGAAGGCGTCCCAGCCCATGGGCTGCAGGACGTTGCGCCCCTTCATGCGCTGGTAGTGGGCGAGCGCGTCGTTGATCGAGTAGTTGCGCACGTGCCCCATGTGCAGCTTGCCCGACGGGTACGGGAACATGCCCACGTTGTAGTACTTGGGCCGGCTGGAGGCGTCGGGGGCGGCGAAGGCCTTCGTGTCGGCCCACTCCTTCTGGACCGCGGGCTCGAGGCTCTTCGGCTGGTATTGGGGATCCATTGCTTTTCTCGATCGGACGGCGCGTTGTGCGATGCGCAAATTATACCAGCGGGGTCCCCCAAGCCCTTGATTTGCCGCGCGCTATCGGCGCCGGGAACTTGTGCGCCGCGCCGGCTGTCATTCTCTTCGGATGCCGCCCTCCTTGCGGTCATCTTTAGAGTAGTGGGGCGAAACACTTGGGGGCGCCTGCGGGCGCCCCGATTTTTTTGCGCGCGCCGGCGGCCGCCCCCGTTCCTTCAGGGGCGAGTGGCCCCTTTCCGGACGGCCCGCGCGAAAAGCACGGTCGCTACCAGGAAGAACGACGCGGACAGGACGAGAGCGAAGCGGGCGCCGATCATCGTGGCGAGCGCGCCGCCGGCCAGCGCACCGGCCAGCGTGGCCACCTGCTCGAGGGTGCGGACGCCCGCATCGGCCCGTGCCAGCTCGGCCGGCTCGACGGAAGTCTGGCGCCAGGTCCGGTCGTGGATGTCGTACAGGGTGCGTCCGCCATCGCCGATGACCTGGTGGGCGACGAGCAGGACGGCGCCTGCGAGGGTGGGTCCGGGCGCCAGGGGGATGAGGAAGGCCCCCAGCGTGAACAACGCCAGCCCCGCCGCCATCGCTCCCGCCGAACCGACGCGCCGCCCCCAGCCCGGCGACAGGTACGCCCCGGCGAGCGAGCCGAGCCCGCCCGCGGCGAAGATCACGCCCAGCGAGCCGGTCCCGAACCCGAGGTCCCGGGCGACGAAGATCATGTAGCTCGTCCCCGCCAGGCTTCCGCCCAGCGCGATGAAGACGCCCGTCGTGGCCACGAGCCTGAGGGCCGGCGTGTCGCGCACGAGCGAAAGCCCGAGCCTCGCCTCGTCGGCGACCTGCCGGAACCGGCTGCCGCGACCTCTCGCGCCGCCGGGCGTTCCGGGGGCGTCGCGAACCCCCCGCAGGCAAACGGCGGAGACCACGTAGCTCAGCCCGTCGAGGGCGAGCGACATCACCGCGCCCAGCCCCTGGTACAGGAACCCGCCCGCAGCGAACGCGAGGGATTCGGAAGCGCTCGTGCATGCCGACACCTGGGCGTTGCGGCGCGCAAGCTCGTTGGCCGGAATCGCCTGCGCCATCCACGCCGAACGGGCCAGCTCGAACGCGACGGTGAACAGGCCGGTGAGCGCGGCGGAGACGACGAGCATCCAGAAGGCGAGATTTCCGGCCGCCGTGAGCGCGGCGAGGCCGAGGAGGATCGCGGCGCGGGCGGCATCCGCGAGCAGCATCGTCGCGCGCTTTCGCGCCCGGTCGACGAGCGCGCCGAGGAAGAGCGTTCCCGCGGCCGCCGCGGCCACGTCGGCCACCAGCAGCAGGCCCATCTGCCAGGGCTCGACGGCGAGCGCCAGCGTGGCGAGCCACGGAATCGCGACGCGGCTCAGCATCGAGCCGAAGTTCGACACCGTCTCCGCGGCGAGGACGCGACGGAAGCCGCTCACGCCCGCCCGCCCATCGTGCGAGAAAAATGCGGTTCTCTCATGAGGGAGCGGGCTCCGGCCGTGAAATAATTGCAGCCTAGCAAAGTCCGACTCCCATGCCCGACCTCCTTTCCGGCCTCAATCCCGAGCAGCTCCGGGCCGTCACCCTTCCGCGCGAATCCGCCCTCATCCTCGCCGGGGCCGGCAGCGGCAAGACGCGCGTGCTCACCACCCGCATCGCGCACCTCATCCAGACGGGGCAGGCGAGCCCGGCGGGCATCCTCGCGGTCACCTTCACCAACAAGGCGGCGCGCGAGATGCTCACGCGGCTCTCCGCGATGCTGCCCATCAACACCCGCGGCATGTGGGTGGGCACCTTCCACGGCCTGTGCAACCGGCTGCTGCGGGCCCACCACCGCGACGCGAGCCTCCCGCAGCTCTTCCAGATCCTCGACTCCGGCGACCAGCTCTCGCTGGTCAAGCGCCTGGCCAAGGCGCAGAACCTCGACGAGGAGAAGTTCGCCCCCCGGCAGCTGCAGGCCTTCATCAACAACTGCAAGGAGGCGGGGCTGCGCGCCAATGCCGTGGAGGCGGGCGACGACTTTACGCGCCGGATGGTGGCCTTCTACGCCGACTACGACGCGCAGTGCAACCGCGAGGGCGTGGTGGACTTCGCGGAGCTGCTGCTTCGCACCTTCGAGCTGCTCTCGCGCAACCTGAACCTGCTGACGCACTACCAGGAGCGCTTCCGCTACATCCTGGTCGACGAGTTCCAGGACACGAACAAGCTGCAGTACAAGTGGATCCGCCTGATGGCCGGGACCAACGGCTGCGTGTTCGCTGTCGGGGACGACGATCAGAGCATCTACAGGTTCCGGGGCGCCGACGTCGGCAACATGAACGAGTTCCTGCGCGATTTCGGCGTGAGGGACGTCGTGAAGCTGGAGCAGAACTACCGCTCGCAGGGCTCGATCCTCGACGCGGCCAACGCCGTCATCGCGCAGAACAAGGCCCGCCTGGGCAAGAACCTGTGGACCGCGGAGGGCCGGGGAGAGCCGCTTCGCATCTTCGCCGCGGCGAACGACGAGGAGGAGGCGCGCTTCGTCGTCGACGAGGTGAAGCAGCTGCACCGCGAGGGCACGGCGCTCGCGGACATGGCGCTGCTCTACCGGTCGAACGCCCAGTCGCGCATCCTCGAGCATGCGCTTTTCCGGGCGGGCATCGCCTACAAGGTCTACGGGGGGCTTCGCTTCTTCGAGCGCCAGGAGATCAAGCACGCGCTCGCCTACCTGCGCGTGGCCGCCAACCCGGACGACGACACGGCCTTCTCGCGCGTGGTGAACTTCCCGCCGCGCGGCATCGGCGCGAGGAGCGTGGAGCAGCTCCAGGAAGCCGCGGCCTCGGGCCTGGGCAGCCTCGCGCGCGCGGCGAAGGCGGGCGCGGTCGCGGGACGCGGCGGCACGGCCATCGCGGGCTTCCTCGCGATCGCGGAACGGCTTCGCAAGGCGTCCGAATCCCTCACGCTCCCGGAGCTCGTCGAGGAGATGCTCTCGGCCAGCGGGCTCAAGGACCACTACGCCGCCGAGCGCGACGGGCAGGACCGCGTCGAGAACCTGAACGAGCTGGTGAACGCCGCGACCCTCTTCAACGAGGAGTTCGAGGTGGGCGTGGAGCCCGCGGGCGAGTCGCAGGAGGACGTGGCCCCGGTGCCGGGCACGCACCAGCAGCAGGTGCTCGCGGCCTTCCTCGCGCACGCGAGCCTGGAGGCCGGGGAGCACGAGGCGGCCGCCGGCCAGGATGCGCTCCAGCTCATGACCGTGCACTCGGCCAAGGGCCTGGAGTTCGACGCGGTCTTCCTGGGCGGGCTCGAGGAGGGGCTCTTCCCGCACGACAACAGCCTGAACGAGGACGGCGGCATCGAGGAGGAGCGCCGCCTCATGTACGTGGCCATCACGCGGGCGAGGAAGCGCCTGTACCTCACCTACGCCGGAAGCCGCATGCTGCACGGCCAGCCGCGCTACGGGATCGTCTCGCGCTTCGTGGAGGAGATCCCGGCGGAACTGTGCAAGTGGATCGTGCTGCCGGAGAAGCAGGCCTGGGCGTCGCCGCAGAAATCGGCCTGGGACAAGCCGGCCTGGGGAGGCCGTTCGGGCGGTGGCGATTCGTGGTCGTCGGGCGGAGGCAGGGCGCCGCGCGCGGACGCCAACCAGTACGCCACCGCCCCGCGCGCGAGCTTCGAGACTTCCCGCCCCGACGAGCACCCCTTTGCCATCGGCGCGAACGTCCGGCACGCGAAATTCGGCGAGGGCGTGGTGATCAACTTCGAGGGCCGCGGGCTGGACGCCCGGGTGCAGGTGCGCTTCCGCACCGAGGGCACCAAGTGGCTGGCCCTGCAGTACGCCAAGCTCACGCCGGCGTAGCGTCTTCCTCCGCGGGGGCCGTCTCCTCGAAGACGTCGGCGTAGCCCGTGTAGGTGCTCGCCACCATCACGGGGATGGCCACCAGGAGGCCGAGTCCCCAGGGCAGCGCCCCCGCGACGAACACCACGGTGAGCGCGATCCCGTAGGCGAGCATCGCGCCCACGTTGGACAGCGCCGCGTAGAGGCTCCAGCGGATGGCGTGCGCGGTCGAGAGCTCGTGGAAGGCGAGGAGCGCCGGCGCGAACCACAGCGCGCCCTTCACGATCGCGGTGAGCGCGACCCCCGCCACGAGGATCCACTCCTTGCCCTGCAGGGCCTTCGCGTAGTCGACGAGGGTGACGATCTCCTCGCCGTCGCCCACGCCGGGCAGGCCCATGAGCGACATCAGGAAGAAGATCCCGATCTCCGCCGCGAGCAGGATCGCGCCCAGGTTCACGAGCGGGCGAAGCGGCCGCCGGAAGCCCGCGAAGAGGTCGCCCATCTCGGGCGCCTTGCCGTCGAGCTGCGCGCGCGCGGCCATCGCGAAACTCGCGAAGAAGACGGGCTGCAGGAGGTTGGCGACCACGCCGCCGACGAGCGGCACCAGCACGAGCGCCAGCGTGATGAGCATCCAGCCGGCCGAAAGCCCCATCCACACCATGGGCGCGCGCCGGAAGTGGCCCCAGCCCCCGGCGAGCCAGGCCGGCCCACGGGAGGAGCGCACGTCGCGCACGCGAATGGGGGATTCCACCGCCGGCCCCTCAGTCCCCGGCGACTTCCAGCGCGCGCGCGTGCACGATGTGGTGCTCGAGCAGGCGCCGGGAGAAGTCGTGGTCCTTCGGGATGGTCATCTCGGAGGCCTTGGGGAAGTGGTTGTACTCCAGCCGGCCGAGCCAGGTGCGAAGCGCCGCCCGGCGCAGCATCACCGGCCACATCTCGCGCTCCAGGTCCGTGAGGGGGCGGTGGGCGTCGTAGCCCTCGAGGAGCGCGTCGGCGCGGTCGGGGTCGAGGGTCGCGAAGGAGTCCGTGCACCAGTCGTTGACGGTGATGGCCACGTCGTAGAGCAGCGCGTCGTCGCACGCGAAGTAGAAGTCGATGACGCCGCCCTCGCCCTCGTCGTCCCAGAGGACGTTGTCGCGGAAGAGGTCGCCGTGGATCACGCCTTGGGGCAGCACCGTATCGTCGTGCAGCGCCTGGTAGCGGTTCTCGCTCTCGATGAGGGCGGCCTCGTCGGCCGAGACCCTGGGGCGGACGCGCTGGGCGAAGGCCTCGCGCCAGGCCTGGCCGCGCCAGTTGGCGAGCCCGGCGTCGTACTCGAGACCGGACTCGTGGATGTCGGCGAGGATTCGCCCGACCTTGCGGCACTGCTCCGGCGTGGGCGAGAGGTGCGGCGCGCCCGGCAGGCGCGTGACGATCACCGCGGGCTTGCCGCCGACCTCCGAGAGGTAGCCGCCGCCCTGCAGCTCCATGGGCGCGGGGCAGCGTATCCCGCCCTCGGCGAGGTGGTGCATGAGGCCCACGTAGAAGGGCAGGTCCTCGCGCGGGATCTTCTCGAAGAGCGTGAGGACGTAGCGCCCCGTGGTGGTGTCGAGGAAGTAGTTGGTGTTCTCGATGCCCTGGGCGATGCCCTCCAGGGACTCGAGCTCGCCGAGGGTGTAGCGCGCGAGCAGGGCGCGCGCCTCGTCGGGGGAGACTGGCGTGAAGACGGACATTCTCGGAAGACCGTTGCGGGACCTAGAACTCGAGGAGCACCCACTGCGGCACGCGCAGGCCGGAGTCCAGGTTGTCCTGGCGCGCGAACTGGCCATCGCCCTTGTGGTCGATGAGCACGTAGGGCCGCCCGTGGGCGGGCGTGACCTTCATCATGTAGAGCTTGCCCTTGATGCGGTACTCGGACACCGTGTTCTCGCCTTCCTTGCGGATGGTGACCTGCGGCTCGAGCGACGGGTCGCTCTCGATCACGGCCGGGGGCGGCGGCGGCTCCTCGAGGGGCACCGTGCCGGGCGGGCGCGGGCGGGGCGCCGACTGCGCGAGCGCGCCGGCGGCGACGAGGGACACGACGAGGGCGAGGAACGTTCGCATGGCGAGGGGCTTCACTGGAGTCCAGTTTAGCACTTGGCCGGTGGGCTCAGAGTGCGAACTCCGCCTCGCGCTCCGCCGTGGTGGGCTCGAAGCCGCGCGCGTGGTAGTGGTCGAAGATCGCGTCGACCACCGCCTGCGGGTCGTCGATCACCTGGAGCAGGTCCGGGTCGTCCGGGCCCACCATGCCGTCGGCGGCGAGGCGGTCGCGGATCCAGGCCGTCATGCCGCTCCAGAACCCGGATCCCACGAGGACGAGGGGCACGCGCCGGACCTTGCCCGTCTGCACGAGGGTGAGGGCCTCGAAGAGCTCGTCGAGCGTGCCGAAGCCGCCGGGCATCATCACGAACGCCGAGGAGAGCTTCGTGAACATCACCTTGCGCGCGAAGAAGTGCTGGAAGGTGTGGGAGATGTCCTGGTAGGGGTTGGCGTGCTGCTCGTGCGGGAGCTGGATGTTCAGGCCCACGCTGGGGCTGGATCCCGCGAAGGCTCCCTTGTTGGCCGCCTCCATGATCCCGGGGCCGCCGCCGGAGATGACGGCGAAACCCGCGTCCGAGAGGCGCCGGGCGATGTCCTCGGCCAGGAGGTAGGCGGCGGAGTCGGGCCTGGCGCGCGCGCTGCCGAAGATCGTCACGGCCGGGTGGATGGCGCGCAGCCGCTCGGTGGCGGTCACGAACTCTGCGATAATTTCGAACATCCGCCACGCTTCGCGCGCCGAGGACTGCACGCCGTGCGCCACCTGCGGATCTGTCGGCATCGGAATCTTGCTATTCATGGCGTCCCCTGGGCGGTGACATGAGCGAATCGAAGAAGCGCCTGCTGCTGGTCGACGCCTCGAGCTACCTGTTCCGCGCCTTCCACGCGATCCGGGAGCTGCGAAGCCCCGCCGGCGAGCCCACCAACGCCATCTTCGGCGTGGTGAACATGCTGCGCAAACTCAAGCAGGACTACCCGTCCGATTATATCGCCGCGGTCTTCGACCCCAAGGGCAAGACCTTCCGCGACGAGATCTATCCCGACTACAAGGCCAACCGGCAGGCGATGCCGGAGGACCTCGCGGCCCAGATCGAGCCGCTCTTCGAGACCATCCGCGCGCTGGGCTGGCCGCTGGTGATCGTCGAGGGCGTGGAGGCCGACGACGTGATCGGCACCCTCGCGCGCCACGCCGAATCGGTGCACGGCTGGGACACGCTCATCTCGACCGGCGACAAGGACCTCACTCAACTGGTCAGTCCAAGCATCACGTGGATGAACACCATGTCCAACGAGGTCCTCGACCCGAAGGGCGTGGAGGAGAAGTTCGGCGTCCCCCCGGAGCGCATCATCGACTACCTCGCGCTCATGGGCGACGCGGTGGACAACGTGCCCGGCGTGGACAAGGTGGGTCCCAAGACGGCGGCCAAGCTCATCCAGGAGTACGGCTCGCTCGAGGGCGTG
>JAHCLE010000013.1 GCA_026125445.1 Burkholderiales bacterium
CACCTGCCTCGAGCGCAGGGGCCCGGACGGGCTCCTGCAGACGTACGAGGTCATCACGTGGGAAGACGGCACGATGGCCTACTGGTCCCACGAAGGCCGGTGCTGGCGCGCCGCCACCAACATCCCCGACTACCACGCCATCCGTGAGGCGTGGCAGGCTGTTCAACCCCGCACGTCCACCATCACCGAGGAACCGAATGGACCACACGACTGAGGACACCCCCATCGCCGACCGGCAGGAGTTCCCGCTGGACGATGCCCTACACCGGCTCGCCGTTGCCCGGATGCGCGAGCAGGAAGTCAGCGCGAAGGTGCGTGAGGCGCGCAAGGCGTGGGAGCTCGAGAACGCCGAGCTTCTGGACGAGGCCGCGAAGTGGTCGCAGGAGCTAAAGGAGGCCGACAACCTCGCGCGCGGCCTCGCCGCGGAACTGTTCCAGCGGACGGGCGACACCCAGCCTGCCACCGGCGTGACCATCAAGCTCTTCAAGACCGCCCTCTACGACCCCGCCAAGGCCCTCGCGTGGGCGCGGCAGTCCGGCACGGCCCTGAAGCTGGACGAGAAGGCCTTCGAGAAGCTGGCCCTCAGCGGCGGGTTGCCGAAGGACCTCGCCGAGGTCGAGAGCCTGCCTCGCGTCACCATCTGCACGGACCTCGCCAAGAAGCTCGGCCTGATGGAGCCCGAGCCGGTCGAGGGCAAGGAGGGCTTCGTGAAGGGGGACGCCGACACGTTCCTCGACAGCACGAGGGCCGAGCCGTGAAGCTCTCAGTAGGCACGACCTACCGCGTTGACCATACGCGCAAGGGCCGTTTCACCGTGCGGCTCACACGCTTCGACGATACGTGGGCCACTGGCGTGGTCGTAGACGGCCTCGCCGCCGCACTCCTGCCGGAGAACGAGCGCGGGGTCGGCGAGGAAGTCACCTTCCGCCGAAGCTTCGCCACGTTCAGCGAGCTCGGGTTGCCTGAGGCGCGCCAATGAGCACCGCCGCCGAAGACAAGCTGACGCCGGAGCAGGCCATCGCGATGCTCGCGGAAGGGGAGCTCGTCCATACCTTCATCAACCCCGGTGTGGGAATGCTCATCGGTGCGGACTGGACCCGCGAGGAAGTCATCGCGGCCATCAACGAGGCCGGCGAGGCATCCCTCACGGGCTCTATGGCGACCTCGATGGGCCACGGCATCGCCATCAAGCATCAGGGCCGCTTCGTGTTCCTCGCCACGCGGAAGGAAGGATGAGCACCCAGCGTGAACCAGACGCGTATCTCGTGGTGGAGGACACGGACCGCAAGATGAGTCCGCACCTGAGCCCGGAAGCGGCGAAGGCGGTGGCCGCGACCTACCACGAGATGAACCCCGCGCACGAGTACGCCGTCGCGCCGCTCGTGCGCGAGGACCGAGTGCCTGAAGCCCTGCGGCCCTTCCTCTCCGTAGGCGAGACTGAAGACTGCGACTGGTGGTGTCTCTGGTGCATCCCGCCCAACGTGCTACTTCCGCTCGATGACGGAGGACGAGGCCGAGAAGCTGTTGGAGGGGAAGTCCGACCATATGCCGGACGTGGACGCGATGTGGGCTGAGTTCGTCGCGGCCCAGAGAAACCGCCAAGCTCTTGACAATCCACAGCAATAGTGTAAGTTATGCGAGGGGCCAGACGGCCCCTCAGTCTCTCACCATTCGCACGGGAGTATAGATGGGAACGACAGAGCAGGGCGAGCAGGCGGCACCCGCCGCGGCTCCCGCACCGCCAGCGGCCAGCGAGGGCACGGCCGTCGCCGCCGTCGCGCCGGTGGACCCCATAAAGGCGGAGCGCGCTAAACAGCTCGCCGAGATTCGCGAGCGCAACGCCCACGCCGCCGCCATCCGGGGGACGCAGTGGGGCAAGGAGCTGGGGGGGATGGCCCTCAGCGCAGTGTCCCACTACTGCACCATCAACCGCCTCGACCCTGCGCGCCACGTCGAAGTGCTGGGGGGCCGCATCTACCTGACGGGCGAGCTCTATATGGAGCGCGGCGCGCCGCTCCTGCTGAAGCGGCTCGTCACGATGGACGAGGTGGACTACGTCCACGAGGACGCCGGCCTCAACGCCGTGGTGAGCGGGGCGGACAAGAGCGCGACTCCCGAGCTCGAGGCGTGGGCCCGTGCCGAGAAGATGCGCCGGTTCCAACAGCGCGTGAAGCTCGGCATCCCCCACGATGCCACGGGCGCGGCCGTGGTCCGCATCCGGGTTCCGGGGACGGACAGCATCATCGTCGGGTTCAACTGGTGCGGCGGCACGTCGAAGGTGAAGACGAAGAAGGACGGCACGAAGTACCGCGCGGACCCCGTGGGCGATGCCGAGCCGGTGAAGACCGCGCAGAGCCGCGCCCTCCGGCGCGCGTGGCGGCAGGTGATGGCGGTGCTCCCGGAGTACGGCGAGGACGTGACCCGTCTCGAGGTCACGGCCATCGAAGCCAACGCCACGATGCGGGTGGAGTCCGAGAAGGAAGCCGAGCTCCGGGCGTCGATGGTGAAGAACCGCCCCCTGCTCGCCTCCGGCACCGACGCGGACCCCTACAGCTTGGGGCAGGGCGCGGCGGGTTCGCCTCAGGAGAGCCCCAAGGCAGGGGTAGAGGGTGAGGGGAGCCCCCCGGCCGCGGAAGGGGCGGAGAAGGCAGGGGAGCCCGAACCCGAGCGCGCGGTGTCCGTCTGCGAGAAGCACAACCTCGAGCGCGACGACGACGGCACCTGCTACGAGTGCGAGCGCGACTTCGACAGGGAGCTCGCTGAGGACGAGGGCTTGGGCCTATGAGCACGGACCCCAGCGGACACGACCTCGGCACCAAGGGGCGCGTGATGGCGGCACTCCACCTCGCCGTCGCTGGCGGGGTGGGGTACGTCAGCGTCAACGCCGGCTTCCTCGAAGGGCTCGCGCGAGACGTGCTGGACCTCGGCTCCGCCGCCGCCCAGCACGACTTCAACGAGGACCCCGACATCAAGGCCCTGCTCGCCGAGCTCGAGCGGCAGGAGCAGGAGCGCAAGGCGTTCGCGGCGAAGGCCCGTGACGTGATGGCGGTGCCGGGGGTGAAGTCCAATGGCTAACCCGACCAAGCCCAAGGAGCGGCCGCGCAAGTTCCGGCCTCGGGTGCCGTTCACAAGCGAGGTGGCGGCGCGCGGTGGGCAGGTCGCCGCCGCGAAGCAACTCGGGCTGGCGCAGACGACCCTCTCGCAACTCTGCCGCGGGAAGTTCTATCCCGGCCACGAGGTCTGCGATGCGCTGGGCCTGCGGCGGGTGGACACCCCGCCGTACTTCCGCGTGGTGCCGGCGTGACGAGCGGCATCCGATGGGTCCTCGTGCGGGGGCGCGAGGTGACGCGCTCCTGCACGGCTCCTGACATTCAGGCCGCGCGCGCCCTGCTGAAGCCGCAGGGCGAGGAGTACGTGACGAGTGCCGTCAGCCACGGCCTCGGCCTCCACCCCGCCGTCCAGACGCAGAAGGTGCCGCTGTGCGCGCGGTGCTTCCGCGAGATGAACCAATGGGAATCCGAGCGCGACACGATGCACCCCGAGTGCCGGCGCATCTACCGGCAGGCGTACCGGCGACGGATGGCGAAGCTCCGGCAGACTGGATTGTAACGATTGTCATCTGCCTCTTGACATTGGACTCGCGATGTGTTATGTTTCGCGTGTAGGGAATCAGCCCTACTTCACACGGGAGCAGTGAATGACGCACGTCGAGAAGTCGCAGGTCCAGCGCGAGGTCCGCACCGCGCGGGGGGAGCCGCTGATTGTCCGGCTCTCCCCCGAGGGCATCTGGCTTCGCGAGAAGGGGCGCAGGACCGCGTTCCTGATGCCTTACGGCTCAGCGTACCTTCGGGCCGCGATGCTGGCGGCAGAGGCCGACAAGCGCGCGAAGCTCGCGGCGCGCAAGGCCAAGCGGGGGGCGCGCTGATGCCGAAGGCACCCGCCCACCCCCCTGTGGGGACGCACGAGGAGCAGGTCGCGGCGTACCGGACCCTCGCCAGCTACCACACGCACGACGCCCTCACCGGGGATGAGGCCAAGCGCATCGCGGCCCCCTTCGGGCTCCACCACGAGGGCTACGAGATGCGCGCGAACACCGGCGACCCCAAGGGTCTGTGGATTGCCGGCCTTCCGAAGAACGCCAAGGTCCGGCGCGTGGGGATGTTCGACCTCGCCGAGGACATCGCGCGGCACCTGCGGCTCGAGTACCCCATAAAGCTCGGCCGGGGGTCACAGGCGCGCGAGTGTCTAGCGGCCATCGCCAAGCACCTCGGCATCGAGTGGTAGCGCGGTAGGGCGAGCTCTCACCCCGCGCCTCTCGGCATTGGGTGCGGGGTGGGGCTCCACAGGGCACGACTCACGACTTCACGGGAGACGTTCAGGTGACTAGGTACGTAGTGGCGCGGAGGGTGGAGGGTGGGCTCGAGCTTCACCCGGAGATGCCCCGGCCTGATGGGTGGGAGTCGCACACGGCGGCTTCGCTCTGGGTGCTGATGAAGTGGCTGGACCCCGAGTGGACGGTAGAGCTCGTGCAGGACACGCAGGCGGTGGCCGACGTGCTCTGGCTCGACAGCCTCGACGAGGCGACCAAGGAACGCCTCGCGCGCATCTACGGGACCGCTGACCCCGGACCCGATGGCGCGTTCTACACCGAGGCGCAGTTGCAGGAGGCCTACGAAGCAGGGTGGGAGGACGGGCAGGACGCCGTCGAGATTGACACCAACAGCCCGAGCGACCACGACTTCAGGGGCTTCCTCAAGACCATCGCACACCAGAAGGGCACAGGATGACCGCTGACCAAGCAGAGCTTCCCGTCGTTCACGTCTGCCGCGCCGCCGTGACGGGCTACCTCGCGCAGGTCCGCTTCCGCTGGGCGCGGCGGTGGAGCGAGCTCGTGCAGTCCCCGCGCAAGGACCAAGCCATCGCTCACGCGGCGCGTGGGCTCGCGCTCAGGGATGCGGCGGAAACGCGCGTCCTTGCCCTCTGTGACCCTGAAACCGACCCAGCAGGGGGAGAGCCCTTCCTCGTCTGGTCGGCGCGCGTGGTGAAGCGATGAGCCCCATCTACGCCGAGAGCGCGGAGCAACGGCTGTTCATCCAGCGGTGGCGGCTGGACCCGCGCACCCGCGACCTGCCGGCCTGCGCGGTGCCCAACGCCGGACGCCGCGGCCGCGCACAGGCCGGCATTATGAAAGCCGAGGGGATGGAGCCCGGAGTTCCCGACTGGCTCTGCTTCGAGCCCTCCGCGATACTGGACCCTCTCACCAATGCGCGGTACGTTGGACTCGCCCTCGAGTTCAAGAGCCCGACGACCAAGCGGAAGCCGACGCCTGCCCAGCAGGTTTGGCATCTGCGCCTTTCCGCGCGGGGGTGGAAGGTGCAGGTCGTCTACACGAAGGAAGAGGCGTGGGCCGCGGTCTGCGCGTATCTGGGGATGCCTCAATGAGCACTGCCACGAATGGGTTGAGCGTCACGCTGGTCTCGAAGCTGGTCGGGGTGAGCCGGAGCCGTGTGTACCAGCGCATCCGGGGGACGCACGAGAACGCGGGTCGTCCCCTGCGCGCGAGCATCGAGACGACGAACCGCCCCGGCACCCGCGCTGGCCGGCAGGTGCTCGTCGCGCTCGAGGACGCCATCGCGTGGCGCGCTGAGCGCGCCCTGCAGGGGCTCCCCGTGGGGCCGCTCTCGGTGCTCGATGGATGACTACATCAACTGCCGGTGCGTGATGATTCCTCCACCGCCCCAGAACCATTGGGAGCTCGTCGGGGGGCCGCGTGATGGCGAGTTCATCGCGCTCCCGCCGAGCGTGGCGAGCTGGCGCATCGCGCGCGCCCCCGCTCCCACCGGCATCCTGCCCGAGCGGTATCCCGACGAGCCGCCCACCGCGCCGGACCTGCTCTATGGCGAGTACCGCGCGGTGAGCCCTAGCGACTACGCGAGGCGCATCCTGCGCTGGCAGGGGTGGACGTGAGCGACCCCTGCGCTCGTTCCGACCTGCTCTGCCAGTGGTGCGGTCAGCCGCTCCGTGACCGCCGGGAGTATACGCATCATCTGGACTGCGGCTTCGAGTGCGTCGGTGGGCCACTGGACGGCGAGTGGCGTCCTGCGACGAACTGGCCGCGCGAGATGCGTGGTGGCTTCTATGTGCTCGACGACACACCTCGCGGCGCACACTTCCGCTGGTTGCCGGAGCCGTGAGCAGTGACCGCCGGAAATCTGTTACAATCCAGATGCGCCCTGCCTCTTGACATTACGTTGCGAGGGTTGTTTCCTTCACAGCGTAGGGGATAGGCCCCTACACCACACGGGAGCAGACGATGACCACCACTATCACCCTCACCGAGAACGAGCTCCTTGTCGTCCTCAACGCCATCAGCGCGGCCAGCGTCCGGGACCTCGCCGAGCGCACCCGCCTCGAGGGGCGCTACCTTCACAACGCCATCGGCGGTGCCCAACAGAGGGTCATCGAAGGGCTCCGGGCCATCGAGTCCGCGGCGGGGGTCTGAACAATGACGACCACCACGGCCCTCGTCCCGACGCACTTCTACTTCGGCGCGCAGATGGAAGTGGCCTGCCTCAAGGGGGACGCGCGGCGCGCGGTCCTCGAGGCGGTGCGCGCCAATCCCAAGGTCGGCTACTACGCCAACCGCAAGCTCTGGACCGACGTGGACCCCTACGAAATCGTCCGGGTCGTCAGCGAGAAGTGTCTCGATGTCCGGCCGATGAAGGCCACCCCCGACCCGACGTGGAAGCCGGAGTTCATCCCCGGCGGGTTCTTCGGCCACACGGCCAACAACCACGACCAGCGGTGGCTGTACGAGCGCGACCCCAAGGCCCCGACCATCCGGATTCGCAAGCACAAGAACGGCACTTGGAAGGACGCCAGCGGGATGCGGTTCAACATCGCCCTCGAGCCGCACAAGCACCACGATTACAACTTCTGAGCCCCACCATCATCCTCACGGGAGAACAGGATGCAAACCGAGTACGTCACGACCCTCACCCCCGCCACCCTTCCCTCGGGCGTTGCCCCGTGGGTGCGGCTCGTGCGGGAGCGGCCCCCGCACTTCACGGCCCTCAGCCGCGCCGAGGCGCGCGGCCCACGCGAGAGCTACCTCGCCGTGAAGCACCTGCAGGACGAGGAAGTGGAAGTCTTCGTCGCCCTCTGCCTCGACGCCCAGCACCGCATCATCGCACGGCACGAAGTCACGCGGGGCATCCTCAACTGCTCGCTGGTGCATCCCCGCGAGGTGTTCCGGGTCGCCATCGCGGTGGGCGCGGCGAGCATCGTGCTGGCGCACAATCACCCGAGCGGGGACACGACCCCGAGCGGGGATGACAGGGCCATCACCCGCCAGTTGCGCGAGGCGGGGTGGCTCCTCGACATCCCGGTTCACGACCACATTATCGTCGGCCACGAGAGCTTCCTCAGCTTCGCCGAACGGGGGATGATGCAATGAGCGAGAAGCGCGGACACTTCGTGACGCCCACAGGCCGGCGGCTCCGCGGCACCCTCGAGTCGTTGACCGGCACCGCCGAGGTCAGCGACGTGGTGCGGAAGGATGACGGCACCATCGAGATTGAGTGGAGCGGCTACACGCAGGTATGGTGGGACGGGCAGGAGACGGCCACCGAGAACGGCCAACGTCTCTGGGTGGACTCCGAGGGCGAGACGTGGCCCGAGGATAAGCTCATCTTCGTCGAGGGGGCTCCGTGACCCTCTTCACGCTACTCCGAGGCCTCCTGCGCGCCATTGCGCGCGCGGGGGACGCCAGCCAATGGACCTGACTGAACTGCAGAGGCGCGCCCTTGCGCTGACCCCGAACGAAGTGCGGCTCCGCTTCATCCTGCGGGTGCGGCCGAACGGGGAAGACCCCGGCCATTCCCTCGTGCAGGTGCAACGGGGGGCCATCGTCGCGCAGACCCCCGTGACGGACGCCGAGCTCACCCCGGAAACCCTCGCGATTCACTGGATGGACCTGTCGGTGGAGTTGATGCCGCCCCCGCCGCTGGAGGAGCACTGATGCCGCGGCTCTTCTGGCTCTTGGACCGCCGGCCGGAGCCGCCGGCGCGCGAGGTGGAGCTCATCGGCGGTCCTGCCGATGGGCGCAGGGTCACGGTCAGGGGCCGCACGAACGCCGTCCGCATCCCCCTGATGGCACGGCGCGAGCCGCTGGGCTTCGTCGAGGGGGACGTGCCGCGCGAGTTCCGTGGCCCCGAGTGGTCCGTGGTGGAGTATGAGCAAGTGCCGGGACTGAACCCGGACTGCTGGCACCTCGTCACGGGCGCGCCGCGGCGCGACCCGCCGACCCCGCCCGAGGACCACGAGCTCGAGCGCATCCCGACCCTCTACGGCTGGCTCGTGCTGGCCCTCGGCACGGCCGCGGTGCTCACCGTGGGCGCGTGGACGGCGCACCTTATCTGGGGATGATACTGGCGCGAGATGCGGGGGGCTCTCCATACTCCGAGGTATGGAGAGCCCTTCCTGCAAGTGCCATCGGCGGTGTCGCGTGTGCGAAGGCGCGCGCGACCTGAGCCCCGGCGACATCAAGCTCCACAATGACCGCTGTGTCTGCCACGGGGAGCGGAGCTACCGCGTCCACGATGTCCTGCACGTCGAGTTCACCGAGCACGAGGTCGTCTCGAAGATAGACTGGCGGCACCGCCTGCAGTTCCCGACGCGCCCCTCGACTTTCAACCCCTTCGCCTGACGATGACCGAACCCCGCCAGCTCTTCACCCGCGTCCCCATCGACGCGGTGCGGCCGAACCCCAACAACCCGCGGCTCATCAAGGACGAGCGGTTCCGCAAGCTCGTCAAGAGCGTGGCCGACTTCCCGGAGATGCTCGAGCTCCGCCCCATCGTGGTGGACGCGGACGGGATGATTCTCGCGGGCAACCAGCGGTGGAATGCCGCCAAGACCCTCGGGATGAAGGAAGTCCCGGTCATCTACGCGCGCGAGCTCACCGAGGACCAGAAGCGGGAGTTCCTCATCAAGGACAACGTTCACGCCGGGGACTTCGCGTGGGCGTCCTTCTTCGACCAAGGCGACCAGTACGATGTCCACGAGCTCGCCGATTGGGGCCTCGACCTGCCCTTCCTGCCCAAGGAACAGCCGGGGACGAACCGCGAGGGCGTCACCGAGTCGCAGGTGAGCGCGGCCGAGGAACGGCTCAACAACCAGTACGGCGAACGCGCCGGCCTGAAGCAAGTCACCTGTCCACACTGCGGCGAGGATTTCCACATTGACCCGTGACCGCGCCGCGCGGCTCGCCGCCTTCGCCGAAGCGGTGGTCCTGAACACGTGGACTTTCGCCAAGACGATGCCTCAGAACCCGCACGAGTACGCCCTGCGCGCTCGCTGGGACTCGAGCGCGATGGCGTGGGACGACTTCGTGATGACCATTCGCGAGCTCGGTTACACGGAACGCTGGCTGGACCGCCGTCAATACACCTACCTGAAGGTCGGAGAGTGGAAATACTGGACGATGGGCGGCACCCTCGCCGAAACCTCGCTCGTAAACCGCGCTCGGGTCGAGGCCTAATGTCTTTCGTCGTAGAGCCCCTGACCCTCGAGGACGTAGAGCCCCACCACGCGCAGGCGTGGCGGGAGAACGTGGACCTGACGCCGTGGCAGGTCCACCTCTGGGGGGTGCGGGAGGGCGGCGAGGTCATCGCCATCGCAGGGCTTCAGCGTGGGAAGAGCTTCGTTCGCTGGACGGCCCTCTACACCTTGCCGGCCCACCGCAGGCGGGGCCTCTGCAACTTCCTGCTCGACGCCCTGACGCCCACGGCCGAGGAGTGGGCCCGTCAGGACAACCACCGCATCCTCATCGCCAATGCCACGGACGCTTCGCTCCCGCTCTTCCTTGCGCGCGGCTACCTGAAGCGAAAGCGAAGCGTGAACGTCACCTACGTCAGCCGGAGCGTGAACTAATGTCCATCCTTGCCATCGGACCCCACCGCGTCACCAACGCCAGCATCGAGCACCCCGTCGTGGATGAGATGCTGACCGGCGTCCGCCTGCAGGTGCTCTACTCCGACCCGCCTTGGGGGGACGGCAACCTGCGGTACTGGGCGACGATGAACAAGAAGATGACCGGAGCCGAGCACACCCCACTCACCTACTCCGCGCTCGTGGACCGGATTCGCGGACTGGCCGAACGGCACCTGAGCGGCTGGCTCTGCATCGAGACCGGGATGCGCTGGGAGCTGGAAGTGCGCCGGACGCTCTTCCACGGCTATCGCGCCGTCGCGTCTCATCTCATCTACTACGCCTCGGGCGGGATGTGGCTCCCGAACGTCCTCGTGGTGGGCCGCAACGACGGGGGCACGGAGGAGCTTCCCCTGTCGGACCTGCACGGGCTGAAGGACCGCGGCGGGATGCTGGCGAAGGAAGTCGTCCGCCGCGCCGGCGCGGGGCCGGGGACCGCCGTGCTCGACCCCTGCTGTGGGATGGGGTTCACGGCTCGCGCCGCCGTCGCCGCCGGCGCAACGTTCTACGGCAACGAGTTCAACGCCGTGCGGCTCAACAAGACCATCGCGTTCCTGCAGAAGGCCACCCGATGAAAATCTACCTGCGCGAGTCGGTGCTCGAGGCCGCGCGCAAGCGGGTGGCGTGGGGGACAAAGGGGAACCCGAAACTCGGGCATTACAACTTCTACCCCATCTACGATTGGGGCTTCCGTGACGTGTGGAAGGCCATCCACGAGCACGGCTGGCCCTACTGCACCATCTATGACCGGATGTACCAGTACGGCTATCGTGTGCAGGATATGCGGGTCAGCAACCTGTACCACGAGACCGCGCTCAAGCACCTGCTCTTCCTGCAGGAGATTGAGCCCCAGACGTGGGAGCGGCTGACGCGCCGGCTTCCGGGCATTCACGCCATCAAGCATCTCAGGAACAGCGCGCTCCGAGTCCCCGACGAGCTCCCCCCGATGTTCACAAGTTGGGTGGAGTACCGAGACTACCTGCTCCGCCACCTCGTGCAGGACGAGGGCATCCGCACGTCCCTCGCAAAGACCTTCGCTGACCTTGACCGCCGCTACGAGGGCATCGGAAGCCCAGAGCGGATGTACCGAGTGATGGTCGCTTCCATCCTCGTACAGGACGGGGACGTGATGACGAAGCTCCGCAACTGGGAGAACAGCCCCATCGTCTCGACGTGGCGGCGGTGGAAGCGCGGGGACAACATCCAGCGGAAGCACCTACTCACTAACCCCCACATCAATGGCTGACCTGTTCGGCGCGCTCGTGCGGACCCTCGTCAACACGGCTACCATCCCGGTGGCCGTGGTCAAGGACGCGGCCTCGCTCGTGGAAACCGCCATCGGCGAGCCCCTGCCGCCCCGCTCCCACACGATGGCGCATCTCGAAAAGCTCAAGGACGAGGCCTCAACCGATGGCTGACCTCGCCGCTCAGATGATTGCCCTCGGCAACGCGATTCAGGCCCTCGAGGACCCTGCCGTGCGGCTCCGGGTCATAGAGAACGTCCGGGATATGATGCACGAGGTCAGCCCGCTCGCGTCTCAGCCCGTGGACCGCGTCCGCTGGGTTCCCATCGACGAGGTGGAGCCCAACGACTACAACCCCAACTCCGTGGCCGCGAAGGAGATGGGCCTGCTCTACACGTCCATCAAGCACGATGGCTATACTCAGCCCGTGGTCGTGGTGCGCGACGAGGCGCGGGGCAAGTACGTCATCGTGGACGGCTTCCACCGCTACTTCACCTGCCGGAACAACCCCGACATCCTCGCTCGGAATCACGGGCTCCTGCCCATCGTCGTCATCTCGAAGGACATCAATGACCGGATGGCGAGCACCGTCAGGCATAACCGCGCGCGGGGCGAACACTCCGTGCAGGGGATGGCCCAGATGGTGTTCTCGATGCTCGACAAGGGCTGGTCCGATGCGGACATCTGCAACGAGCTCGGGATGGAGCCCGAGGAGCTACTAAAGCTCAAGCACATCACCGGCTTCTCGAAGCTCTTCGAGGACGTGGAGTACGCACGGGCTTGGGAGTCCCGCCGCCAGATTCGTATCAGGAAGGATTGGGAAGCGAAGGAGAGGGGTGAGGCCACCCCCACAGCGGCCGTCACGTCTGAGGGCCAGCAGGACGCCAAGGAGGGCTAGGATGTCGATGAATCCCCGCACTACCGCACATCGAAAGAAGCTGATGCTCGAGGCCCTGCAGAAGAACCTCGGCATCGTGACCCGCGCGGCCGAGATGTCCGGGTGCTCCCGCGAACAGCACTATGCGTGGATGAAGAAGGACGCCAAGTATCGGAAGGCGGTGGAAGAGCTCGCCGAGGTCGCCGTGGACTTCGCCGAGGCGAGCCTCTTCGCGCAGATTCGCAAGCAGGAGGCCGCGGCGACCATCTTTTTCCTGAAGACGAAGGCGCGGCACCGCGGCTACATCGAGCGCAAGGAGATGGACGTGACGAGCAAGGGGGAGCACATCGCCAAGCCCCCGGTCACGTGGACGGACGACGAGGAGAACCCGGATGCTTAGCGAGCGCGTGACCGCCGAGGACATTCAGAAGCTCGCGCGCGCGGTGGAGCTACACCAACTCAACCACGTTCTACTGGGCGTCCCCGGCTATGGCCTCGTGTCCGTGCGCCGCGAGCAGTGGGAGCGGGAGCCCCAGCCTGCGCGCCTCGGCGGGGACGCCACGGGGTGATAGCCGCGCCGGGGGTCCACGCGGCGTTCCAGACGGAGGCGCAGGGGCCCGAGCCCGTGCGCCTCCTGCGTCAGTATCGGCCCCTGTTCCAGCGGCGTCCCCGCCTGCCGGACGGGACCGAGTGGCGGTATGCGTTCCTCACCGGGGGCCGCGGCTCGGCGAAGTCGTTTCACGTCGCCGTGTTCCTGCTCAACCTGACCTACGAGGCCGGACACGTCATCCTCTTCACGCGCTACACCCTCAGCGCGGCCGACGTGTCCATCATCCCGGAGTTCCGCGAGAAGATTGACCTGCTCGGGGTGGAGGGGGATTTCCACGTCACCCGGAGCGAAATCGTCAACCTGCGGACGGGCTCCCGCATCCTGTTCCGCGGCATCAAGACGAGCTCCGGCAACCAGACCGCCGCCCTGAAGTCCATCCAAGGCGTGACGACTTGGGTGCTCGACGAGGCCGAAGAGCTCGTGGACGAGGCCACCTTCGAGCGCATTGACCTGAGCATCCGGCACAAGACCCTGCCGAACCGCATCATCCTCGTGCTCAACCCCACGACGGACGAGCACTTCCTCTACCGGATGTTCGCGAAGGAGCCCCGCGCGGACACGCTCTACATCCACACCACGTGGGAGGACAACCGCCACAACCTGTCCGCCAGCTTCATCGAGCGCGCCGTGCAGATGCGCGAGCTGAACCCCGCGCGCTACGCGCACATCTTCGGCGGCGCGTGGTCGCGCGAGCTCCCCGGCCTCCTGTGGAACCGCGCCATCATCGAGCGGTGCCGGCTCCCGGTGGGGCCCGAGGAGTTCCGGCGGGTGCTGGTGGGGGTGGACCCTGCCGTGACCGCCAATATGGAGAGCAACGAAACCGGCATCGTGGTCTGTGGGATTGACCGCCACAAGAAGGGCTACGTCATCGAGGACCTATCGGGTCGGTACTCGCCGAACCAGTGGGCCACGCTCGCCGTCAGCGCGGCGCGGAAGTGGGGCGGCTCCATCGTCGCCGAGACGAACCAAGGCGGTGACCTCGTGAAGAGCACCGTGCAGGCGGTGGACCGCGGGGTGCGCGTCATCGACGTGCGCGCCTCGCGCGGCAAGTACGCACGGGCCGAGCCCATCTATGCGCTGTATGAGGCCAACGCGGTCTTCCACATCGGCGAGCACCCGACGCTCGAGCGGCAGATGGTCGGCTTCAACCCCGACGCGACGGGCTCCCTCAGCCCTGACCGCGTGGACGCGCTCGTGTGGGCTCTCACCGCGCTGATGCTGAAGGGAGGCGAGGTCGGCGTAGCTTGACCCCTTGCTCGCCGCCACGTATCGTCCACGGCATCACCGCATAGCCCTCGGGGAGGCATTGAGCAAGCGTCCACTCATCGCGCGCGTAGCTGACGCCCTGCTCGCCCTCAGCGGTGAGGGTGGCCCCGCCCCTTCCGCTGTCGTCAGCGCGCCGGTACAGGATGGTCCTGCGCCCTCTGTCGCGGCCCCGGAAGCCGCCGCAGAGGGCGAGTCCCGTGCCATCATCGCGGCCGCGGTCCCGTCGCTCGCGCCTCAGCCGAAGAGCTCATCCCTGCAGATGGTCCGGGCCGCAACCCCCGGCGAGGTCAAAACCTACGGCTCCGAGGTCCGTCGCCGCGGCTTCCAGCGGCACCCTGTCGTCCATTCCTGCATCCGGGTCATCACGGACATCGTCTCGAGCGTCCCCCTCGTCGTGCATAGGGAGCGCGGCAACGCCGACTCGCGGGTGCCCGAGGACCATCCCCTGCAGAAGCTCTTGGACTATCCGGCTCCGCGCATCACGGCGCGTCAGCTTCGGGCGCGGTTCTGCGTGGACTTCCTCGGCTACGGCAACTCGCTGTGGCACTCGCTCCGCCTGAGCAAGTTCGGCCTGCCGGTGAACCTCCGCCCCATCAACGCCGAGGCCATCCAGAACGTCTGGGTGGACAACGAGGGGGACGCGGCGCGCTACCAGTTCAGCGATTGGAACGGCGTGGTGCAGACCGCCGAGGCCAAGGATGTCATCCACTTCCGCGACCTCGAGATGCCGCGCCCGTACTACCCGGACGTGTTCGGCTACCCCCGCGGCGCGGCCGCGCTCGAGAGCATCGTCACGGATATGGAGGCCTCTTCGTACACGCGGCAGGTCGTCAAGAACGACGGCACCCCGACGCTCGCCGTGATGCTCGAGGATGGCCGCGACCAAGAGGACGCGGACGTGATGAAGGCGCGCTATCGCGAGCGCGTGGTGAAGCGCGGGATGCGCGGCGACCCTGCATTCTGGGCCGGCGTCAAGGATGTGAAGTCGCTGGGCTTCAACCTGACGGACCTTGAGTTCCCGGACCTGCGCCGCGTGAACCGCGAGGACATCTGCTCCGCCTTCGGCGTGGACCCGCGCATCATCGGCATCGGCACCGCGTCCAGCGACGGGGGGCTCTCCGGCGTTCAGTACCAAGAAGCGCGCCGCCGCCTCGTGCAGATGCAGGTGGAGCCCATCCTCGTTGTTCTCTGCGATGATCTCAATGCGTGGCTCGCCCCTGAGTTCGGCGACCTGTGGATTGAGCCCGACCACGACATCCTGCGCGACCTCATCGAGGACGATGAGGAGACGAGCGTCCGCGTGGACCGCGAGGTGAAGGGAGGGCTCCGCACGTGGGAAGAGGGTCGCCGTGCGCTGAAGCTCCCCGAGCGGCCTGCGCCGAAGGAAACGCTGGTCGTGTCCATCGGGACGAGTCTTGTGCCGGTGGCGACGGCCCTCAGTCCTGAGCCCCCCGCGGTCACGCCCACGCCGGCCACCCCACCGGGGAGCCCCGCGGCGCAGGCCGCTGAGGGCGAGGGGGAAGGGGAAGGGGCCTCGCGCTCGATGCCCTCTGAGGGCGTTTCCCTCGACAAGACGGCCAGCCCTGCGCCCCCGCTGGACCCGCGCTACGTGCGCTGGCGCGCCCAGAACGACACGCTGGACGCCGACGAGAAGGAATACGTGGTCGCGGCGCGGGTGCGCTTCCTCGAGGAGCGTCGGCGCATCGTCCGCATCTTCGAGCTCGCCGCCGAGGGGCAGGTCACGGAGCCCGCGAAGAAGCGCGTGGCAAAGGGGGCCGACAAGGTGCCGGGGTGGGCCGACCCCATCCTCGAGGAGGCCGTGCGCCGCGCGCTCCGCGAGTACGCGAAGGGGGGCGACCTGTGGCTCGGCTGGGTGGAGACGTTCCGCGCCCTCGTCACGCGCACCTATGGGGCCGGCGCACTCGACGCGATGAGCGGGGTGAAGGCCGGCGGCACGGGACTCAACTTCCAACTGAGCTCGCCCGACGTGCAGAAGGCCATCGAGGACCGGCTCGAGACGCTGGCGACCCTCATCACGAAGGACACCGCGCGGCAGGTCACGGCGGCGGTGCGCGCCGGCGAGGTGGCGGGGCTGAACATCGCTGAAATCGCCAGCCTGATTCGGACCTCGGTGTACGGCGACCCGATGACGGAGAACCGCGCCAAGACCATCGCGCGCACGGAGAGTGCCGGCGCGTTCAGCCGCGGCGCGTGGGACCAAGCCAAGCGCGCGGGTATCTTCCAGAGCAAGGAGTGGCTGGCGTTCGAGAACAGCAAGACCCGGACGACGCACTCCGCGTGTATGGCCGAGGGGCGCATCCCGATTGACCAGCCCTTCGCCGCCAACGGACTGCTCTACCCTCTCGACCCCGCGGGCCCCGCCGACGAGGTCATCAACTGCCGCTGTACCCTCGTCTACTACGACGAACCGATTGGAGAGCCGCCCAATGCCGACGCCTAAGACGCCCACGCGGGAGCGTCAGACCCGCCACTTCGAGAACGTCGAGATTCGGGTCGAAGAGGATGACCTGCCCCCCGGCATCATCGGCCGCATCGTGGCGATGGCCCTGCCGTTCAACGTGGTGGACAGCTACCGCTCGATGTTCGCGCCGGGGTGCGCCGCGCGGTCCATCGCCCAGAAGGTGGCCGCGCGCAAGGTCCCCTTCCTGCTCGACCACGAGCGCAAGACGCACTCCCACACCGGCACGGTACGCAAGGTGGAGGACGGCGGCGTGGGCTACATCTCGAGCGCGGACATCCTCGACACCCGCGTGGGCCGCGACACGATGGAGTACGCCAAGGCCCTCATCGCGAGCGGCGGCACCACCGGCGTGTCCATCGGGTTCATCCCGCGGCAGTCGCGCTTCGACAAGGTCGGCGAGGTGACCATCGAAGTGTTCACCGAGATTGAGCTGACGGAGATTTCGCTGACCCCGATGCCGGCGGTCCCCGGCGCGTCCGTCATCTCGGCGCGCAAGGACCGCACGGCCCCGGACGAGGGGGACGAGGAGGGGAAGGGTGGGGATGCGCCCGAGGGCGAGGACCCGCCGCCGCCCCCGCCCCCTGTTGACGAACGCCGGGACGATGTTACGATTCTGACCATCGCCGCCGAAGCCGCCCTCGCCGCCCTGCCGGACGAGGCTCGCTCCGCGGTCCTGAAGAAGTACGCCGCCTCTCCTGCGCCCTCGGCACCCGCCGCCCCCGACTCGGGGAGCACCGGGAAGGCCTCGGCAGACGGAACGCGGACTGACGCCGGCCTCTCGATGGACGAGCGACTGAAGCTCTACCGCGAGACGTTCCGGCCCACTCCACGCTCTACCTGAGGGCCTGACCAATGTTCGCCTCGTTCCGCCGTTCCCGCGGCGTCATCCTCACCAAGTTCAAGGGTGTGTATGACGCGGCTTTCCAGTTCACGGGCGGCGCGCCGCTCCGTGGTCGCCACCCGGACAACGTGATGGTGCGGGTTCGCACCGCCCCGTCCACGCTGGGCTGGCTCATCATCGCCCTCGCGCTCGGCGCGCTGGCGTACCTGCTCACGTCCCTCACGGCGGACCTCGCCGCGGGACTCTCCCTTGCGGCCGTCACACCGATGGTCAGCAAGGACCGCACCGCGGCCAAGTGGCGCGACGAGGCCAACAAGGTCCGCGCCCAGATGCTCGACGAGAAGGTGACGCTGACCCGCGAGCAGGCCGAGAAGATGCAGGCCGACATCGCCGTGTTCGAGGCCCGCGCGCAGGCCGCGGCGGGGTTCACCGGCGACGAGGAGATTAGTCGTCAGGGCGGCGAGGGCGACCTCGTCCGCATTGACGGCTCCGAGGAGGGCCGGCGCGACGAGCGCAAGGAAGCGTCCTTCCGCACGATGAAGGACGCGCACGACGAGGTGCGCGCCGAGCTCCGCACGGTGTTCCCCTCGATGGGCGCGTTCCTGCGCGCCTGTCGCAACGGCGTGGACGCCGGCGGCGAGGAGGCCTCGGTCCTGAAGCGCGTGGCCGAGATGACCCGCACCATCACCGGCTCGACGTTCGGCGGCGAGTACCTGCTCCCGCTCACGCAGGTGCAGGAAATCTTCAGCATCAGCAACCAACAGCCGGGGCTGATGGAGCGTTCGCGCCGGTACAACGTGCCGGGACGCTCGCTCCGCATCCCGTACCTGAAGCAGGACGAGGGCACGAACATCCTGAACCGCCCGATGGCCGGTAAGATTGCCGCCATCGCCATCGTCGGCGAAGGTCAGGAGAAGCCTGCGCGCGAGCCGAGCTTCGGCCAGCGCGTCCTCGAGATGTTCAAGTACGCCGCGCACACCCCGTTCGGCGACGAGATTCTGTCCGACGACTTCACCGGCGAGCTCCCCGGCGAGGTCATCTCGGCGGTGGGCTCCGAGATTATGAACCAGCTCAACGCCCACTGCACGATTGACGGCACCGGCACCGGGATGCCGCTGGGCGCGCTGAACGCGAACAACGGGGCCATCCTCGCGGTCAACCGCACCTCGGCGGGTGACTTCACGGTGGACGATGCCTTCGCGATGTACGTGCGCCACACCCTCGGCCCGAACTCCGTGTGGCTGGTGAGCCGCCGCGTCAACGAGAAGCTGATGCGGATGACCCTCACCAACAACGGCCTCGTGACGTGGCTGACGGACCTGCGCTCGGCCCCCGTGATGCTCCTGCTCGGCATCCCGGTGGTGGTGACGGACTTCCTGAACCCGCTGGGCTCCCGCGCGGACGTTGCGCTGGTCAACGGCGATTTCTACGCCTTCGGGCTCCGGCAGGCCCTCACGGTGGAGTCGTCCATCCACGCGAAGTTCATCGACGACGTGACGGTGTACCGGTTCTTCGCCCGTGGCGGCGGCATCCCGCTCCCGACCTCGACCTACGCCTACAAGGTGGACGGCTCGGGGAACAAGGTGGACCCGCACTCCCCGTTCACGATTCTCGATGTCCCGGCCTCGTCGTAACGGACGAGGACGAGAGGCGGTGGGGGCCTTGTCCCCCACCGCCCCAGAGGGGCTGGCTTTGGCGACAGGCTCGCCGGAGCCGGCCCCTCTGCTGTCGCGGGAGGGTGAGGGAGCCCCGCCGCCGCCCGAGCCCTCTGAGGGCAACCTCGCGCCAAAGCCCCTCGACAACTCACCACGCTATGTCTATGCGCTCTGGGACTGCATCATCGCCGGGGTGCGGCGCGCGGAGGGGGAGCGGTTCGCCATCCCCGCGCACCGCGAAGCCGACCTCACCGCGGGTGGCCTGCTGATGAGCGAGGCCGCGGCCCACGCCCTCTGGCACCGCCCGGACGGGCGCATCCTCACGCCCAACGCGGTCCTCAGCACCTACCGCCGCGCGAAGCTCGGGGAGCGGCCCCTGCGCGTCCTGCAGATGACGCACTACGACCCCGGCTCGAGCGTGTACCGCTACCACAGCGCGGCCAACACCATCCCCGGCGTCTCGTCGGTCCTCGTGCGCTTCGGCGACAGCAACCCCCACACGAGTCTGCGCCAGTGGGACGGCCACAAGGATATGCCGGCCGTGCGGATGCTCCTGCGGACGGCGGACGTGGTGCATTGCCATATGGACCTGCGGTGCCTGTTCCACGAGCTCCGTAGCTCCCTGATGCCGGGGCAACGGCTCGCGCGCACCTACCACGGCTCCGTGCTCCCGGAGGACGCGGGGAAGCGGGTGCTCGTGGAGCGCGAGGTGGACGAGCGGAACAACGCCATCGTGTTCGGCGCGCGGCCCTACCACCTGCGGCCGGAGCACGGCGTCAAGCACTGGCTCCCCATCCCGATGCCGGTGGGCGACTACGCCCAGCTTGCGACGAACCGCGTCCAGAGCCGCACCGGACGCCCCTTCCGCGTGGCGCACAGCCCCACGAACAAGGCCATCAAGGGGACGGATGCGTTCCTCGCCGCCGTGGACATCCTGCGCGGCGAGGGGCTGAACATCGAGCCCGTGATGATTGAGGGGATGGAGCACGGGAAGGCCTTGGTGCTGAAGTCGTCCTGCGATGCGACCTTCGACTCGTTCTGGCTCGGGATGCAGGGGTCGGGGCTCGAGGCCGCGGCGATGGGCCAGCCGGTGCTCGCCGGGGACCCGGACGCGCAGGCCGACCTCGTGCGGCTCGGCATCGGCGTCCCGTGGACAGTGGCGAACGACTCCGCCGCGCTCGTCCACCAGCTTCGCCGGCTGATGGTGGAGCCGGGGTTCTACGAGCAGGAGGCCTCGCGCGTGGGCGACTATGTGCGGCGGTACCACGACTACCCTCGCGTCGGCGAGCTCTATGCGCGTATCCTTCGGGAGCACGTGACCCTACAGCCCCCTCAGGAGGGGTGAGCCGTGGCCCTGCCGACCCGTGACGACCTGAAGAGCTACCTGAAGATTGAGATTGACGCCGAGAACGCCCTGCTCGACGCCCTGCTCGTGCAGGGCAAGGCGATGGTCGAGGTCTGGATTGGCGCGCCCATCACGGCGGTCCAGCGGACCTACGTGGACCGCGCGGTGGCGGGTCGGGACGGCTTCGTGGACGGCGAGGTGGCGACGGCCCTCATCGTGCCGGTGCGCCCCATCGGGAGCACCCCTGAGAACCCCGTCGTCGTGACGGACGGCGCGGGAGTGGTCGTGCCCAGCACCGACTACGAGGTGGACACCGCCGCGGGGATGCTCTGGGGGAAGAACGGCAAGCGGTTCCCGAACGGCCCCTACAGCATCACCTGCCTCGTAGGGCTCTCCCTGTGGCAGAAGTACGCGCAGGTGGAGCCCGTGCTCTCGCGCGCCATCCTCGACGTTGCGGCCGACCTGTACCAGAACCGCACCCCGCGCGCGATGAGCGAGACGGGGGCCGGGGTCGCGATTCCGTGGGACGTGAGCCGGCACACGAGCGAGCGCGTCATCCGTTCGCTGAAGGGCCTCACCCTGCCGGTGGTCGCGTGACGCAGGTTCCCGGCCTCCTGACCCAGCGGGTGCGGCTCTACACGCCCGAGAACATCGGAGCCCACGGCTTCGACAAGGTCGTGTACCGCTTCACGGGCGAGTGGTGGGGGCGCGTGGGGGAGAGGGCGGCGACGGAGAACGTGCCGCAGGCCCCGCAGGCCACGCGCGAGTACCGCCTGCAGGGGCGGGCCGTGGTCGCGGACTACGTGCCGATTCCCCTCAACGGAGTGCTGACCGAGGGCGGCGACCTGTGGTGGATTCGCGGGGTCGTGAAGAGCGACCAACGCCGCCAGCAGGTCGTCACGCTCGAGCGCATCCAGCCGAACGAGTTTGTGACCCTCGCCGAGCCGCAGGAGAGCTTCGCCACCGGCGACCAGCTCGTGGACTCGATGGGAAGCTGGCAGTGAGCCACATCGTCGGCCGCGACCCGCGCCGCGAGGGGGGCCTCACGCCGGAGGACCGCGCGCGCGTGGAGGGGCTGGTGGCGCAGTACGCCGGCTACGTCGAGGTGCAGGAAGAGCCGGTCACGCTCCACTGGCGCAACGCCGCAGGGCAGACAATCACGGCGCGTGGCGATACTCTTCAGGCGGCTGTAGCGATGCTCTATGAGAGGGTCGTCCAGCACCATAGACTCCCGAGTCCATAATGACTATCCAGCACAAGGACATCACTGGCCTCGACGCGGTGCATCCCGGCGCAGTGTTTGATACGGCGGATCCCGGCGCGATAGGGGCGCGCAAGGCGTGGTATGACACCACGGATGGGCTCCTAAGTCTCCGGGTACGGAATGCGGCAAACGATGGATGGGACGAGCCGAACCTACTCCGCCGTGTCGGGCGTGTGCGCTCAGGGGTGAATCAGGAGGCGAGCGCGACGGAGATATATGGGGAGCGTGGCACCGGGGATTCAACCCCAGCACCCATCATTTTCTACGTGCCCGTAAGAGGGTCCAGCGGCTCCACGCCCCAGACCCTGACGGAAGGGTTCCGGGTGCAGGAGGTGGCGGCCGCGAGCGGGCGGGAGGTGGCGGCGTGGAATCCCACGGGGCCAGTGATGGCAGGGCTACCGCTGAATACTGCCGCCTCGCTGCTGCGGACGGGTCAGGCGGTGCGTTTCGGCGGGCAGGGCACGATGATTCGTGTGAGCGCCGCCCCGAACTGGCTCGGCTTGCGCGTCAACGGGAGTTATGACTCGCCGACGAATGCGGTGAGCGGCGATACGCTGGTCGGCTTGAGCGCCATCACGCTTGCGTCGGATGGCAACTTCTACTCCGTGGGTCGTGTGGAAGTGCAGGCCCGCGAGACTCCGACGGGCACCGCGAACGGCACCCGCTTGGCCCTCATCGCGACCGCCGTGGGGTCTGCGAGCACCAAGACCATCGTGTATGTGCAGGGCGGCGGGACGAGCATCGGCGAACTGGTCAGCGGCCAGCCCACCCTCCGCCTCATCCCCGGCGCGACGCAGTTCGCCATCCGGGACAGCGGGAACACGGCGGACGTGTTCACCGTCAACGCGGCGGGGACGGCGATTACCGCACCGCTGGCGACGAGCTTCGTGGTGGGCACGGACCCGGGCGGCTCGGCGTTGCTTCGCGTTGGCGGGAACATCGCTACGGTTGGCGCGGTCTTGGCAACTTCCGCGTTGAGCCGCAACGTCTCAACCGGGTCGTTCACACTGAGCGGAGGCAACGGAGCGACCAACGGCGGAAACGTCGTAGGGTATGGAGGCTCCCATCCCACCCAAGCCAACGACATCGAGTTCCGCTCCGGCTCGACCGTGCGCGGCTGGTGGGACGACTCCGCCGCGCTGTGGACCTTCGACGCCGACCACGCCATCGGCGCGGCGCACGCCTATCACCTCGGCGCACCCGCCACCGACGGCACGTGGCGCTTCATCCGCTCCGGCACCGACCTGCTCATCCAGCGCCGCGAGTCCGGCACCTACGTCACCAAGTCCACCATCTCCGCGTAACCCTCTACCCCACCCCTCACCCACCCGCCCAATGGCACAGCATCTCGCCGACGCGCTCCACTACGACCGCCCCAACGCCCGCTGGACCCTCTCGGTCCAGCTCCCGCGCACCCGCGTGGGCGTCTCCATCACGCACCCCGTGGACGCACCGCCCACCCCGCCGTCGCTCGCCGACTTCGCCCTCGCGGGCCTCGCGGACGGCACGCTCCCCGAGGGCACGACCCTCGCGTGGGCTCCCGCCACCGCGCAGGGGGAGGAGGAAGAATAATGCGGACGCTATCCTTCCTTTCGGGCTCGACGGCTTACGAGCTCCTGTATCAAGCCCTAAACATCACTGAGCGGCGATTCACGCCCTTGGAAGTGAACCTGCTGGGTCGCCTGCAAGACAAGTTCGAGGCCGTAGGGGTGCCCAAGAAGATTGAGGGCCGGGAGACGCCCGTGCGGAAGATGGGGGTTATTATCCCCCACGAGGTCGTGGAGGATTGCGAAGTCAAGCTTGAGGAAGCCGAGTTTTCCCTCCTCAACGAGGCCTTCAGGGAAGCATACTTCACGCCAGTGGTGGCGCGTGAGGTTGCCGCAACGCACCGCTTCCTGAAGGAGTGCAAAGAAGATAAGGCGATAAAGGCGGAGCCCAAGGAGGGCTAGGTGGACATTGACGTGACGCTCACGGACAACAGCGAGAACGCGCGCCGGCGGTATGAGGAGGCGGCGCGGCTCGGCATTGACGCCGCCGCGAACGTCCTCGTGCGGGAGGTCAAGAAGGCCTTCGGCTCCGACTACTACAAGGGCGGGGCGTTCCGTGGCACCCTCGGGGTGCGCGGGTCCATCACGCGCACGAACGCCGAGCGCGGCCCCTCCGGGTGGAGCGCGCAGGTCGGGACGCGGTTCATCGAAGCCCTTTACTGGGAGCTCGGCCACTTCAACACGTTCACGCGCCAGCACGAGCGGGTGCGTATCTGGGAACCCACCGCCATCGCGCAGGAGCCGGCGATGCGCGCCGCCTTCGCGCGCGTGGCGAAGCGCGTGATGGACGCCCCGTGACGAACCCCGGCCCGTGGGACGCGGACACGCTCGGGCTTCCCGACACGGGGAGCACGAACCAGATCTACGGCACCCTCGTAAAGGTGCTGGCCGACTACGTGCGCCCCGGCGACAACGCGCGGCTCTCGCAGGTGCTCGGCTCGCCGGAGCGCATCAAGGTCGGCGCGCTGGGGAAGCTCCCCGAGTACCCGTACCTGACGCTCCTGCTGGACCGCACCACGAGCCCCGGCTCCAACAGCTACCGCGAGTCGTGGCGGCTCGAGGTCCAAATCATCGGCAAGCCGCTGGGCCAGCGCACGGCCGTCGAGTGGGCGATGGACCTCGTGGATGCGGCCCTGCTGGGGGTGGTGCTGTCCCAACCGGGGAGCCTGCTCTACTGCTCGCTCCGCCAGCGCGCGACCCTGCCGCAGTTCACCGACCCCGCCGAGATTGGCACCGTAGGGGTCCGCGCGACCTTCGACTTCCTCGCGTGGCCGCGCGCCCTCTCGCGCCGGCTCACGCCCTGACATAGCTTATCCACCAGCAACGCCCACCCGCCGAGGCCCCGTATGGATACCCCGCTCTCTGGACTCCGCCCCCAGACGTTCCCCGAGGACGTGCTACTTGACTCCGGGGTGCTCTACATCAACGACACGCCCTTCGCCTGCCTCACCGGTGGCCTGAAGTGGACCCCCGAGGTGGAGTACCGCAACATCCCCTTCGACGGCAAGCGCGCCGACGTGAAGGGGCTGGACCGCGTGACGATGCGGAAGGGCAAGGTGTCCGGCACCGTCATCGAGATGCCGAGCGACCTCATCGGCAAGCTCGAGCCCGGGGTGAGCTACGCGCCGGGGCAGGGGTGGAGCGGCGGCGATATGTACGTCCCGCGCAAGGCCGCGCTCCTGCTCACGGATGGGATGTACCTGACGAACGTGCGCGCGGTCTGGCTCCGCGGCAACGGCGAGCTCTTTCAGGTGCGGATGCCCTGCGCCCTGCTCACCCGCTACGATGCGACCTCGCAGGACGCCAACGAGGTTGCCATCGCCATCGAAGTGGATGCGCGGCTGGACCTGAGCGTTCCGGGCTCCACCCCCGGTGACGCGCCCTACGTGTACGAGTACATCCCCAACAACTGAGGCCTATGACCAAGGTGATTGACATTGGCGCGCTCGCGAGCCCGGAGCGCGCCCCCCGCATTCGCGTCGGGGAGCACGAGGTTCCCGTGCTCGGGCTGAGCGGCGACCTCGCGCTCCGGTTCTCCCTCGCCCAGCGAGAGAAGGACGCGGCGGCGACGATGGAAGTGATGCTCGCCGCCATCGCCGAGGTTATCCCTGACCTGCCCGAGGACGCGCGGAAGCGGCTGACCTTCGACCAAATCACGGCCATCGTGAAGCTCTCGCAGGGTGGCATCGAGGCCGTCGAGGCCGAGATTGCGGAGCGCGCCAAGGGAAACTGAAGGCCGCGTCGGGTGGCGAGGGGTCGCGGCCCCCCGTCGCGGTGAAGTGGAGCGCGGACCAATACGTGCGGCGCGTCCTCGTGGAAGTCTCTACGAGGTCGGGCCGCTCGTTGCGTAAGGTGGCGCGGGAGCCCTTCGCGCTGACCCTCTGGGTGTGGGGCGAGTTGCAGGAGATGGACCGGGAGCAGAACGTGGCGCGCCTCGGCGAGCGCATTGACCTCGCCTCGCTCGTGAGCGTGGCCGTGCTCGACCCCAAGCAGTTGCAGAAGGCCGAGATGCGGTACTATCGTCAGGCGGGTGTGCTGGCGCAGATGTTCGATGATGCCCGGAAGCGCGGTGCCGCCGTTCACGAGGCCCTTCAGAAGCGAGGCAAGTAGCCGTGGAAGTCTTTGCGCTGGGGCTCCGCATCAAGGAAGAGGGCGCGGCGGCGGTGAAGACCGCGCTCGACAAGATGCGCGGTTCGCTCAAGGACACGAAGAAGGACGCCGACGAGCTCTCCAAGGGCTTCAACGGGATGCGCCTCAGCATCCTCGGTGCTGGCGCGGCCATCGCGGGGGTCGCGGGGTTCGGCCTCGCCAAGATGGTGTCCGCGAGCGTCGAGGCGCAGAAGAATCAAGCCCTGCTGACGAGTGCGTTTAAGGCGACGGAGGCCGGCGCGTGGACCTCGGTGGAAGCCCTCAACGCCCACGCCGCGGCCCTGCAGAAGATTTCCACGTTCGGCGATGAGGAAATCAACAAGGCGCAGGCGCGGCTCCTGACATACACCGGGGTCGTGGGGAAGGAGTTCACGCGCGCCACGGATGTCATCGTAGACTTCGCCGCCGCCTTCGGGCAGGACCTCGTGCAGAGCGCGGAGTCCGTGGGCAAGGCCCTTAACTTCCCCTCGCGCGGGATGGCCGGCCTCATCAAGCAGGGCTTCATCCTCACCGAGGCCCAGCAGGAGCAAATCAAGTATTTCGAGGAAACGAACCAGCTTGCCAAGGCGCAGGCCATCATCCTCGAAGAGCTCGAGTCCGTGACGAAGGGGGCCGCGGCCGCACAGCGTGACACCCTCGGCGGCGCGCTCACGGCCCTGCAGAACGCGTGGAGCGACCTGTTCGAGGTGAGCCGCGAGAAGTCGGCAGGCATCATCAAGTTCATCGAGAGCATCACTGAGTCCATCCCCAAGATGCGGGACTACCTCAGCGACCTCGTGCTCGAGTGGGGCATCCTCTTCGTGGACATCGAGCTCGGGCTCGCGAAGATGAACCGCGCGCTCGCCGCCTCGAACACGTTCATCGCTGGCATCGTGAACAAGGTGAGCGGCGGTCTGCTCGGCGGGGGCCTGATGGCGGAGCAGGCCGCGCGGCTCGCGGCGGCGGAGGCCGACATCGTCGCGCTCGAAATCCTGAAGCTCGATCGGCAGAAGGAGCTGTCGGCGCAGGTCGGCAACCGCACCGCGCCGGAGGCGACCAGCCCTGCGCGGGTGCCGCTCGTGACGCCGGGGGACGTGGCCGCGACCAAGGAAGAGCTCGACGCGATTCAGGCCGTCATCGACCAGCACTACAAGGACGCCGCCGCGGCCTTCGCCTTCCGAATGGACCAGATGCAGGACGAGCAGGATGCGGTGAACGAGGTCATCAAGCAGGCCGAGCGTGACGCGGTGGAGGCCGCGAACAACCGGATGCAGGCGATGATTGAGCAGTTGGAGTTCCAGCAGGGGCTCCGCGATACCCTCGCCGAAGGGGTCGCGGGGTCCGTGGTGGACGGCTTCGCGCAGGGCATCGAGGCGGCGGTGGCGACCGGCAACATCGGCGAGGGCTTCAAGGCCCTGACCGCCGCCATCCTGTCGGGGATGGGTGACGCGCTCATCTCGTTCGGTACGGCCTCGCTGGCCGGCTCCGCGCTGATGGCGAAAATCAAGGCGGCGTTCACCAGCCTCAACCCCTCTGCGATGGCGGGGGCGTCGGTGGCGATGATTGCCCTCGGGGCCACGCTGAAGGGGGCGGCTGGGGCCGCATTTGGCGGTCAGAGGCAGTATGGCGTGGGGGGTGGGGCCTTCACCCCCTTCGGGTCCGATGGGGGCTCTGGGGGCGATTCTACGGTCACGCGGCTGGTGTTCGGGCAGACCTCGGCGGGGATGGCCGCGGGGATGCGGCCCCAGCCGGTCACGCACGTCACGGTCATCGGGCCGAACGACCCGACCGCCCAGCGCGCGATTCAGGAGCTTATCGCTAACGGCAGTCGTCGAGGGGGGCTCTGATGCCTGCAGGCCTGACGTTCACGGACCAAGAAGGCACCGCGACCCTGACCAACGGCTACGGCACCGCTGGGGGTGGCGCGGGAGCGCGCTTCCGTGGCTGGACGCCATTCATCATCCCGGTCGGCCCCGTTGAAACCTCCCTTGGTACGGGACGACGCTTTCAGTTCGCCTTCCGCACGGACTATGGCGCGCGGTTCCGGCTCGAAGAAATCCCGCAGAGCGCGCTCCCCGTCGCCCTGCGGCTCGTCGCGTGGCTTGTCTCTGGCGGCTCCGTAAGCGTGACCACGGATGACGCCCTTGGGCGTGTGTACGCGGAGTGCGTAGTCGCGCCGGACTCCGAGCCCTCGCTCAATATGTCCAGCGAGTCGGACCTGCGATACACCCTCGAGCTCGCGCTCATCAACGTGGCCTCGCCCGTCACGCCGATGCTCTGCGAGTACACTATCTGATGGCCGTCCTCAATCGTATTCTGCAGGGGCGGCTCGCGGCACACGCGCAAAGCCCAGAGTCAGGCGTCACGGACGCATTTAGCACTGCAGACTGGACGCTCGGCTCGCCGAACACAAAAGCACTTAGTTCGGGCGCGCTGGTATTCACCAACCCGACACTGACCCAGGGGCAGACAGCGTCCTATGACCCCTTGGGCACTGCGGTCGCCGATGTCTTTATTCAGGCCGTCTGGTCAGCGCAGACGAACGGCCCGTCCGTGGGCATTGCCGCTCGCTTTGCTACCTACTCTAACCCCCCGAGGCTTCACACCGCTCTAGGTGCGGCCCGTACAACTGCCGCACTTCACGAGCGGAGGCCTGACGCGACAACCCAACAAGACACTGATGCCTTTAGCGCACTGACGCTTCCACAGCGCATCAGTATGGCTGTGGAGGGAGCCGCGGCTGAGTCATATATCCACGGCGCGGCGGTCGGGCTCTCGTTATCCTCACTAACCGTAGCGAGCGGTCGTGTCGGCGTGTATCTCACAAGTGGGCTCATCTACACCGCGACGTTTAGCTTCTGGGCGGCGATGCGGAGCCGATGGGTGCGCGTCGAGAATCTGCCGGCTGGCTGGGACGCGCAGATACTTGACGCCACGGACAGCGTTCTCGCCACCGCCGCAGAGTCGGGTGGGACCGCCACCCTTGACTGCCTCACCCTCGTATTTCCGAACCCCCGCAAGATCCGGGTGCGTGATGACCTTGGCGCAACCATTGATACGTTTGTAATAAGCGGTGGGGTGTGGGGCGGCGATGTGTACGAGTTCTTCAATGTGCCCCCGGTTCCGGACACGCCCTCGGTGACGCCGGTCTCGGCGTTCGCGCTCGACATCGTGTGGGACACCATTCTCGAGGCCGACGAGTACGAGGTCCAGCGGTCCCTCGACGGCTCGACAGGATGGACGCCTATCTACACGGGGTCCATCAACACCACGCAGGACGTGAACCTCCTGCCCCTGACGATTTACTACTACCGGGTGCGCGCCTGCAATGAGTTCGGGTGTTCGCTCTGGTCCCCGGTCGGTACGGGCACGACGCTCGCCCCTCCGACCCCGCCGGGAAAGAAGCGCGCCTACCGCTTGCGTGTACGCAACGCCTCCACTGAGGCACACCCGAACGGGACCGAGGACGCGCTCATCGTCACCTCGCTTCAGCGCGACCCCGCGGCGGTTTTTGTGGTTGCTGGGGTTGCCTATGTGCTCTCTGGTGGTGTGCCTGTGGTGGTGGGCACCTCGGGGGAGCTAAACAGCTACATCGCCGAGCCGCCGGATGGCGACGGGCAGGAGATTGACCTGCTGACCGGCGGGGTCCGCACCGGGGCGTACTCCGTGCGGGTCGTAGATGCGGTGGAGTCCGTGGGTTCCGATGGTGTGGTGCGCTACGTCACCAGCCGACTCGAGGATGCCGGGTTCCGTCAGCAGTTGTTGAGTCGCCGCGCCTATATCGAGGTGAGCGAAAATGACGGGGCCACGTGGGAGCCCATTCACGCAGGCTACGTCACGCGGATTGAGCTTGCGTCGGCGATTTCCTTCGTATTTAGCATCGGCGACACCCGCCGCGTGGAGACTCAGCGGCGCGCGTTCACGTGGAGCCCCCAGAAGGGGCCGACCGGCGTGAGCGAGCGGGATGTCTTCCCTTCGCGTGGGTGCCTGCTCGGTGGCCCCATCACCGGGGGGTTCGGCCCCGTGCTCGACACCGGCGGCGACGAGTTCCGCATCCCGGAATCGCCGGAGCTTGACCCGCTCAGCGGCCGGTGGCTCGTCCCCCTGACGGTCATTGCGGCGTACCTGCCTCCGGACTTCCGGCGCGTTCGCGCTCAGCAGAGCCCGGGACAGGGCGGCGGCAACTTCTCGCCGTCCAGCATCTCCGCGTGGTACAACAAGGTGCTTCAGCCCTACCAGCGGAGCTTCACCGGGGTGCTCGGCATCTCGGGGACGGTGCTCAACAACATCCTCTCGTTCTCGCAGGGGAGCTACCCGGACCTGAGCGTGGTGCTGACGGACGGCACGACCACGTGGCGCGGCACCCTGCGCGCGGCCGCGCTCCTGCAGGGCTACACCGCGCTCTGCGCCGAGCTCGACGCGGACACCCCTTCGCCGCCAACGGCAAGCTCAAGCATCACCTACCGGGGGCGCGTGTTCAAGACGGAGGTCGGGCCCGACTGCCCCATCTACGCCGACAAGCACCCCGTGGACCTCGTGACGGACCTGTTCGACACTATCGGGATGCTCTGGGATGCGGCGTCGGCGGCGGCAGTGAAGGACGCGCTCGGCGCGGACCTGCGGTATGCGATTCGCATCACCGCGCCGGTGGAGAACCTGCTCGAGTTCCTGACCAAGAGCGTCTTCGGGCCCTTCGGGTTCAGCATCCGAAACGGAGACGACGGGGAGCAGGAGTTCTATCCGACGCGCCTGCTCAACGCCGCGGCTCCCGTCATCACCATCAGCACCGACTCGCTGACGGATGCTGACGCGCCCATCTTCACGCTCGACGAATCACAAATCGTCTCCGGCTTCAAGGTGAGCTACAAGGAGTTTGCCAAGAGCACCCTTGGGCCGAACGCCTCGCCGCCGCCGCCCCCAGATGGCATCGTCGAGAGCAAGACGGATGTCATCATCCAGAACGGCGACCTGAGCGTGTTCTCCACGCGCGAGGTGCAGTACGAGTTCGCCGGCTTCGTGCATCTGGCCGGTGGATGGGCGAGCGCGATGGGCTCCATCATCGGGGCCATCACGACCCTCGGACTGGACCGCTACGGGCGCGGCGCGCCCTCGATGGAAGTCTCCGTGCTCGCCACGGACGAGGCCTACGGCGCGAAGCTCGGTGACGAGGTGTACCTGAACGTGGCGCACTACCCGAATCGCAACTACCGCATCGGAGAGAGCACGGTGGGGGCGCGCATCGCACAGGTCGTGCGGCGTACCCTGCGGCCCTACGGCGCGGACCTAAAGCTGGTGGATTCGGGGCTCGCGCTTCAGCCGGTCACGCCGCCTGCGGCCATCACGATTGACGACTCCGCCGCGGCTCCGCGCACCATCGCGGAGTTCACGCTCACGAACGCCGTGACCATCAACGCCACCGGGGTGCTCTTCGTTGCGGTGGAGTGGGCTATCGCCGCGAGCGAGCCCACCGGCAACGGCTCCGTGTTCGCGCGCTACACCCCCGGCAACGTGCCGAGCGGCGCGGTCCCCCTGCCGCCCGTCGCTCCGGGCTCCCGCGTCTGGGTGCGCGCCCGCACGGAGCAGAGCGGACGCCGGCCCTCGGCGTGGAGCGCGTGGACGGACACGACCCTCGCCGCGTTCAACCCGCCGAGCGGGGTCGCCATCTCCGCCATCACCGCCGAGAGCTTCCGCGTGGCGTGGACCCCGGCCGACGCGAGCTACTGGACGGAAGTGTTCATCGCGCCGGGGAGCTTGGCCCCGAGTGATTGGAGGCCGTTCCGCGTGGCGCGCTTCGCGCCGGGAAGCAATCAGGCGACCCTCCGCGGGCTCCTGCCGTCCACGCAGTATATCGTGGGGGTGGCCCACGTAGACCCCGGCACGGGCGAGTACACGACCTTCGGGACCGACACCGACACGACGACCACGAACAGCGGGACCGCGCCGACCCCGATTGCCATCACCGTCATCCAGACCGAGCAGGACGCTGGTCAGCCGGTGGGCATCGGCCTTGCTATCTACCCCTTCGACGAGAGCTACGACCTCGAGATTCAGCGCGCCCCGGACGCGAGCGGTGTGCCGGGGGCCTTTGTGACCATCGCGGAGGTCGGCGGCACCACGCAGGTGTACCGCGACCTCCTGCCATCGGACGGCCTCGTGCGCTGGTACCGCGCGCGCCACACCTTGCCGGGGTTCACCCCGTCGCCGTGGACCGGGGCGCAGGCCGGAGTGCCGGCCTCCTGCCCCGAGGACCTGTCTCGGCCGGTGCTCCGTCCCATCGTGAACGCCTACGCCGAGGACCTTGGCGGGGGCGACTACGACATCTTCTGGAATGGGGTGGGGACGGTGGAAGTGCGGATTGACGGCGGCTCGTGGGGCGCGCCAGCCCCGTCGCCCATCAACGTCACCGCGTCCCCCGGCGGCAACACCTACGAGTTCCGCTCGACGCTGGGCGACCAGACCACGCCCATCGTGCTCGTCGAGCTCGCGCCGAACCCCGGCCCCGTGCCGGTGCTTTCGTCGGCTCTGGCGACGGAGGTCGTGGCGATTGATTGTGGGGTGCCGTGGGAAGTCGAGGCCTCGTGGCTCTGCTCGCCGAACAACGATGCCGAGTACAAGGTCGTGCTCCGCAACTTCGACACCTCGGCGCAGGTCGGCCCGGACTTCGACACGCTCAACAACTCGTATCAGGAGAACACCGGCATCGTGGGCGACCCCCTCTTCACGGGCTTCCCCCACACCCGCCGGTACACCATCCAGCTCGTCCGCCTGTCCGACAGCGCGGTGGTGCAGTCTATTGACACGAACCGGCTCGACATCGAAACCGGACCTGCCTGCTAACGGAGACGCCAGTGCATCTGCTCTGCTATGTCCTTGCCCTGCTCGTGGGAGCGGTGGCCTACATCGCCGGATTCTCGAAGGGTCGTGGCCTCTCGCGGTACCGCCAGCCTGTTCCGGGGGGAAGTGGGCCAGCGGGAGGGGTCACGCCCGACGAGGACCGCCAACGGCCGCGGTCCCCTGACGATGGCCCGAGGGCGGCGTGACGGAGACGGGCCAGCAGTATCAGGACACCTTCCCCATCGCGCACAAGCTCGAGCATCTGCGCTTCGACTGGCAGGGGAAGTCCGTGGCCGAGGTCGGATGCAACGCCGGCGCGCTCGCGCCCTACGTCACGGAGCGAGGGGCGCGGAGCTACGTCGGCTCGGACCTGATTGCGAGCTACGTCGAGGCGGCTCGCGCGCGGCACCCCGGGTTCACCTACCACCATCTCGAGAGCGCGGACGCCCCGGTGGACGCGGACGTGCTCGTGGTGCTCGGCGTCTTCCACCATATGTCCGATGAGCAGGTCCGCGCCCTGCTCCACCGCACGACGGCGCGCGAGGTCATCTGCGAACAGCCGATGAGCGGTCTGCCCTTCGAGAACTACCGGATGCGGCCGTTCCACTGGTACCTGCAGGAGTTCAACGCCGCGGGGTTCGCCGTGGTGGAAATCGTCCCCTATGGCTTCCGCTACCCCGTCGAGCGCGCCATCCTCTGCGCGCACCGGACGTGAGGGAGTTCCGTCAGGACGAAGCCCCGCGCGTCAACCTGCTGAGCCATCACGAGTATTGGGATGCGCTCGGCGAGCTCCCCGGTGCGGTGGCCGCGCTCGTGGCGGAGGACGACGACACGCGCTACCGCGCCTATTGGGTGAAGCGCACGAAGGGCGACCCCGCGGCTCCCGCGCTCGTGGGCCGGCTCGAGCACCTGCGGCACATCATCGCCGACATCCGGGCGCACGGCTACGACCCTGACCGCTGGCGCGCCACCGACCCGCGGCCGCTCGCGTGGGAGCACGGCACGGGGCCCCTGCTCGTCACGAGGTCCGGCTCGCGCGTGTTCCCGCGGGACGGCTCGCACCGCGCCTGCATCCTCAGGGCACTCGGCCTGCCGGTGGAGGCGTTGGTCTGGAAGTCGCGGCCATAAGACGCGATATTCTGCCAACCCCAACGGGAGCCGCTGACCTTGCCGCCTGAACACGAGCACCGCCGCGCCACGGACCCGATTGACGGGCTCGACCCTTTCGCCGCCGTCTCGCGCCTGATGTCGCGGTATCGGGTGGTCGTCTGGGGGGCCGTGGCCTTCCTCGTCGCGATGGGGTTCGGGTTCAAGACCCCCAGCCAGCAGTTCAAGGAGCTCGAGACAAGCCACGCGGAGCGGGACGCCGCGATTGAGGCGCGGGTGGACCGGCTCGAGCGCATCGTGCCACTGGTGGAGACGAACGCCGTGGTCGCCTGCCTGAGCATCACGGAGCGCGAGGCCTTGCAGTACCGCCTGCCGTGTCGCAGGCTTCTCGAGGGCCGCGACCCCGTCTCGACCCGTTGACCCTCACCCGGAGCATCCCGTGAACTGGCTCAAGGACCATCTCGTAACGCTCGTCCTGCCCCTGCTCATCGCGCCGCTGGCCTCGTTCCTCTCAAAGCAGGCCCTCAACCTGAACATCTGGGTGGACCGGCTCCCCGCGTGGGCGAAACAAGGCGTGGTGTTCGCCATCGCCGCCCTGCTGACTGCCGCCGGCGCGCAGATTCCCGGCTTCCTGCCCGAGGGCGTGGTGCCGGAGCTCGCGGTAGCCGACTGGCAGGTGTTCGCCGCGTGGCTGGCCGCGCTCGTGTGGCACGACAACCGCAAGAAGGCGAAGTGATTCAGTCGCTCCTGCTGAAGCGGATAGACCTGCGGCCCGACCGGAGCTATGGCGCGCTCATCGGGCCGCAGGGTCCGTTCATCTTCACGCTCGAGCTTCCGTGGCGCGAGAACCAGCCGCAGGTGTCGTGCATCCCCATCGGCTCGTGGACGTGCCGGCGCGTGGTGTCGCCGCGGTGGGGCGAGACGTTCGACATCAAGGTGCCGGGGCGGTCCCTCATCCGGTTCCACTGGGGGAACACGGAAGACGACACGCTGGGGTGCGTCCTGACGGCGCGGACCTTCGACCCCGTGAAGGGCATCAACGGGGCGGTGGACAGCAAGCAGGCCTTCGGCGAGCTGATGGCGACCCTGAAGGGCGTGGACAAGTTCACGCTCCACGTCATCAACACCTGAGCCCCCAAAGACGAACCCCGCCTTACCACACTCCGAGGAGCGCAGACCGGCGGGGTCGTGTTGGGCGTCGGGACACGGGAGTAACCCTTCGCTTGAAGGGTAGGATACAGCGGCCCCGCGCGCCGCGCAAGTATCAGCCCCGGTGTAGGGCGAGATGATGCGGACGGCATAACCATCTGACTTGCAAGGGCTTACGGTAGTCGTCGTGGTGCATCTGTGCGCGCCGCCGACACCCCGCGACCTCGCACGGGCCGCGCTGAAGCAACCCGCGCTGTAGGTACACGTTGGCATAGGACCGTGCGTTCGCTCGAAGCCGCGCGGCGGCAGGGAGCTCGCAATGCTTCGGGCGGTGCCGTCGCATATAGGCGGCGTGGCACCGCTTGCAGTATCGCTGGCCGCGTCGGTCGCGCACCTTCCCGCACGACGAGCATCCGTGCTTCCGCATAGGTCGCTCCTGTCTATGTGGAACATAACGTGAAACACGGCAGGCCGCAAGTCATTGCCGCACAAGCACTTGCTTTGACTCACGAACTTGACACCCGCCGCGCAGGGTGGTAGAGTAGCCCCTCACACTTCACGGGAGCTACACGATGGACACACGCTTCACCCCCGACGAGGCCCGCGAAGTGCGGGCCTCTCTGCGTACTGGCCTGCCGCCAACCCTCAACACAGCGGCGAAGGTCGACGCCATCCTTGCCGAGATTCGCGCGCTGAAGCCGAAGGCCGAGGCCCGCTGATGCGCGCGGCTCGATGGAAGGTCGTGGACCGCGGCGCGGTCCCGGACCCGCCCAGCACGGAGATTCCCTTCCCCTGCGCCTGTGGGCGGGAGGCGTTGCTTCCGGTCCTTGGACGCCCGGAGGGAGTAACGCAGGAGGGGGTCGTGTTTGACCCCTGTGCCCCCCACGCGGTGCCGCGCACGATTCATTGCCGCAACTGCGGGCGGACCTTCACCACGGAGGGTGCCTGATGTTCGGCAAGCACTTCGCCTCGACCTACACGGGCTCGATGTACGGGGCGGGCCCCGTGGTGTTTGCGGTCTGGGGCTACGTCATCGCCAACGCGGTGAAGGGGCGGGTGGAGCTAAACCCCACGGCCCTCGCGCACATCATCGGCACGACCAGCGACGAGATTGAGCGCGCCATCGCGTTCCTTGAGGCTCCCGACGTGCGGAGCCGGAGCACGGAGCACGAGGGGAGGCGGCTCATTCGAGAGGGGGCTTTTCAGTTTCAGGTGCCGACGCACGACAAGTATCGCGCCATCCGAAACGAGGATGACCGGCGCGAGCAGAACCGCCAAGCCAAGCAACGGCAACGACTTAGAGAGTCACCGCAGGACACCGCAGATGACCGCACTTCACCGCAGATGACCGCACTTCACCGCGTGTCACCGCAGATGACCGCACTTCACCGCGTGTCACCGCAGATGTCATCACTGTCAGCCCAAGCAGAAGCAGAGACAGAGACAGAGACAGAACTACCTCCAACCCCCTCACTACGTTCGGGGGTTGGTGCGGCCTCCGCCGCACGAACTTCGGGGGAATCGCCTAAATCGCCGCAGGAAGCCCTATCCCTGCTGGACCCTTCCCCACCCCTTCCCCCCAGCCCGAAGCGCGCCCAGAAGCCATCCTCGCGCAAAGGAGGGGCCTCCCCGCCCCCCTCGTGGGTCGCGCACATCGTGGAAGGCATCAGCAAGCTCGGCGAGCCCATCCGGGGTGGGGCGAACCCCTACGGGCGCGTCGGGGCCGCGTTCAAGGAGCGGGTTGCGGCCTTCGGGCCGGACGAGGTGCGCGCGGCCTTCGACCGGTTCGCCGCGGCGCGGCTCCAACAACTGCAGTCCGACCGGCCGGTGCGGACGGGCTTCGCGCTCGAGGACTTCGACCGGGATTTCGCCAAGTACCTTCCGCTCAGTCTGCTGGGTTCAACGAATCGGGCGAGCCCTGCGTCAGACCCTCCCCCTACCCTTCCCAGCCCCCCTGAGCGCGGAGGTTCGCCCGGATGACCACCCCCCGTCCCAACGACATCACGGACCTCGTCTCGCGGCTCCGCAAGAAGCAACAGGAGCTCGGCGTGGATGCGCGCACGTTCCTCGACGGCGCGCACTGGCGTAAGCTCTACGAAGACCTCGAGAACCGGCCGGAGCGCGACCGCTTCGTGCATTGGCCGTGGACGGACCTCGACGAGGTGTACGGCCCGATGCTCCCCGGCTCCATCCACATTCTCGCGGCGCGCACCGGGGGCGGCAAGACGACGATGATGGCGAACCTCGTCCGGCTCTGGACGATGCGCGCGAACCCCCTGCCGGTCGTGTATTTCCCGACCGAGACGCCGGCCCTCGACATCCACATCCAGCTCGCGTGTCTCGACCTCGGCGTGGACCCCGTGCGGATTCGCTACCACGACTATGCCGCCCTCGGGGGCGACGATGCGGACGGGCAGGCGTGGGGCCGCTGGCTCTTCGAGAGCTACCTCGGCGAGCAGGTGCGCTGGCTCTCGCGGAGCCGGCACCCGGACGGCGACGGCCCCCCGGCTCCCCTGCTGAGCATCATCGAGACGCCACGGCCGCGGCTCGGGGAGCTCGTGCGGCAGGTGAAGGCCTACGCCGACGACGGGGCGAAGGTCATCATCATCGACCACCTGCTCCGCCTCGACGGGGACGAGGACGCCAGCTTCTTCGACCGCGTGAGCAAGGCCGTCGTGACGCTGAGTAAGCTAGCGCAGGAGTGCCAGCTCGTCATCCTGCTGACCAGCCAGCTCGGGCGCGACGGCTCCAACCGGATGAGCGCGTTCACCGTGCCGGTGCTGGCCTCGCTGAAGGGCTCCGGCGCGATTGAGGAAGAGGCGCACGGCGTCCTGTTCCTCAACGCCGTGCGCCGGCTCGATGCGACCAAGGCCGAGATAGAGGCGGTGCGCGAGGGCTTCGCGGATATGCACAGCATCCGTGACCCGCACCTGACCCTGCTCACCATCGCCAAGCACCGCGTGAACGGGAAGCGCGCCGGAAGCAAGGTGTACCTCTGGCACGAGCGGGGCGCGCTGACGGACCTGGGCCCCCACGAGAAGATGGCGATGAACGCCCGGATGGACGGCATCCGGTGATTGTTACAATCCCGCTCTTGACATTGGACTGGCGGGATGGTATCGTTCCAGTGTAGCCCACGAGGGGCTACGTCTTCACATCATCCTCACGGGAGAATGGGATGACACAGCCGGACAGCATCACCACCAAGGAACTCGTGCAGTGGTGGCGGCAGTACGGGGGCCTGCTGAAGCACGTCCCCAACCCCATCCTCGACGAGCTCGACGCGGCCATCCGTGCCGACGAGCGCGCGAAGGTGATGCCGTACCTGCCGGCCCCAAAGGTGGTCGCGCA
>JAHCLE010000130.1 GCA_026125445.1 Burkholderiales bacterium
CACGTCGATGTGCTTGAGGCCGTTCACCGGGTCGCCGCCGATGCCCACGGCGGAGGACTGACCCAGGCCCAGCGCGGTGAGCTGGCCCACCGCCTCGTAGGTGAGGGTGCCGGAGCGCGAGACCACGCCGATGCGGCCCTTGCGGTGGATGTGGCCGGGCATGATGCCGATCTTGATCTCGTCGGGCGTGATGGTGCCGGGGCAGTTGGGCCCCAGGAGGATGGTCTTCCTGCCCTTCATGCGGTCGCGCGTGCGGATCATGTCGCGCACCGGGATCCCCTCGGTGATGCAGATCACGAGGTCGAGCTCGGCGTCCACGGCCTCGTCGATCGCCGCGGCCGCGAAGGGCGGCGGCACGTAGATCACGCTCACGGTGGCGCCCGTCTGCTTCTTCGCGTCGGCGACCGTGCCGTAGATGGGGATGCCCTCGAAGTCCTCGCCGGCCTTCTTCGGATTCACGCCGGCCACGAAGCAGTTCTTCCCGTTCGCGTAGTCGCGGCACATCTTCGTGTGGAACTGGCCGGTCTTGCCCGTGATGCCCTGGGTGATGACCTTCGTGTCCTTGTTGATCAGGATGCTCATGTCGTTTCCCTTCTCAGCGCTTCGTCGCGGCGACGGCCTTCTGCGCCGCGTCGCCCATGTCGGAGGCCGAGATGATCGGCAGCCCGGAGTCGGCGAGGATCTTCTTGCCGAGGTCCACGTTCGTGCCCTCGAGCCGCACCACCAGCGGCACGTTGAGGTGGACCTCCTTCGCCGCGGCGACCACGCCGTTGGCGATGGTGTCGCACTTCATGATGCCGCCGAAGATGTTGACGAGGATCGCCTTCACCTTGGGGTTGCCCAGCATGATCTTGAACGCCTCGGTCACCTTTTCCGTCGTGGCGCCGCCGCCCACGTCGAGGAAGTTGGCCGGCGTGGCGCCGTAGAGCTTGATCGTGTCCATCGTCGCCATGGCGAGGCCCGCGCCGTTCACCAGGCAGCCGATGTTGCCGTCGAGCGAGATGTAGGTGAGGTCGAACTTGGAGGCCTCGACCTCGGCCGGGTCCTCCTCGTCGAGGTCGCGGTAGGCGACGATCTCGGGATGGCGGAAGAGCGCGTTGGAGTCGAAGTTGAGCTTCGCGTCGAGGGCGACCACCTTGCCCTCGCCCGTCACGATGAGCGGGTTGACTTCCGCGAGCGAGCAGTCGCACTCGTCGAAGACGCGGTAGAGGTTCTTGAGCAGGTCGCGCGCCTGGGCGACGGAGCCCTCGGGAACGCCGATCTTGCGCGCGAGGTCGTCGGCCTCGGCGTCCTTGAGGCCCGTCTTCGGGTCGATCGCGACGCGGTGGATCTTCTCCGGCGTCTTCGCGGCGACCTCCTCGATGTCCATGCCGCCCTCGCTCGAGGCCATCATCGTCGCGCGCTGCGTCACGCGGTCCACGACGATCGCCACGTAGAGCTCCTTCCGGATGTCGGCCCCCTCCTCGATGAGGAGGCGGCGCACCTTGCGGCCCTCGGGGCCGGTCTGGTGGGTGACAAGCGTCATGCCGAGGATCCTGCCGGCGAGATCCTTCACCTCGGCCGGCGACTTGGCGACCTTCACGCCGCCGCCCTTTCCGCGCCCGCCCGCGTGGATCTGCGCCTTCACGACCCAGACCTTGCCGCCGAGGGATTCGGCGGCCTTGACCGCCTCGTCGACGGAGAAGGCGGGGATGCCGCGCGGCGTGGGCACGCCGAATTTCCGGAAGATTTCCTTGCCCTGGTATTCGTGGATGTTCATGGTCTCGGGGGGGCGGTGATGGGGGGACGAGCCGGGGCATTTTAGCAGCCGGGCGACCCACCCCGGCCTTGATGCGGGTCAGCAAACGGCGGGAAACGCCCCCTAGTGGTTCTCGCCGGGGCCGGCGCCGTCGACGGGCGCCGCGCCGCGGTACCACCTGGGGTAGAAGCGGGCCACGACCGGCCCGTGCGAGTCGAGGGCGTGGCAACGGTCGAGCTGCGGGGGCCTGCGCTCGGGCGGGGCGAGGCCCTGCCCGGCGAAGGTCTGGAAGGCGGCGGTCGCGAGGGAGGCCGCCAGCTCGGTGATGTGCGTGCAGCCGTGCACGCCGCCGAGCCGCTCCTTCAGGTGCCGCAGGTACCCCGGGCCGATGGACAGGCCCACGAGCCGGGCATAGTCGGGCGCGATCCGGTCGCACTCGTCCTGGTAGGGCATCGCGTCCGTGGACGCCTGCGCGTCCACGATGCGAAGCTCCCGGTCCACGGTGATGCGAAGCCACATGTCGTGCACCGGCTCGCCGGGCGGCTTCACCCGCCCGCCCACGGGAAACTCGACGTCCTTGCGGTCGAGGAGCCGCCCCTCGATGTCGTAGAGGCCGTCGTCGCGCTTGTAGCCGACGATCTCGATCGTGCGGCGGTGCAGGGGCCGGCGGCTCGCCTGGGGCTCCGGGAGGGGCATCAGGCTCCGGCGCCGGCGCCCTTGCGCGCCTGGCGGATGGCCTCCGCGAACTCCTGTCCCGTCTGGTAGCGCTGGGTGAAGTCCTTGGCCAGCGCCTTGTCGATGATCGCGTCGATCCAGGGCGGCAGGGCCGGGTTGTACTGGCGGATGGGCGGGTGCGGGCTGGAGGCGATCGCGAACATGAGCTGGGTCATCGACTCGCCCTCGAACGGCAGGCGCCCGCTCAGCATCTGGTAGAGCGTCACGCCCAGCGAGAAGAGGTCCGAGCGGCCGTCGATCTTCTTGCCCGCGAGCTGCTCGGGCGACATGTAGGACGGCGTGCCCAGCACCATGCCGGTCTTCGTCTTGGAGGAGTCGGTGATGCGCGCGATGCCGAAGTCGGTCACCTTGGCGGTGTCGCTCTCCGGCTCGTACATGATGTTGGCGGGCTTGATGTCGCGGTGCACCACGCCCATCGTGTGCGCGTAGCCGAGCGCGTCCGCCACGCGCTCGACGATCGAGAGCACCTTGTCGGGGGGCAGGAGGTTGGGCTGCTTCACGTAGGGCACGAGGTCCTTGCCCTTGAGGAACTCCATGGCGATGTAGGCGAGGTCGTGCTCCTCGCCCGCGTCGTAGATCGTGACGATGTTCGGGTGCGTCAGGCGCCCGGCGGTCTCCGCCTCGCGGAAGAAGCGCTCCTTGGCCTCCTGCAGCTCGTCGCCCTCGAACTCGGCCGACAGCGCCATCGTCTTGATGGCCACGGTGCGGCCGATCTTCGGGTCCTTGCCCAGGTAGACCACGCCCATGGCGCCCTTGCCCAGCTCCTTCTCGACCTGGTAGCGGCCGAGCATGGGCTTCTCCGCGCCGCCGCCCTGGATGACCATGGTGGCCGCGGTCGAGCGCGCCGCCGAGGATCCGCCGAGGATGATCGTCTCGCTCATCGCCTTGGCGCGCTGCATGCGCTCGGCGACGTCCTTGAACTTGGGGTCGAGCTTGTGGATGTAGCCGAACACCGACTCGGCCTTGTTGAACTGCCGGCGGCGCTCGAAGTCGAGCGCGAGCGAGTAGAGGTTCTCGCCCACCTGCTCGTCGTAGGGGCACTTGCGGAACTTGTCGAAGGCCATGTCGAGCTGGCCCTGCTGCTGGAAGGCGAGGCCCAGCATGCGGTTGGACTCCGCGCCCTCGATGTCCGCCTTCTCCTTGCCGCGCTCGGTGACGAGGAAGCGCTTGGTGGTGAGCAGCAGGTGCCCGACCACGAGGAGCGTGGCGGGAAGCATGAGCTGCAGCCACAGCCCCGCGCCGGTCATGAGCCCCAGGTGGGTGCCGAAGAGGGCCACGAGGAGGAGCGCCGTGAGGATCGCGCCCATGCCCGCCCCCAGCCTCGGCAGGAGCGCGACGAGGTAGGCGGCCACCACGAGGTAGATGGCGATCGTGGCCCAGCCGCCCCAGGAGGGCGCGACGAAGTAGTGCTCCTGCAGCAGCGACGAGACGGAGTGCGCCAGCGTCGTGACCGGGTTCATCTGCGCCGAGATGGGCGTGACCTGGTTGGTGCCGATGCCGGCCGCGATCGCGCCGATGAGGACGATCTTGTCGGCGTACTTCGCGGCCGGGATCTTGCCGGTGTAGACGTCGAAGAAGGAGTCGACGGGGAAGGCGGCGCGCCCGTCGCGGTCCTTGTAGAAGTAGGTGAACATGCGCGCCTGCTCGTCGGTGCGCACGAGCTTGTTGCCCAGCGCCACGCTGTCGCCGGGGTTCACCTTGATGTCCTTTGCGCCGAGGTTGAGGCTGCGGGCGGCGATCATGAGCGCGAGCGACGGGAACTGCTGCCCGTAGTAGTCGATCACGAGCGGTTCGTTGCGGATGGCGCCGTCGGCGGGGTCGGGTGTGGCGTTGAGGTGGCCCATGGCCGCCACGTTGGTGCCGATCTGCTCGATGGGCGCGATGAGCGAGGCCCCGAAGATGAAGTGCTCGCCGCCCTGGGACTTGCCGATGGCGTTCTTCGCGACGTACTCGGGCAGCGCCTTGTCCGGCTTGCCCGGGGGCGGGCCGCCCATGAGCTCGTCGAAGACCATGGGCACGACCACGTTGCCGGCCTTCTTCACGCTCGCGGCCAGGCGGATGTCGTTGTTGAGCGCGACCGAGGCCTCCTGCAGGAGCTTGCCGATCTCGGCCACGTCCGCGGGCGGTTGCGCGACCTGCGCGGCGGGCGTGGCCGCGCCGAAGACGCCGACGCCGGGTGCCTCCTGCTGCGCCGCGCCGGGGTAGGCCTTGTCGTAGATCGCGAGCATCTTCTCGACGTAGGCGAGGCCCGGGTCGATCTGGGGCTCGAAGAAGAAGACCGTGTTGCCGATGACCTTCGCCTTGGCGGCCGAGAGCTGGTCGATCAGCTTCGCCTGCACCTCGCGCGGCCAGGGCCAGCGGCCGATGTTGGCGATCGACTGCTCGTCGATGGCGATGACCGCGATCCTGTCGTTGGGGTTCTTGGAGGTCATCCGCACGCCCAGGTCGTAGGCCCAGCGCTCCAGCCCCGGGATCAGGTTGGAGGTCGCGTTGAAGACGAGCATCGCGACCGCGATGACGGCGCCGAGGAACCAGTCGGCCTTCCAGAATTGGCTCTTCATGGATTCTCCCTTGTGCTCCCCCGCCTGCGGGCGCCGGTGGATTCCGCGGCGGCCTTTCGAAGTGCGGAATCTTACACGGTGTCGGACACGGACGCCTGCCCCGCCCCTAGGTGCCCGAAAGACGGGCGCGCAGCGACTCGATGCGGTCGCGGTTGACGGAGAAGTCGCGGATGCCCAGGCGCGCGGCGCTCTTCACGTGGATCAGGCGCGCGGCGGCGTCGAGGGCGAACTCGGCGTCGTCCACGAAACCCAGGCCCTTGCTCGCGAATTCCGCGTGCAGGTAGGTAGCGGTCCGGGTGACGACTCGGGACCGGGGCATCGCGGCGATCGCGGCCTCCAGGGCCGCCCAGGCGGCGGCCGGGTCGCCGGAGATGCCGATCGGCGCCACGTAGTGGGTGGCGTCGTCGCGCGGCGCGGTCGAGGAGACCCAGTTGGGCCGCCAGTCGCCGGGGGCGAAGCGCCCGTCGGAGAAGCCCGGGGTGGCCGGGCGCGTTCCGGAGAAGAGCCCCAAGGAAGGCCCGGCGAAGAGGGCCGCAGCCGCGGCGAGGGCGAGCGCCGCGGCGGCGATGGCGGCCGCCCGGCGCACCCCCGGCGCGATCACGGCACCAGGATCGTCGACCCGGTGGTCTTGCGCGCCTCGAGGTCGCGGTGGGCCTGCGCCGCGTCCTTGAGGGCGTACTGCTGGCGCGGGGCGATCCTGATCCGGCCGGCGACGACGTGGTCGAAGAGCTCGGCGGTGGCGGCGAGCAGCTCCTCGCGCTTGCCCACGTGCGTGTCGAGGGTCGGGCGCGTGACGTAGAGCGAGCCCTTCTGCGCGAGGATGCCGAGGTTGAAGGCGTCCACGGGGCCCGAGGCGTTGCCGAAGCTCACCATGAGGCCGCGCGGCTGCAGGCAGTCGAGCGATTTCACGAAGGTGTCCTTGCCGATCGAGTCGTACACGACGGGCACGCCCTTGCCCCCGGTGATCTCCTTCACGCGCGCGAGGAAGTCCTCCTTCGTGTAGATGATCGTGTGCGCGGCTCCGTTCGCCTTCGCGAGCGCGGCCTTTTCCTCGGAACCCACGGTCCCGATGAGGCTGGCGCCCAACGCCTTCGCCCACTGGCAGGCGATGAGGCCGACGCCGCCCGCGGCGGCGTGGAAGAGGATCGTCTCGCCCGCCTTCACCGGGTAGGTGCGGCGCAGCAGGTAGTGGACGGTGAGGCCCTGCAGCATCATGCACGCGGCCTGCTCGAAGGAGATGGCGTCGGGGAGCTTCACCAGGCGGTCGGCGGGGTGGATCTTCACCTCGGCGTAGGTGCCCAGGGGCCCCGTGGTCCACGCCACGCGGTCGCCCGGCTTGAACTCGGTGACGCCGGAGCCCACCGCCTCGATGACGCCGGCGCCCTCCCGGCCGATGGCCGAGGGCAGCGGCAGCGGATACAGGCCGCTGCGATGGTAGGTGTCGATGTAGTTGAGGCCGACAGCCTTCAGCCGGATGCGGGCCTCGTTCGGGCCGGGATCGCCGACGGCCACTTCCTCCCACTGGAGGACTTCGGGACCGCCGGTCTTGTGGAATCGGATCGCGTGGGGCATGGGTGTTCTCGGGATGGGAGATTCGGAAGCGCTATTCTGAACGAAGCCGGCGCCTCAGGTGCCGAGGATCGTGCCGACGGTGACGCCCGCGGCCCTGGCCCACTCGGCGGCGGAGACCTTCTTGCCCTCCTCGGGCTTCACCTTGGAGACCTCGACCTGGCCGCCCTGGGCGGTGACGCGCATGGACTCGGCGCCGATCTCGGCGATCTCGCCGATCTTGCCCTTCACCGCGCCGAAGGTGCGCACCAGGTGCTTCCTCGAGCCGAAGAGCTGCAGCTTCTTGCCGCCGAGGGTGGTCCAGGCGCCGGGAGCCGGGTCGGAGCCGCGGATGATGTTGTGGATCCAGTCGACGTGCTGGTTCCAGTGCACCCGCGCCTCGGCGGCGCGGAACCACCCCTCGTAGGAAGCCTGCGACTCGTCCTGCACGACTTCCTTGTGCTTGCCCGCCACCACGAGATCGGCGGCCTCCAGCATCGCCGCGACACCCATGGGGAAGAGGCGGTCGAAGTAGACCGTGCCCAGCGTGTCGTTCTCGGAGACCGGCGTCTCCTTCTGCAGGATCACCGCGCCCTCGTCCAGTCCGTCGGTGGGGCGGAAGATCGTCAGCCCGGTCTTCGTCTCGCCCTTCGTGATGGGCCAGTTGATGGAGCTGGGCCCGCGGTACTTCGGCAGGAGCGAGGGGTGGTACTGGATCGTGCCGTGCTTCGGGATGTTCACGAATTCCTGCGGCGCGAACTGCAGCACGAAGGCCATGATGCCGATGTCGGCGCCCAGCTCCTTCATCGCGGCCGTCGCCTCGGGCGCCTTGAGCGAGGGGAACTGGAAGACCTCGAGGCCCTTCTCGAGGGCCGCCGTCTTCATGGGGTCGGGCTTGCCGCCCTCCTTCTCCGGGGCGACGAAGACGCCCGCGACCGTGTCGCCGCGGGCAAGGAACGCCTCCATGACCGCCTTGCCGAAATCCTGCTGTCCGATGATCGCGATTTTCATTTTTTCAGTCCGAAAGGC
>JAHCLE010000131.1 GCA_026125445.1 Burkholderiales bacterium
GGCGTCACGCGCTCGCCCCACTGGATCACGTGCGCGCAGTAGGTGAGGCCGCCGCCGAAGGCCGGCGTGATGAGCTTCGCCCCGGGCTTCACCCGCCCTTCCTCGATCGCGTCCACCAGCGCCACCGGCACCGTGGCCGCCGACATGTTGCCGTAGCGCTCCACGGTGAGCATGACGCGCTCGTGCGGGATGCCGATGCGCTTGCCCACGAAGTCGATGATGCGCAGGTTCGCCTGGTGCGGCACGGCGAGGTCGATGTCGGCGATCGTGAGCCCGGCGCGCTCGAGGGCCGCGTTCGAGGCCTCCGTCATGCCGTGCACGGCGCGCTTGAAGATCTCCTGGCCGTCGAAGTCCCAGCCGGTCACGCCCACGGGGACGTCGCGGTTGGCGTACGCCGCGCCCATGCCGCGCACGCGCAGGATGTGGCGCGCGTCGGCGTAGCAGCCGAGCTTCTCGGAGAGCACGCCCAGCTTCTCGTCGCTCGCCTGCAGGACCACGGCCGCGGCCCCGTCGCCGAAGAGCACCGCGACGTTGCGGTTGGTCCAGTCCATGAAGGGGGAGATCACCTCCACGCCGATCACCACGGCGTTCTTCACCACGCCGGTTCGGATCATCGCGGTGGCCGAGGACAGGCCGTAGAGGAAGCTCGTGCAGGCGGTGTTCACGTCCATGGCGGCGGCGTTGTGGGCGCCCAGGAGCGCCTGTACCCCGGATGCGCTGTTGGGGACCTGCTCGTCGTAGGAGCAGCTGCCCAGCACGATCAACTCCACGTCCTTCGCGTCGAGCCCGGCGCAGGCTAGCGCCCGGGCGGCCGCCACGTGGGCGAGCGCGGTGGTCGGCACGTGCGAGACGCGCCGCTCGCGGATGCCCGTGCGCGACATGATCCACTCGTCGTTGGTGTCCATGAAGGTGGCCAGGTCGGCATTCGTGAGGGTGGCCGGCGGCATGCACTTGCCCCAGCCCGTGATGGCGGCGTAGGTCATTTTGTTATGGTCCGATGGGCGGTGTGGAGACAGTTTGCCCGAGTCCGCGGCGGGGTGCAGGGCGGCCTAGAGCTTGTGGGATCCGACGAGGAGGCGGTCGTAGACGGCGTACTGCTCGTCCACGGCGTGGCCGCCGTCGCGCGGCGTTCTTTTCACGGTGATCCAGACCTCGGGCGAGAGGGTCTCGCAGACGTCGGCGGTGTGGCGCACCTCCTCCTCGGCCACGCGCCGGGCCGCCTCCCACGAGGGCGCGCCCCATCCCTTCACGAGGAACCAGGCCAGCGCGTCGGTGTGGGCCTCGAGCTCCTCGGCGCTCACCTCGACCACCTCGGCGATCGAGCAGCGTTGCCGGCCTTCCAGCGCCAGGAAGGACGACTCGCAGTGACAGCGCGGGTCGCACTTGGGGGCGTTGGCGAAGTCGCACACCGCATAGCCGCCGCTCACCACCCAGTCGCCCTCGCGCGCGGCGCCGTGGGTCTTGAAGAGGTGTTCGTCGGAATCGTCGAGCCGGACGGCGCGCAGGAACTTCGGCATGGAGCGTGCTTCGGAGGGGAGCCGGACCGCTTATCATAGCAGCCGCATCCCGAGCCACGTCGTCCCGAGGAGACAAATGTCCATCGCAAAGACCGCCATCGTCACCGGTGCCAACCGGGGGATCGGCCTCGAAATTAGCCGCCAGCTCGTGAAGGAGGGCATCCGCGTCGTCATGGGATCCCGCGACCCCGTGAAGGGAGAGCGCGCCTGCGCCGCGCTGAAGGCCGGCGAGCTCGCGGTCGTCCACCCGCTCGAGGTGAACGACACCCGCAGCGTGCGCCGCTTCGTGGAGTTCGTGGAGCGCGAGTTCGGGGCGCCCGCGATCCTGGTGAACAACGCCGGGACCTATCCGGAGGAAAGCGACGCCCAGGTGGTGGACACCAAGACCTCGCTGTGGCGCGAGACCTTCGAGACCAACCTTTTCGGCGCGGTGCGCATGTGCCGCGAGGTGGTGCCGCTGATGCAGCGCGTGGCTTACGGGCGCATCGTGAACATGTCCTCCGGCCTGGGGCAGCTTTCGAAGATGGGCGGCGGCAGCGCCGCCTACCGCGCCTCCAAGGCGGCCCTCAACGCCCTCACGGCCACGCTCGCGGCCGAGGTGAAGGGCCAGGGGATCCTGGTGAACTCGATGAGCCCCGGCTGGGTGCGCACCGACATGGGCGGGCCGGACGCGCCGAGGAGCGTGGAGGAGGGCGCCGACACCGCCGTGTGGCTGGCGATGCTGCCCTCGAGCGGACCTACCGGCCAGTTCTTCCGCGACCGCAAGCCCATCCCCTGGTGAGAGGCCTCGCCGGCCGCGCGCTCGCCGCGGCGCTCCTCCTCGCGCTCGTCGCCGGGTGCTCGTCGCTCACCCGCGTGGCGTACAACAACGCCGCGTTCGCGGGCGCGTGGGTGGTGGACGACTGGTTCGACCTGCACGACGGCCAGCGCGAATGGGTGAAGGAGCGCTTCGCGCGCCTGCTCGCGTGGCACCGTGCCTCCGAGCTGCCGGAGTACGAGAAGCTCCTGCAGGACACGGCGGCGCGCGCCGCCACGCGCCTCACCGCCGAGGACGCGCGCCGCGTGCACGGGGAGATGCGCGCGCTCTACCACCGCGTGGTGCGCAAGGCGATCCCCGACGCGGCCGACTTCCTTCTGCAGCTCCACCCCGAGCAGGTCGGGCACCTGGCGCGCAAGCTCGAGGAGGACAACGCGAAGCTCGTGAAGGAGAGCGTGAAGGGCACGCCCGCGGAAAGGCTCGCGGCGCGCGGCGCGCGCTACGTCGAGCGCATCGAGGACTGGACGGGCCGGCTGTCGGCCTCGCAACGCGAGCTCGTGAGGGCGCGCGTGGCGGCGATCCCCGACATGACCGAGGAATGGATGGGCGACCGGCGCTTCCGCCAGGCCGAGACGCTCGCCCTCATCCGCGCCCGGCCCCCGCGCGAGGCCGCCATCGAGGCCCTCACGCGCATTCTCATCGACACCGACTCCTGGCGCCGGCCCGAGTACGTCGCGAAGCTCAAGGCGCGCGACGAGGCCGTCTTCTCTCTCATCGCCGCGCTGGACGCCACGCTCACCCCCGAGCAGCGCGGCAAGCTCCACCGGCGGCTCGCGGGCTATGCGGCCGACGTGGCTTACCTGATGGTCGCGAGCTAAAAGCGGCGGTGGCTGGCGGTTACTGAAAATCTTTGGAAACGCCGATGAACGCCGATGCCCCGCCGATTGCCGCCGATCAATTCAGGGCAACGTCCGATTCCGGTGTCGCCCGCGTCATTCGATTGATGACGAATCCATAGTCCCCGATCCATTCCAGATTCATCGGCGGCAATCGGCGGGGCATCGGCGGAAATCGGCGTTTCCAGAGCATTTCGCCCGCGTCACTCCCCGATCGCCTTGAACCTCTCCATCGCCCCCACCAGCCGCGAGCGGATGCCGGGCTCGAAGGCGGAGTGCCCCGCGTCGGCCACCACGTGGTACTCGGCCTCGGGCCAGGCGAGGTGCAGGTCGTCCGCGGTGACCGCGGGGCAGACCGCGTCGTAGCGCCCCTGCACGATCACGGCCGGGATGTGGCGGATGCGCCCGACGTTGGCGAGCAGGAAGTCCTCGGGAAGGAAGAGGCGGTTGGCGAAGTAGTGCGCCTCGATTCGCGCGAGCCCGAGGGCCACGCGGTCGGAGGCGAAGTCGGCCACGAGCGCCGGGTTGGGCGCGAGCGTGGAGCACGAGCCCTCGTAGACGCTCCACCGGCGCGCGGCCGGCAGGTGGACTTCCGGGTCCGGGTCGGTGAGCCGTCGGTGGTAGGCGGCCAGCAGGTCGCCGCGCTCGGCTTCCGGGATGAAGTGCGCGAACTCGCGCCACGGCTCGGGAAAGAGCTGGCGGATGCCGTAGAGGAACCACTCGATCTCGGCGGGGCGACCGAGGAAGATGCCGCGCAGCACGAGGCCGAGGCAGCGATCCGGGTGGCTCTCGGCATAGGCGAGCGCGAGGGTGGACCCCCAGGAGCCGCCGAAGACGATCCAGCGCTCCACGCCGAGGTGCGCGCGCAGGCGCTCGATGTCGGCCACGAGGTGCGCGGTGGTGTTGGCTTCCAGGCCGCCCAGCGGCGTCGAGCGGCCCGCCCCGCGCTGGTCGAAGATCGCGATGCGGTAGTGCGCCGGGTCGAAGAACTGGCGGTGCACGGGACTCGCGCCGGCGCCGGGGCCGCCGTGCAGGAAGACGACGGGCACCCCCTCGGGGTTGCCGCTTTCCTCCCAGTAGAGGCGGTGGCCGTCGCCCACCTCGAGGAAGCCGCCCCGCCGCGACTCGATGGCCGGGTAGAGGGGCAGGGGCTCGCCGTTGCGGCGCTGGGCTTCGGGGGGCATGGCCGGCAGCTTACCAGAGGGAATCCGGGGCCCGGCGATCTTGCCCCGCGTCAACTTTTCCGCCGACGGAAAACGGCTACACTACGCCGCATCGCAGCATGGAAGGAGAAGCGGCTTGCTCTACCAGCTCTACGATTGGCAGCGCGCGGCCCTGGAGCCCTGGCGGGCGCTGGCCCAGGCGGCCAACGAGTTCTACGGCCACCCCACGAGCCCCTTCTCCTTCCTGCCCGGAAGCCGCAACGTGGCCGCGGCCTTCGACCTCATGGGGCGCCTCACGCAGCGCTACGAGCGCCCCGCCTTCGGCATCGACGCGGTGGGCGTGGGCGGGCGAAGGCTCGCGGTTCGCGAAGTGTTCGAGGTCGCGAAGCCTTTCTGCCGGCTGCTGCATTTCGTGAAGGACGGCGCGCCCCCGCAGCCGAAGGTGGTCGTGTTCGCGCCGCTCTCGGGACACTTCGCCACGCTCCTTCGCGACACGGTGAAGTCGTTGCTCGCCGACCACGACGTGTGGATCACCGACTGGATCGACGCCAAGGAAGTGCCGCTCGCTGCCGGCCCCTTCCACTTCGACGACTACGTGGACTACGTGCGCGAGTTCCTGCGCTTCGTGGGCCCGGCGGCGCACGCGATCTCGGTGTGCCAGCCCACGGTGCCGGTGCTCGCCGGGGTGGCCCTCATGGCATCGAATGGAGAGCAAACGCCGCGCTCGCTCACCATGATGGGCGGCCCCATCGACACCCGCTCCAGCCCCACGGCGGTGAACGACTTCGCGCGGCACCGTCCGATGTCGTGGTTCGAATCCAAGGTGGTGCAGCGCGTGCCGATGCGCTATCCCGGCTTCATGCGCCGCGTCTACCCGGGCTTCATGCAGTTCGCCGGGTTCGTCGCCATGAACCCGGACCGGCACTTCGAGTCGCACGTGCAGTACTACCAGCACCTCATCCTGGGCGACGGCGAGAGCGCGGATGCGCACCGGCGCTTCTACGACGAGTACAACGCGGTGATGGACCTGCCGGCCGAGTACTACCTCGAGACCGTGGAGCGCGTCTTCCACAGGCACCTGCTGCCGCGCGGGCAGCTCAAGGTCCGCGGCGAGAAGGTGCGCCCGGAAGCCATCAAGGGCTCCGCCCTCTTCACCGTCGAGGGCGAGCTGGACGACATCTCCGGGCCGGGCCAGACGAAGGCCGCGCACGGCCTGTGCAAGGGCATCCCCGCGAAGCGCAAGCAGCACTTCGAGGCGCCCGGCGTGGGGCACTACGGCATCTTTTCCGGGCGCAAGTACCGCGAGACGATCTACCCCAGGATCCGCGACTTCATCGCCCGACACGACAGGTAGGCGAGCCCATGGCGAAACCCGTCAGCCCGCAGGACATGTTCGACCTCTGGCAGAAGATGGTGAACCCGGGGGCCTACCCGCTTCAAAGCCTGATGTTCCCGGTGCTCGACGCGAAGGAGCTCGAGAAGAAGATCGCCGAGCTGGAGGTGGTCGAGCACTGGCTCAAGGCGAACCTCAACATGCTGCAGCTCTCCATCAAGTCGCTCGAGTACCAGCGCCAGATGGTGAAGGGCGGCGAGCGCATCCGGCAGGCGATGGAGGAGGGCAGCGCGCCCGAGGCTCCCGGCGGCGCGGAGGAGATCCCCAATCCGGCGCTCTGGGCCTGGAACATGATGGCGCAGGCCGGCACCGAGGCCGCCGAGGCGATGGGCCGCGCGGTGGAGGCGGCCGGCGAGGCGGCGAGCGAGGCGGCCCGCGATGCAGGCCAGCCGAAGCCGAAGCCGAAGGCGAAGCGGAAGAAGCCCGCGGGCGACTGAATTCCCGGCGTCACATCGTGAAACGGTGTCAGGTTGCCTTTGGCCCAACTGCAGGGAGCAGCGATGTCTAGATTGCGGCTAATCGCCGGGGCATGTGTGCTCGGGGCGCCGGAAATTGCATACGCGCATGGGGGCAAGGGAGTGCTCTACATGACCGCGTCCCTCTTGGCCCAGCCAGCGATCTTCTGGGTGTTGGACATATGGGCTCGAGAGACGCAAAGGCCCCGGTGGGCGGCGGCGCTCATCCTCGCCTGCTGCCTGGCAGCAGTCCTCTATTTCTCGACGACTGAACCGTGGATGGAAATCGTGAGGGCGATATGGGAGTGGCCCTCGGACCAGGCTCTGATGACTCAGGCCGGCATCTTGGCTTTGGCCCCGTTCGTCATGGCATGGTCGGTCATGGCTATCCTCTTCAAGGGAAAGCCCCACGAACGAGGAGATCGTGGCGAAACCGCGTGACAGATTCTTGAGTCAGTCGTGATGGTTCGGGCAGCCGACGCAGGAGATCTTCTTGCCGTCGGGGCCGTGCACGGCGGGGCCGCCGCAGGATCCGCGAAGGCAGCGCCCAGTCATGCGAGAACCCATCGCCATGCCGCCCACCGCCAGCGCGATGAACACGAAGGTGACGAGGAAGACCGCGACGAGGGTCGAGGCGTCCATGCCGGTCAGGCCTTCACGCGCTCGGCGCCCAGCTTGGCGAACGCGGGCGTCTGGCGATCGGTGAGCTTGCCGTCACCCGCGCGCTCGATGAAGAAGGCGGCCATGCCGCGTTCGACCGCGTAGGCGTAGGCGCGTTCCGCGCCCATCACGAAGAGCGCCGTGGCCATCGCGTCGGCCCAGGCGCAGTCCTTCGCCACCACCGTCACCGAGGCGAGGCTTCCGCGCACCGGCTCGCGCGTGGCGGGATCGATCTCGTGCGAGTAGCGGCGTCCATCCTGCTCGAAGTAGATGCGGTAGTCGCCCGAGGTGGCCATCGAGAGGCCGTCGAGCGGCACCACGAGCCAGGCCTGCTGCCCCGCCACGTCCGGGCGCTCGATGCCGATGCGCCAGGGCTTGCCTTCGGCATTGCGGCCGCGCACGCGCACTTCGCCGCCGGCCTCGACCATGTAGTCGGTGGCGCCCAGCGACTCCAGCGAACGCGCCGCGAGATCCACGCCGTAGCCCTTGGCGATGCCGGAGAGGTCCGCTTTCACGCCGTCGCGGGACTTCACAAGAGCTCCGGCCTCGCGGTCCGCCGCCACCGCGCGCCAGTCGATGCGGGAGGCGAGACCGTCCAACTCCCCGCGCGCCGGGATGCGGCGGGCCTTCGACGGCCCGAAGCCCCAGGCGTCCACGACAGGTGCCACCGTGATGTCGAATGCGCCTCT
>JAHCLE010000132.1 GCA_026125445.1 Burkholderiales bacterium
CTGGTGGCGACCGTGGCCGGGCGGGAAGGCGAGACCGAGGTCGGCGTCGCGCGCTACATCGTGGATCCCTCCGGAAGCAGCTGCGAGTTCGCCATCGCGGTGGACGACGCCTGGCAGGGCTGCGGCGTGGCCGGGATCCTCATGCAGGCGCTCATCGATGCCGCCCGCTCCCGCGGGCTCGCCACGATGGAGGGCGTCGTGCTGCGCACGAACACGCGCATGCTCGCGTTCTCGCGCCGGCTGGGCTTCGAGATGCGGCCCGATCCGGACGACCGCGATACCGTGCGAGTGGTGCGCGAGCTCTGAGGGTCAGAGGAACTCGGCGGCCACGTCCACGCTGGAGCGCCTGCCCACGTCCTTCCAGTGCCCCTCGAGCCATGCCCGCGCGGTCTCGCGCCCGCGCAGCCGCAGGTCCTCGAGGAAGGCGGCGCTCACGTCGAACTTGCTCGCCACGGAGAGGTCCCGCAGCACCTCGTCGGCGCGGATGGAATGCATCAGCACGTCCTTGAGGCGGCCGCGGTGCTCGTCCTTTATCCATCCCCGCTCGAGCAGCTTCTTCACGAAAGCCACGGCGCGCAGCTCCTTGATGAGGGAGGCGTTGAACGTGATCTCGTGCATGCGGCTCTCGATCTCCTGCGGGGTGCGCGGCGTCCCCGGCCGCTCGATGGGGTTGATGTGCACGATGATGATGTCCTGGGTGTCCGTCCCGTACATGAGCGGGTAGAGGACGGGATTGCCCATGAAGCCGCCGTCCCAGTACGGGTCGCCGTCGATCTCGACCGCCTGGAACATCGTCGGCAGGCACGCGGAGGCGAGGACCACGTCCGCCGTCACCTCGTGCGTCTGGAAGACCCGCCCCTTGCCGGTGCGAACGTTGGTGGCCGAGATGAAGAGCTTCGTTCCCCGGCCTGCGCGGAGCCGCTCGAAGTCCACGTGGCGCTCGAGGGCGTCGCGCAGCGGGTTGTAGTTCAGCGGGTTGAACTGGTAGGGAGAAAGCAGCCGCGCGATGGCCTTGAGGCTCTCGAGCGCGATGGGGCTGCCCTTCGGCCACCCGGGCACGACGTCCTCGAAGGGCAGGTGCGCCGCGGGGTTGAAGAAGGCCCCCAGGCCCTCGACCCCGCGCCAGAAGTCGTCGAGCTTCTGCCGCGCGCCCTCGCGCCCCCCGTCGAGCAGCCCGTAGGCGCACAGCACGCCGTTCACCGAGCCCGCGCTCGTGCCGCAGATGCCCTCGAAGTCGAGCCGGCCGTCCTCCAGGAGATAGTCCAGGATGCCCCAGACATAGGCGCCGTGGCTTCCACCACCCTGGAGAGCCAGCCCCACGGGCTTGGGGCGCGCGGTTCTCTTTCGTGTCGGGGACATCGGCGGCCAGTGGCGCGGGCGCGGGAGGAAAACTGCAGTTTTGTTGATCATACCCGACGTCCCCGCACGGTAGATGACCCATGCTGGAGGCGCTCGGGCCGCCGGTTCCCGGGACCGGCGGCCCGGCATGCCCCTTTGGTCCCACGAAGCCCCCGCCATGGAATACATCGAGAACCTCACCTTCGACGAAATCGCCGTCGGACAGTCGGCCACGCTCGTGCGCACGCTCAAGCACGAGGACATCCAGATGTTCGCCGTCCTCTCCGGGGACCTGAACCCGACCCACGTGGACCCGCAGTACGCCAAGTCGGCGGGCTTCCGCGAAGTGGTCGGCCACGGCATGTGGGGCGGCATCCTGGTCTCCAACGTGCTGGGCAACGAGTTCCCCGGCCCCGGAACCGTGTACGTGAGCCAGACCTTCAGCTTCGAGCGCCCCGTGCGCGTGGGCGACACGCTCACCGTCACGGTCACCTGCCGGCGCAAGTTCGAGCACAACCACCACATCGTCTTCGACTGCAAGGCGGTGAACCAGATGGGCGAGGCGGTGCTGGGCGGCGTGGCCGAGGTGCTGGCGCCGCGGGAGAAGATCCGCCGCCCGAAGGTGGAGATGCCGGAGCTCGAGCTGCGCGAGTCCAAGGCCGCGCGCTTCGAGCACCTGATCAAGATCACGGAGGGCATGCCGGCCATCCCGATGGCGGTGGCGCATCCCTGCGACCGGGAGTCGCTGCGGGGGGCGATCCTGGCCCGCGACCGCAACCTCGTCGTCCCGACGCTGGTGGGCCCGGAGGCGAAGATCCGCGCCGTGGCCGAGGAGCTCAAGCTCGACCTCGCGGACACCGCGATCCTCGACGTGCCGCACAGCCACGCGGCCGCGGAAGCCGCCGTGGCGCTGGCCCGCGAAGGCAAGGTCGCCGCGCTGATGAAGGGGTCGCTGCACACCGACGAGCTGATGGGCGAGGTCGTCGCCTCGGCCACGGGACTGCGCACCGAGCGGCGCATCAGCCACGTGTTCCTGATGGACGTCCCGACCTACCCGCGGCTGCTCTTCATCACCGACGCGGCGGTGAACATCGTTCCCGACCTGGTCACGAAGGTGGACATCGTCCAGAACGCCATCGACCTCGCGCACACCCTGGGCATCGCCGAGCCCAAGGTCGCCATCCTCGCCGCGGTGGAGACCGTGACGCCCAAGATGCAGGCCACGGTGGACGCCGCGTGCCTGTGCAAGATGGCCGACCGCGGCCAGATCACGGGCGGCCTCATCGACGGCCCGCTCGCCTTCGACAACGCGGTCTCCATCGCCGCGGCGCGCACCAAGGGCATCCGCTCCGCCGTGGCCGGCCAGGCCGACATCCTTCTCGTGCCCGACATCGAGGCCGGCAACATGCTCGCCAAGCAGCTCGAGCACCTGGCCGAGGCCGTCTCCGCCGGCATCGTCCTCGGCGCGCGCGTGCCCATCGTGCTGACCAGCCGCTCCGACTCGGCCGAGACCCGCACGGCCTCGACCGCCGTGGCGGTGGTGATGGCCTGCCACAAGACGGTGAAGGCGAAATGAGCGAAGCCATCCTCACGCTGAACGCGGGCTCGTCGTCGATCAAGTTCGCCCTCTTCCGCCGCGCCGAGCCCATCCCGCGCGCCCCGGAGATCGTGGGCCAGATCGACGGCATCGGCGCGCGCACCCACCTCAGGGTGAAGGACGCCGCCGGCGCCCTCCTCGAGGACGTGGACCTGCCGGCGGCGAGCGACGCCCCGCACCGCGCGGCGCTCGCCTTCCTGCTCGAGTGGATGCGGGGCCGCGAATCCGGCTGGCGCATCGTCGCCGTCGGCCACCGCGTCGTGCACGGCGGCGCCCGCTACTCGCAGCCGATCGCCGTCGACGAGAGGACCATCGAGGCGCTGCGCACCTTCTGCCCGCTCGCCCCGCTGCACCAGCCGCACAACATCGCGGGCATCGAGGCGATGGCCGCGGCGCTCAAGGGCGTGCCGCAGGTGGCCTGCTTCGACACGGCCTTCCACCGCACCCAGCTGCCGGTGGCGCAGATGTTCGCGCTGCCGCGCCGCATCACCGCCGAGGGCGTGCGCCGCTACGGCTTCCACGGCCTTTCCTACGAGTACATCGCCGACGTGCTGCCGCAGCACCTGGGCAGCCGCGCCGAGGGCAAGGTGATCGTGGCCCACCTGGGCAACGGCTCCTCGATGTGCGCGATGGAGGGCAGGAAGAGCCGCGCGACCTCGATGGGGTTCTCCGCCGTCGAGGGCCTCATGATGGGCACGCGCACCGGGAGCCTGGACCCCGGCGTGATCCTCTACCTGATGCAGAACCACGGCCTGGACGCCAGGGGGCTCGAGAAGCTCCTCTACAAGGAGTCGGGCCTGCTCGGCGTCTCCGGCATCTCGCAGGACATGCGCGAGCTCCTCGCGAGCGACGAGCCGGAGGCGCGCGAGGCCGTCGAGCTCTATTGCCACCGCCTCGTGCGCGAGGCGGGCGCCATGGCGGCCGTCCTCGGCGGGCTCGACGCGTTCGTCTTCACGGCCGGCATCGGCGAGCACGCCGCGCCCGTGCGCGAGCGGGCCTGCACGGCGCTCGCGTGGATGGGCATCGACCTGGACCGCGAGGCCAACGACGCCGGCCGCACCGAGATCACGCGCCCGGGAAGCCGGGTGACCGTGCTCGTCATGCCCACCAACGAGGAGTGGATGATCGCGCGCCACACGGCTCGCCTGGTCGGCGCCTGACCGGCCCCGCCCCCCCAACCGCCCAGGACACCTCGAGGGAGTCCGCCATGAAACGACAAGCCAGCCCCGAAGCCACCCCGATCACGGCCCGCGACCTGCTGGGCTCGGCCGGTCTCGACGCGGTCTTCCACCAGGACGGGGCCGTCCGGCGCTTCAGCACCGGCGCCCGATCGCTGGGCGACTACGCCGACGACGTGTCCTCGACGGCGCGCATCAACTCGAAGCTGCTGCAGGAGAAGGTGGACGCCCTCGGCCGCAGCCAGGTCGAAGCGGGCGAGCGCATGCGCCAGGAGCTCGCCGGGCTGCAGCCGCAGGACGTCGCGACCTACTGCGCCGACGTCTGGCAGCGCTGGGCGATCTTCATGGACATCCTGCGCCAGCGCGGCAACACCTTCGTCGAGCACACGGCGCAGGGCTGCCCGCCGGTCCTGGTCTACGACTTCGACGTGATCATCGACGGCATGACGCTCGAGCGGCCGGTGAACTACTCGCTCGTGGCCATCCACCCGCCGAAGGGCGTCAAGGTGCGCCAGGACGGACGGCCGTACATCATCGTCGACCCGCGCGCCGGCCACGGCTCCGGCATCGGCGGGTTCAAGAACGAGAGCGAGGTGGGCGTGGCGCTGCACGCCGGGCACCCGGTCTACTTCTGCATCTTCACCACCCAGCCCACCCCGACCCAGACGCTCGCCGACGTCACGCGCGCGGAAGCCGACTTCGTGCGCGAGGTCCGCCGCCGCCACCCCCGCAGCCCCAAGCCCGTGATCATCGGCAACTGCCAGGGCGGCTGGGCCGCGATGGTGCTCGCCGCCTCCAATCCGGACCTCGCCGGTCCCGTCGTGGTCAACGGCGCGCCGCTTTCCTACTGGGCCGGCACGCGCGGCAAGAACCCGATGCGCTACGTCGGCGGCGTGGTGGGCGGGGTGGCGCCCGCGCTCCTCATGGCGGACCTCGGCAACGGCCGCTTCGACGGCGCGAACCTCGTGCTCAACTTCGAGAACCTCAATCCCGGCAACAGCCTCTGGGAGAAGTACTACGACGTCTTCGCGGACGTCGAGGGCCAGGCCCAGCGCTACCTCGACTTCGAGCGCTGGTGGTCCGGGTTCTACTTCATGAACGAGGCCGAGATCCGCTGGATCGTCGAGAACCTGTTCGTGGGCAACCGCCTGGCCCACGGCGGCGCCCAGCTCGACCCGCGCCTGCACATCGACCTGCGCAACATCCGCGCCCCCATCATCGTGTTCGCCTCGCACGGCGACAACATCACGCCGCCGCCGCAGGCGCTCAACTGGATCTCCGACCTCTACGCGAGCGTGCAGGAGATCAAGGCGCGCGGGCAGCGCATCGTCTACACGATCCACGACAAGGTCGGGCACCTGGGCATCTTCGTGTCCTCGTCGATCGCGCAGAAGGAGCACAAGGAGATCGTCTCGACGCTGAAGGCGATCGAGGCCATGGCGCCGGGGCTCTACGAGATGAAGATCGAGGACGTCACGGGCGAGGGGCTGGAGAGGCGCTACGCGATCTCCTTCCACGAGCGCACCATCGACGACATCCGCGCGCTCGACGACGACCGCGGCGACGAGCGGCCCTTCGCGGCCGTCTCCCGCCTCTCGCGCATCGCGGCGGAGGCCTACGAGCTCACCCTGCGCCCGCTCGTGCGCGCGATGTCCAACGAGGCCACGGCCCGCTTCCTGGCGGACACCCAGCCGCTTCGCCTGCAGCGCACCCTCGTCAGCGACCGCAACCCGCTTCTCGCGATGGTCCCCGCACTCGCGGACATGGCCCGCGAGAACCGCGTCCCGGACGGCAAGTCGAACCCTCTCTACCGGCTCGAGAAGGCGAACGCGGCGCTCTTCACGCAGTGGCTGGACCTCGGCCGCGACCTGCGCGACGCGGCCACGGAGATGTTCTTCTTCGCCACCTACGCCACGCCGTGGATGCGCGAGCTCGCCTCCACCGAGCCCAGCAAGGTGAGCGAGGTGGCGGGCACCGACCTGCGCTCGCTCAACGAGGTGAGCAAGGCCATCGAGCGCATCGAGCAGGGCGGCTATCCCGAGGCCGTGATCCGCATGCTCATCCTGCTCGCGCACGCGCGCAAGTCCGTGCGCCGCGACCGCCTCGAGCGCTCCAACGAGCTGCTGAGCACCCACGAGCCCTTCGCCTCGCTCGGCTCCGCCACGCGCTCGCAGATCATCCACGAGCAGGGGCTGGTCGTGGAGTTCGAGCCCGGCATGGCGCTCGCGACGCTGCCGCTGCTCCTCGCGACGGCCTCCGACCGCCGGCGCGCCATCCGGCAGGTGGAGTTCGTCCTCGGCGCCTACGAGGAGATGAACGAGGAGACGCGCGAAATGCTCGCCCGCATCAAGACGGCCCTCGACGTCGCGGATTCGCGCCCGAAGGCGAAGGTCGCCCGCAAGGCGAGGCGCACGCGCGCCCGGTAAACTCCGGGAAAGGCCGTACCCTGATGGACACGACCCCTTCCCGCTCGCCCCTCACGATCCGCATGCACGCGGACGATAACGTGGCCATCGTCGCCAACGACGGGGGACTGGCCGCCGGCGTGCGCCTGCCGGAGGGCGTGCCCGGCGCGGGCATCACGCTCCTCGACAAGGTCCCGCAGGGACACAAGGTGGCGCTGGAGGACATCCCGGAGGGCGGCGAGGTGCGGCGCTACGACGTGCCCATCGGCTACGCGCTGAAGGCGCTGCCCGCCGGAAGCTGGGTGCACGAGCGGCTGCTGCGCATGCCGGCCGCCCGGGAGCTGGAGGGGCTTCCCATGGCCACGGCGAAGCGCCTGCCCATGGATCCCCTGGCGGACTTCACCTTCGAGGGCTACCGCAACGCCGACGGTTCCGTGGGGACGCGCAACATCCTCGCCATCACCACGACGGTGCAATGCGTCTCCGGCGTGGTCGCCGCCGCCGTGCGGCGAATCAAGGAGGAGCTCCTGCCCCGCTACCCCCACGTCGACGACGTGATCGGCCTGGAGCACGCCTATGGCTGCGGGGTGGCCATCGACGCGCCCGACGCCGCGATCCCCATCCGCACGGTGAGGAACATCTCTCTCAACCCGAACTTCGGCGGCGAGATCCTGGTGGTGAGCCTGGGCTGCGAGAAGCTGCAGCCCGAGCGGCTGCTGCCGCCGGGCTCGTTCCCGATCGTCGAGGCGCGCGAGGCGGGCAGCGGCCCGGAGACGATCCGGCTTCAGGACGATCGCCACGTCGGCTTCCTGTCGATGCTGGACGATATCGTCGCCAGCGCGAAGCCGCACCTGGAGCGCTTGAACGCGCGCCGGCGCGAGACCGTGCCGGCCAGCGAGCTGGTCGTGGGCGTGCAGTGCGGCGGCAGCGACGCCTTCTCGGGCGTCACCGCCAACCCGGCGGTGGGCTTCGCCTCCGACCTGCTGGTGCGCGC
>JAHCLE010000133.1 GCA_026125445.1 Burkholderiales bacterium
CCAGTGGCTCGACCGCGTCTTCCGCCAGCGCGGGCTGCCGGTCCCGGACGTGCAGATCGAGACCAACCTCATCCTGATGATGCCCACGCTCATCCACCAGACCGACCTGCTCACGTTCACATCCCGGCTGCACGTCGGCAAGAACGACGCGGGCGGCACGCTGCGGGAGGTGCGACTGCGGGAGACCACGATGCGCCGCCGCTTCGACCTCGTCTACCGGCGCGACGCCTATCTCTCGCCCGCGGGACTGCGGCTCGCCGAGCTGCTCAGGAAGAGGGGCAACTCGCTCGTCCAATGAAGGGGACGCTTCCCTTCATTATTTGGAGGGGAGGAGGGGGGCGACGACGAGGCCGATCACCACGGCCACCCACTGCCAGACGGGCATGAAGAGCAGGATCAACGCGCCCTGGGCATCGAGGTGGATGAAGAAGGCGTCGACGTAGGCGGCGGCAGCCGCACCGGCAACGAGGATCGTCGCGACGAGCAGTGCGACCAGGGCGCGCCGCGAGGCGCGCATGCCGCCGGCCGCGAAGGCGAGCAAGGCGTAGGGCGAGACGCACCACGCCATCAGCCCGACGACGAACGCGAGCCCGCTCCAGGAGAAGGTCATCGCCCAGAGCATGAGCGCGAGCGTCGCCGCGGCGCTTGCGGCCGCGACGGCGCGCACGGCGAGCACGAGCCTGTCGTTCACTGCCGCTGCACCCTCCGCAGCCATTCGTCGGGGATGCGGTAGTCGGGATAGGCGCGGCGGAATTCGGCGAGCTGCCTGTCGGCCTCGTCGTGCAGGCCCTTCGCGCGCAGGTCGGCGATGCGCTCGAGCCGGCGCTGCGGAGTCTCCAGCGCATCGGCCATCGACTTCTCCTGCAGCGTCTGCTCGCGCGAGAGCTCCGACTTGGCGCGCTTGGCCGCCTGCGGCGCGGCGCGCATCGCTTCACCGGATGCGGCGGCTCCCGCGGCGGCGGGCGCCGGGGCGGGAACGAACGCAGGTGGAGAGGCCGGAGCGGCGGCGGGTGCCGGCGGCGGCAGGATCGGCGCGGTCCTCGACTCCATGGGTGCCACGGCAGCGGGTTCCGTGCGCGCCGGATCGGGTGCGAAGCGCTTTGCTTCCGGAAGGGGCGCGGCGGGCGCTCGCGATGCCGGCGCGAGCTCGTTCGCCGCCGGCTTCTGCGTCTTGCCGAGCGCGGGCGCCGGGGCCGCCGCGGCCGGAGGCTGTGCCGGAGCGGGAGCGGCGACCGCGCGATCCTCCTTCGCGGGCGCCGCCTCGGGCACGGGATACTCCGCGCTTCCCGACGAGACCGGCGTGCCGTCGACCACCACCGGCTTCTCGCGCTCGACGTGCAGCGAGATGCCGATGGCGAGCGCCAGCACGGCGGCGATGGACACCGGAATCTGCCAGCGCCGCGCGCCGCCGGGACGCGAGCCCACGGCGCGCCGCGCCGCGGCCTGGATGGCGGCGTCGAGCGAGGCCGGCGGGCCTTCGCCCGGCAGCTCGCGGTAGGCGGCGGAGACGCGGTCGTCGCGCGGGTCAGCCATCGAGGGCCTCCCGGAGCTTCGCGGTGGCGTAGCGCACGCGGCTCTTCACCGCCTCCTCGTTGGCGCCCGTGGCCCTCGCGATTTCCGCGATCGACATCTCCGCCTCCTCCTTGAGGAGGAACGCCTCGCGCTGCACGGGCGGCAAGGCGTCGAGCGCCGCGGCGAAGCGCGCCATCGCCTCCTGGCCCGCGATGCGCGCGAAGGGCTCGTCGCCGGGATCGCCGGGCGGATCGATGGCCGGGTCGTCGTCGCCGCCGCCTTCCATCGGCACCAGCGAGAGACCTTTCTTGCGCCACAGGTCCACCAGCCGGTTGTGCGCGATGGCGTAGATCCAGGTGGTGAATTTCGCGCGCGGCTCGTAGCGGCCCCGCGCCTCGATCGCCTTCATCCACACCTCCTGGAAGATCTCCTCGGCGTCGGCCTTCGACGGCAGGGAGCGGGCGATGAAGCGGAAGACGGTGCCCTTGTGGCGGGCGTAGAGGCGGTCGAACGCGCCGGCGTCTCCCTGCGCGAAGGCGAGCATGAGCTGTTCGTCGGTATCGGACACGCGGGGAGTTTACGCTCCCCGCGCCGCCGGCGAGGCCCGCCGCCTCACGCGCCCGGGGGGCGGTGCCAGGAGCGGTAGTACGACACCGGATCCGGCACGAAGCCCGGGAACGGATTCGGGTCGCGCGGGCGCGGCGCGGCGCGGATCACGCCCTGGGCCACGAGGTTGCGCGTGCTGTCGTAGTAGATCGCGATCGTCTCCACGGGGTACGGCGTGGCGCGCTCGAATTCCACCCATTGCGCGGGGTTCCTCTCCTGGCGGCCGTGGCCGGTTCCCAGCGGGGACTCGGCCTGCGCGCGCTTGGCGGCGGAATCGCGCGACTCGTTGCGTTCAGCGGAGGGCGCGGAAGGCGCGCCGGCGGAGGACTCGCTCTTCGCGAAGGGCGCCGGGCGCCACGGCTCCATCGCGGCCGGCTCGGGGGGCCTGCGCTTGAAAAGCGCCACGCCGATCACGCCCACGTCGTCCGGTCGCCCCGTGCGCGCGGCGTAGGAATCGGGCAGCGTCGTGAAGTAGAAGGCCGCCGTGCGCTGCATGCTCTTGCGCCAGCCCGAGACATCCATGGAGGAGTACGAGCCGAGGACGTAGCCGCTCTGCGAAGCGTTGGCCGTCTCGCCGGAGATCGCGTTCACGCCATCCACGCTCACGACCGCGAGCAGGTCCTCGCCCGCGACGTTGCGGATGCGCACGGCGTACTCGTTGCCGGGCTGGCCGGCGACGTAGGCGCGCCCGTCCTTCCAGTACACGGGCAGTTCCCGGTTGGCGGTGCGGTCGATCACGGTGATGCGGGCGAGTCCGCCGACGCCGGAAGCGCAGGCGGGCAGGGCGAGGGTCACGGCGACGGCGGTGGCGGCGAGGGCGAGGCGTTTCATGGCGGCTCCTTTCGGCTGTTCCCGCCGGATGGGCGGGGTCAGTCCATGAAACGGCGGGAAGGGCGAAAAGGGTCAGGCCGGGGAATCGGCGCGGCGGCCGGTCGCGAGCCACGCCAACAGCGAAAGAACGAAGAGCACGCCCACGGCGAGGCCGCTGCCGACCCAGGCATACCAACCGGCCACGCGGTCCGCTTCCTTCGCCTTCGCCACCGTGTCGGCGAGTTTGCGGCTGCCGGGCTCGAGCGCCTCCTTCGTCACGACGAACTGGCGCACTTTCGGCGCGTAGCAGCAGGCGCCGATCGCGGCCGTCCGGTCGACGACGAGCATCTGCGGGGGTTGTCCGGCCGCCTCCACGGCGATGGCCGCGAGGCTCACGTCGTCGAAGTTGCCCCGGATCGTCACGGACTGTCCGGGCGCAATGGGGATCGCGACTTCCCGGCGCGGCGGCGCGGCAAGGCCCGGCACGGCGAGCTGGGGCACGACCTTCCATGCGTACTCGCCGGAGGCCAGCCGGACGACCGCCATCGGCGTGACCGCGATCGCCTCGCCCAGGGAGTTGGCGACGGCGAACTCCGCGGCGGAGAGAATCGCGTAGGGATTGAAAAGCAGCAGCAGGGCGAAGAACGCGAGCGGCAGCGCCCAGGCGAGCGCGACCGTCGAGGCGAGGAGGAAGCGGCGCCGCGTGGCCGCCGTCATGGCACCGCGCCGCGGGCTAGCGCGTGATCACCACCAGCACGTTGCAGGGCGCCTGCTCGATGAGCGCCTTGGAGACCGAGCCGCGCCACCAGCGCGCGGCCCAGCCCTCGAGGTGGCGGTGGCCCACCACGATGAGGTCGGCGTTGATCCGCGCGGCGCACCGGGCGATCTCCTCGACCGCGTCGCCCATGAGCACCTCGCCGTTGGCCTTGTGGCCCGCGTCCGCGAGCTGCTTGATCCCCTCGTCGAGGATGCCCTGGTACTGCTGGCGGTCGCGCTCTTCGCTCCCCGCGTCGTAGACGCCGCCCTCGGCGCCGATGAAGGTGGCCGGGGAGGGCATGACGGCGACGAGGAAGAGCTCCGAGTGGCCCCATTCGGCGATCTCCTTGCTGCCGAGGAGGGCCTTCTGGCCGGACTGTGAGCCGTCGTAGGCGAGCAGGATCCGCTTGTACATGGGTGCCTCCTGTCGGTGCGCGAGCCCCAATGGTCGCCACGATCGCGGGGAAGCGCAAGTTCCCCCGGCCGGGCGCTCCGGCTCAGCGGCCCTTCTCGTAGGTGCCGACAAGGACCGCCTCGGCGAGCACGTGCCCCTTCATCGCCTTCTCCAGCGCCGCCTTCTTCGGCCGCCCGAGGTCGCCGAGAACGGCGTCGAGCGCGTAGAGCTTGTGGAAGTAGCGGTGCCGGCCGATGGGCGGGCAGGGGCCGCCGTAGCCGGTGCGCCCCCAGTCGTTCACGCCCTCGCGCGTGCCAGCGGGCAGCTTCGCGGGATCGACGTCCTCGTAGAGCCCGCCGGCCGTGGCGGGGATGTCGTAGAGGACCCAGTGCACCCAGGTCATCTTCGGCGCGGCCGGGTCGGGGGCGTCGGGGTCGTCCACGATCAGGGCGAAGCTCTTCGTGCCGGCGGGCGCGCCGGACCAGGCGAGGGGTGGGGAGACGTCGTCGCCCTCGCAGGTGTAGCGGGTGGGGATGGCGCCGTTGGCGGCGAACGCGGTCGATTTCAGCGTGAGGCTCATGGGTTCCTCCCTGCGGGCGTGGCGCCGGACCACGCGGACTCGAGTTCCGCGACGAGCGCGGCCGGGCGGCCCTCGTAGCGCGGCGAGAAGTGGAAGGGGGTGACGAAGCGGGCGCGAAGCCTGCGGGCGATCTCGCCCGCCTGCTTCGCCGTGAGGTGGTTCTTGCGCGCGGCGTGGTCGCCGTCGGCGTCGAGGAACACGCTCTCGATGAAGAGGATGTCCACTCCCGCGAGCAGCTCCTCCAGCACGCGCACGTTCGCCTCCGTGAAGCGCAGGTCCGTCACGTAGCCTACGCGCTGGCCTTCGACGACGTCGAGGATCACGGGCCGCAGTTCGTCGACGCTTCGCGTCTGCGCGTGCTCGCCCTGGCGGTCGCGCCAGCGCACGGCGATGGGCGTGTCGCCCGGCGCTCCCGCGAGCACGGCCTGCTTGAGGGTGCGAAGCCACGGCCCCGTCGTGAGCCCGAGGGACTCCAGGCGGTCCTTCGCCACCTTCATGCGCGCCTTCTCCTCCAGGGCGAAGGCGAGGCAGGGAAGCTCGTGGTCCACGAAGCGTCCGCGAACCCGGAAGGTGGCCTCCTCGTGCAGCACGTCCCCGGCCGGATTCCACGCGCCGGCCTCCTCGCGCTCGAAGCGGTTGCGGCTGGAGAAGGTCGCGCGTCGCCCCGTCCCGTCCTCCGCGAGCTCGCGGACCTCGAGGACGATCGGCGGTTCGTAGCGGTGCACGACGTTCCACTCGTAGCCCGCGAGCTTGTGCCCGACGCGCTCGACGAAGCCGGGGCCGCCCGTGAGGACGAGCCTCTCCTTGCGTCCCAGCACCACGCGCAGTAGCTGGTCGAAGCCCGCGAAGTGGTCCATGTGCGCGTGGCTCACGAAGACGTGCGTGAGGCGCATGAGCTTGCGCGGCGGCAGCGCCGTGATGTCGCCCAGGTCGAAGAGGAGCGCGCGGCGCTCGTCGTGGAAATCCACGTAGAGGCCCGGGTCGCCGAAGGCGCCGTTGACCAGCCGGGGCTCGAAGAGGGTGCGCATGGCCGCGCGGGCCCGGGGATCAGCGCCCCGCGGTCTCTCCCAGCTCCACGTCCACCATCATCTCGTTGGCCAGCGCCTCGAGCCCGCGGCGAAGCTCCGCGTCCGGAAGGCTCGCCGGCACCGCGAGGAGCGCCTTCACCTTGAAGAGGTCGCCGCCGGCCATCGCGGCGCTGGAGACGTGGGTCTCGAGCTCCTCGATGCTCACGCCGCGCTCGGCGAGGCTGCCCGAGAGCTCGCGCACGATGCCGGGGCGGTCGTGGCCCATGAGCTCCAGGCGCACGTGCCGTCGCGCCGGCGCGGCGCCGCCGGCCTGGCTGCGCGCGATCACGACGTGCAGGTCGGGGGACTCCAGCGCGGCGAGCGCCTTGGCGAGCGCGTCGGCGCGGTCGTCGGGCACCTCGAAGTGCACCATGCCCGCGAACTGGCCGGCCAGGTTCGCCATGCGGCTCGCCTCCCAGTTGGCGCCGAGGCGCTGCGCGGCGTCGGAGAGCCGGTTCACGATTCCCGGGCGGTCGGGCCCGACGACGGTTACCACGAGCGAGGTGGTCATCACGGTTCCTTCGGCAGGGGCGTTCGATCCGATGATAGCGCGAAAAAAAAGGGCGCCCGCAGGCGCCCTTCGTGTCGCGGGTGCGGCGCGGCGGGAGGCTAGCGCTCCTCCACCTTCGCCTTGCTGCGCAGCTCCATGACCAGCTTCTGGATCTGCTGCTGCTGCGCGCGCTGGCGGAACTGCTCCTTCAGCTCCTCGAAGGCGGGCACCTTGAGCGGGCGCACGTCGTCGAGCTTGATCACGTGGTAGCCGAAGTCGGTCTTGACCGGCGCCGTGGTGAGCTCGCCCTTCTTCATCTTCGAGATCGCGTCGGCGAACGGCTTCACGTAGCGCGCGGCCGGGCCCCAGTCGAGGTCGCCGCCGTTGTCCTTGGAGCCGGGGTCCTTCGACTTCTCCTTGGCGAGCTTGGCGAAGTCGCCGCCCTTGCCGAGCTCGGCGATGATCGCCTTGGCGTCGTCTTCCTTGTCGACGAGGATGTGGCGGACCTTGTACTCGTTCTCGCCCATGGACTTCTTGAAGTCCTCGTACTGCTTCTGCAGGTCGAGGTCGGTGATGGGGTTGGCCTTCACCTCGTTCTCGAAGAGCGCGCGCACCAGCACGGACTGGCGGGCCATCTCCATCTGGGCGGCCACGTCGGGGTTCTTGTCGAGGCCGCGCTTCTGGGCCGCCTGCACCAGCACCTCGCGGTTGATGAGCTCCTCGCGCACCGCCTTCTGGCGCTCCGGCGTGTCGGGCTGGCCGGAGGCGGTGAGCTCCTTGTTCATCATGTCGATGCGCGACTGCGGGATCGTGACGCCGTTCACCACGATCTTGCCGGCGGCGGCCTTCTTGGGCGCCGCCTTTTCCTGGGCGAAGGCGCCGAGGGCGAGCGTGCCCGCCACGAGCGCGACGGCGAGGGACTTCAGGGTGGAATTCATGGGTGGTCCTTTTCGTTGGGTCAAAGCTGTCCGGGCGCGAACGCCTCGATTTTCAGGGCGTGAATCTCGCGTTTCATGAGGTCGCCCAGGGCCTCATAAACCATTCGATGCCTCGCGAGCGCTGTCTTGCCGCGAAAGGCTTCCGAAACGATGGTGAGCTGCCAGTGCGCGCCGGTGGCGCCGTGGCCGATGTGCAGGTGGTCCTCGTC
>JAHCLE010000134.1 GCA_026125445.1 Burkholderiales bacterium
TCGCGTGCCCTTCGTCATCGCGGAGACGAACTTCGACCCGGCCTTCGCCTCCGACACCTACTCCAACACGGTGATCGACGAGATCTTCGAGCCGCCGCTCACCTACGACATGCTGGCGCGGCCCTACAAGCTCAAGCCCCAGACGGCCGAGGCGATGCCGGAGGTCACCGAGGGCGGTCGCGTCTACACGCTGCGCCTGCGCAAGGGCATCTTCTTCGCCGACGACCCGGCCTTCGGCGGCAAGCGCCGCGAGCTGGTGGCGAAGGACTACGAATACACGATCAAGCGCCTCATCGACCCCAACGTGCGCTCGCCCAACGCCTGGCTCGTCACGGGCCGCATCGAGGGCATCGACGAGGCCGCGGCGGCGGCCAAGGGGGCGGGCAAGCTCGACTACGACGCGCCCATCCGCGGCATCGAGGCGCTCGACCGCTACACGCTGCGAATCCGGCTCGCCAAGCCCGACTACAACTTCCTCTACATCCTCGCCGTGGGCACGCTCGGCGCGCAGGCCCGCGAGGTGGTGGAGCGCTACGGCGCCGACATCGGCGCGCACCCCGTGGGCACGGGGCCCTTCCTGCTCAAGGAGTGGAAGCGCTCCTCGAAGATCGTGCTGGAGAGGAATCCCGGCTTCCGCGAGACCTACTACGAGGCCGAGCCGCCCGCCGACGACCCCGTCTCGCAGCGCCTCTACGCCGAGATGAAGGGCAAGCGCATCCCGCAGCTCGACCGCGTGGAGATCTACGTGATCGAGGAGTCGCAGCCTCGCTGGCTCGCCTTCCTCAACGGCGAGCTCGACTGGGTGAACCTGCCCTACGAGTTCAAGAGCATGGCGCTTCCCCACGACCGGCCCGCGCCCTGGCTCGCGAGGAAGGGGGTGAGGCACCTGCCCGGCATCGACGTCGACATCACCTACATGTACTGGAACATGAAGGACCCGGTGTGGGGCGGCTACACGCCCGAGCGCATCGCGCTGCGCCGCGCCGTGGGCCTCGCCTACAACATGGACGAGGAGATCTTCCTCGTGAGGAACGGCTCGGCCATCGAGGCGCGCTCGCCGCTGCCGCCCGGCGTCCTGGGTCACGACCCGGCCTTCCACCTGGGGCCGTCCTACGACCCGGCGCGCGCCAAGGCCCTGCTCGACATGTTCGGCTACGTGGACCGCGACGGCGACGGTTGGCGCGAGCAGCCCGACGGCAGCCGGCTGGTGTTCACCTACGCCACGGGGCCGACGCAGCTCGAGCGCATCTTCACCCAGCTCTGGAAGAAGAACCTGGAGGCGGTGGGCATCCGGGTGGAGGTGATGGTCGAGAAGTGGCCCGACCTGCGCAAGAAGTCCAAGCTGGGAAAGCTCTCCAACTGGCACCTCGCCTGGAGCTACGACTACCCGGACGCCGAGAACGGCCTGCAGCTCCTCTATGGGCCCAACTGCGGCTCCTCCAACGACGGCTGCTTCCAGCTCGAGGCCTACGACCGCCTTTACGAGCAGGCGGCGGCCCTTCCGCCCGGGCCGGATCGCACGCGCATCTACGGCGAGATGGTGCGGCTGCTGGCGGTCTACGCCCCCTGGAAGTCCTTCGTGCACCGCAAGCGCGACCAGATGATCCAGCCCTGGGTGCTGGGCTGGCGCAAGCACGCTTTCCTGCACGACACCTACCGCTACGTCGACATCGACCTCGACCTGCGGGCCAGGTACCTGCGGTAACACGGCGCCAGACACCGTGTCAGGCACCGTTCCCGACCCCGTATAATTCGCGGATTTGCCCGCCCCCAGGAGCCCCGCTTGCCGCGTCCCGCCGCCCTCCTTGCCGCCTGCCTCGCCTGCGCCGTCCTGGCCGCCGGCCCGGCCGCGGGGGCCGTGGAGCGCAAGGTCCTGCGGGTGGCGCTGCGCACGGCCGAGGCGGGCTTCGACCCCCAGCGCATCTTCGACCGGTATTCGGTGGGGATCGTCGAGAACATCTTCGAGCCGCTGCTCACCTACGACTACCTCGCGCGCCCGGTGCGCCTCGTGCCGCTCACCGCCGAGGCCATCCCGGAGCCCGAGGAGGGCGGCACCCGCTACACCTTCCGCATCCGGCCCGGCATCCTCTTCGCCGACGACCCGGCGTTCAAGGGGCGCAAGCGCGAGCTGGTGGCGAGGGACATCGAGTACTCCGTCAAGCGCTTCCGCGACCCGCGCTACGCGAGCCCCTACGAGTGGCTCTTCGAGCACAAGATCGCGGGCCTGGACGAGGTCGCGGACGCGGCGAAGAAGACGGGCCGATTCGACTACGACGCGAAGGTCGCGGGCCTGGAGGTGCGCGACCGCTACACCATCAGCTTCAAGCTCCTCGAGCCCGACTTCAACTTCCTCTACGTGCTCGCCATGCCCAACGTGGTGCCGGTGGCGCGCGAGGTGATCGAGGCCTACGGCGACGACACGATGGCCCACCCGGTGGGCACCGGCCCCTTCGTGCTGAAGGACTGGGTGCGCCGCTCCAAGATCGTGCTGGAGAGGAACCCCAACCACCGCGGCTACGAGCTCGACCCGCGCTGGGCCGACCCGGCCGACGAGTGGGACCGGCGCGCGATCGACGAGCTGGCCGGCCGCAGGCTCCCGCTGCTGGACCGCGTCGAGATCTTCCCCATCGAGGAGGAGCAGCCGCGCTTCCTCGCCTGGATCAACCACGAGCACGACTACCTCGACGAGACGCCCGCGGAGTTCATCGAGCAGGTGTTGCCCAACGGGCGCCTCGCCCCGGCCCTCGCGCGCCAGCACGTGGCGGTCTTCCGCGAGGAGCAGCCGGAGGTCACCTACGACGTCTTCAACCTCGAGGACCCGGTGGTCGGCGGCTACGGCCCGGAGCGGGTGGCGCTGCGGCGCGCCCTCGTCCTCGCGCACGACCGCGACCAGGAGATCTCGATCCTGCGCAAGGGACAGGCGATACCCGCGCAGAGCGCCGTGCCGCCCGGGGTGGTGGGCTACGACGCGGGCTTCCGGGCCTCGCAGCAGGACCACGATCCGGCGCGCGCCAAGGCGCTGCTGGACCTCTTCGGCTACCTCGACCGCGACGGCGACGGCTGGCGCGAGAGCCCCGAGGGCAAGCCGCTGGCCCTCGACTACAAGTACAACGCCGGCAGCCAGTCCAACCGCCAGCTCGCCGAGCTGTGGGTGAAGAGCGCGGCGGCGGTGGGGGTGCGCCTGTCCGCGAGCGCCGTGCAGTTCGTGGACCTGCTCAACGACAAGCGCGTGGGCAAGTTCCAGATGGCGGGCTCGGCCTGGATCGCGGACTACCCGGACGCGCAGAACTTCCTGCAGCTCTTCTACGGGCCCAACACGGGGCAGTCCAACGAGGCGCGATTCCGGCTGGCGCAGTTCGACGCCCTGTACAGGCGCTCGCTCGCGGTACCCGACGGGGCGGAGCGAAACGCCCTCTACCGCGAGATGAACCGCCTGATCCTCGCCTACGCGCCCTGGCGCCTGGGCGTGCACCGCGTCTTCAATCACCTGCTGTACCCGTGGGTGAAGGGCTACAAGAAGCACCCGATCCTCTACACCAACTTCAAGTACCTCGACCTCGACGTCGCCGCCCGCCAGGCGGCCGTCAAATGAAGAGGGGTCAGGTTACATTGCCTAATAATTGTGCAAAGTAACCTGACCCCTTTTCTCCAGAAGGAGAAAACAGCGTGACCGCATACGTGATACGAAGGCTGTGGCAGATGATCCCGACCCTCGCGGGCGTGATCCTGCTCATCTTCTTCCTGTTCAACTGGGTGGGGGGCGACCCCGCGCAGGTCCTGGCGGGCAAGATCTCCAACCCCGAGCAGATCGCCAACATCCGCAAGCAGCTGGGGGTGGACCAGCCCTACTGGTACCAGCTCTGGGTGTTCGTGCAGCAGGTCTTCACCTTCGACTTCGGGCGCAGCTGGTCCACGAACGAGGAGGTCTCGCGCATCCTGCTCACGCGCGTGGGCCCCACGCTCACGATCATGGTGCCGGTGCTGCTCCTGGAGACCACGCTCGCGGTCCTCTTCGCGATCATGGTCGCCTACGTGCGCGGCAGCCTCACCGACCGCGCGATCATGGTGATCTGCACCACCGCCATGTCGATCAGCTTCCTGGTCTACATCATCGTCGGCCAGTGGCTCTTCGGCTTCATCCTCGGCTGGTTCCCGGTGCAGGGCTGGAGCGAGAGCTACTGGCGAAACCTCACCAACTACGCGCCGCTGCCCATCATGCTGGCGATCTTCGTGGGCCTCGCCCCGCAGCTGCGCCTCTTCCGCTCCTTCTTCCTGGAGGAGATCAACCAGGACTACGTGCGCACCGCGCGCGCCAAGGGCCTGCCCGAGAAGAAGGTGATGCTCAAGCACGTGCTCCGGAACGCCCTCATCCCCATCCTCACCAACGTCGGCATCCACCTGCCAGGAGTCTTCGTGGGCTCCTTCCTGCTGGAGGTGTTCTTCTCGATCCCGGGCCTGGGCCGCGAGATCGTGACCGCGGTGAACCGCAGCGACTTCCCGGTGATCAAGGCGGTGACGGTCTACCTCGCCATGCTCACCATGATCGTGAACCTGCTCGTCGACGTGACCTACAAGCTCGTCGACCCGCGCGTGTCCTTCAAGTGAGGCAATGATGAGCTCCGTCGTCTCCAACTACTCGCTTCCCGCGCCGCAGGAATCCCCCGGACTCTGGACGCTGGCCTGGCGCCGGCTCCTGGGTGACCGTGTCGGACTCGTGTGCCTGGCCATCGTGGCGACCTACCTCGCGATGATGATGGCCTCCTGGGCCGGGCTCGTGGCCCGCGACTGGAACAAGGAGAAGGGCGTCTCCTACGCCAACCCCGCGTTCCTCGCCGGCGCCGAGAACCTGGAGGCGAGGGAGGTCACCAACCGCGACTTCGCGAGCAAGGCGAAGCCCGTGGACCTCTCCGACATCGACCCGCTGGCGCCCCGCTACAAGGAGTGGGAGGAGCGCGCGGCCAAGATCGCCGTCACCGAGGTCAAGAGATCCGAGACGCTGCCCTTCGGCGGCGACAAGTGGGGCCGCGACGTGCTGGAGAAGGCCGTGAAGGGCTCGGAAGTCTCGATCTTCGTGGGGCTCACCGCCGCGCTCTTCGCCACGATGATCGGCACCGTCCTGGGGGCGATGGCCGGCTACTGGGGCGGGAAGGTGAACGACTTCCTCGAGTGGTTCTACAACATCTTCACCTCGATCCCCTACATCCTGCTCATCCTCGCCTTCGCGGCCGTGTTCAAGCGCGGGCTGGACACGATCATCGTGATCCTCGCGCTCACCGGCTGGACGGGCATCTACCGCCTGGTGCGCGCGGAGTACATCAAGCACTGCGGGCGCGAGTACGTGAAGGCCGCGCAGGCGATCGGCGCCTCGCACCTGTCGCGCATGTTCGTGCACATCCTGCCCAACGCGAGCCACGTGATCCTGGTGCAGCTCTCGCAGCACGTGGTGAGCTTCATCAAGGCCGAGGTGATCCTGTCCTTCCTCGGGCTGGGCGTGCCGGTGGACATGGTCTCCTGGGGAACGATGCTCGCCGAGGCCCAGAACGAGCTGGTGATCGGCAAGTGGTGGCAGCTCTTCGCCGCGGGCGCGAGCATGGCGATCCTCGTGACCGCCTTCTCGATGCTCACCGACAGCCTGCGCGACGCGCTGGACCCGAAACTCAAGTGACCCGGAGAGACGCATGACGAACGAACAGACGCTCCTCCAGGTCCGCGACCTCCGGGTGAGCTTCCGCCTCGACAAGCACACCACCTTCGAGGCGGTGAAGGGCATCTCCTTCGACGTTCCCACGCACCGCATCGTGGCGCTGGTGGGCGAGTCGGGCAGCGGCAAGTCCGTCTCGGCGATGTCGATCCTGGGGCTGCTGCCGGAGAACGCGGGCATCCCGGCCGCGAGCCAGGTGCTCTACGGCGGCGAGGACCTCCTCAAGGCCCCGGAGGCGCGGCTTCGCGACATCCGCGGCAAGGACATCTCGGTGATCTTCCAGGAGCCGATGACCTCGCTCAACCCCGTCTTCCCCGTGGGCGAGCAGATCGGCGAGGTGCTGCGCCTGCACATGGGCATGACGCCGAAGGCCGCGGCCGCGCGCGCCGTGGAGCTGCTGGCGGAAGTGGGCATCCCCGAGCCGCAGCTTCGCGCGCGGAGCTTCCCGCACGAGCTCTCCGGCGGCCAGCAGCAGCGCGTGATGATCGCCATGGCGATCGCCTGCGAGCCCAAGCTCCTCATCGCCGACGAGCCCACCACGGCGCTCGACGTCACGATCCAGAAGCAGATCCTCGACCTGCTGGCGAAGCTGCAGGAGAAGCACCACATGTCGGTGCTCTTCATCACCCACGACCTGGGGGTGGTGGGCGAAATCGCCGACCACGTCGTGGTCATGCAGAACGGGCTGGTGCAGGAGCAGGGCGCGGTCCGCGACATCTTCGAGCGGCCGCAGCACCCGTACACCAAGGCGCTCCTCGAGTGCCGCCCGCGCCTGGACCGCCGTCCCATGCGCCTGCCGGTGATCGACGACTTCATGAAGGGCACGGGGGCGGCCAACTACGCCGAGCGCCCCCGCGGCGTGAAGGAGGGCGACGCGGCGATCCTCGAGGTGAGGAACCTCAACAAGACCTTCTTCCTCAAGGAGGGGCTCTTCGGCAAGCGCGCGGTGCCGGCGGTGAAGGACGTGAACTTCCGCCTCGCCAAGGGCAAGACCCTGGGCCTGGTGGGCGAGTCGGGCTCCGGCAAGACGACGGTCGGGCTGACCCTCATGCGGCTGCACGACGCCACGGGCGGGGAGGTGCTCTTCGAGGGCCGCGACCTCCTGTCGCTCTCCGACCGCGAGATGATGGCCTACCGGCGGCGCATCCAGATCATCTTCCAGAACCCCTACGCCTCCCTCAACCCGCGCTTCACGGTGGGCAACATCCTCACCGAGCCCATGAAGATCCACGGCATCGGCAAGGACCAGAAGGAGCGCGTGGAGATGGCCTTCCACCTGCTCTCGCGCGTGGGGCTGCCGGAGTCGGCGTTCTACAAGTACCCGCACGAGTTCTCCGGCGGGCAGCGCCAGCGGATCGCCATCGCGCGCTGCCTCACGATGAAGCCCGACGTCCTCATCTGCGACGAGTCGGTCTCGGCGCTGGACGTCTCGGTGCAGGCGCAGGTCCTGAACCTCCTGCAGGACCTGCAGGACGAGTACGGGCTTTCCTACATCTTCATCTCGCACGACCTCGCGGTGGTGAAGTACATCTCCGACGAGATCATGGTGATGAACCAGGGCGAGATCGTCGAGATCGCCAACGCCGACGAGATCTACCTCAACCCGGGGCAGGAGTACACCCGCAAGCTCCT
>JAHCLE010000135.1 GCA_026125445.1 Burkholderiales bacterium
ATGGCCATCCACTCCCGGGGCGAGGCGCAGAGCCGGCGCGCGCAAGCCGAGGATCTCATCGAGTTCATGCTGGGCGACCTGCGTAAGCGCCTCGATCCGGTGGGGCGCCTCGACGCGCTGGATGCCGTGGGCGAGAAGGCGCTCGCCTACTACGCGGAGCAGGAGGCGGACGATCTCGATGCGACCGCCCTCGGGCAGCGTTCGCGGGCCATGCACCTCATCGGCGAGATCCGGGAAAGGCGCGGAAGGCTGGACGAGGCGCTTGCGGCGTTCCGGGGGGCCGCAGGCACGACGGCGCAGCTGCTCTCGCGTTCGCCGGACGACCCCAGGCGGATCTTCGACCACGCGCAGAGCGTGTTCTGGGTGGGCAACGTCGCCTGGCGCCGCGGCCAGGCCGCGGAGGCGGAGCGCGCCTTCCTCGAGTACCGCGATCTGGCGCAGCGCCTGGTGCGAATCGACGCGGCGAATCCGGAGTGGCAGCTGGAGACGGCCTACGCGAGCCAGAACCTCGGCATCGTGCAGCTCGAGCGCAACCAGCTGGATGCGGCATCGCGGTCCTTTTCGGATGCGCGCGACGTGTTCTCCCGGCTCGTCGCCCAGCGTCCCGCGGTCGCCTTCGAGCTGGCGGACGTCTATGGCTGGATCGCGAAGGTTCGCGAGGCCTCGGGAAGCTACCGCGACGGAATCGACGCGCAGCAAGCGCGGATCGAGGTGCTTCGCGCCATCCCCGAAGGGACGAAGAACACGAAGGTGACGCGCCAGGTGGCCAACGCGAGATTCGAGCTCGCGCGCCTGAAGCTCTACCTGGGCGACGCGCGGGCGGCCGAGCCGGATGCGCGTGCCTCCGTCGAGCAGGCCGCCGCCCTGGTCGCGGCGGACGCGAGCAACATGTTCTGGCTCTCGGAGTCGTGCTTCAACCGGCTCCGGCTCGCCGAGGTCGAGCTGGCGCTCGGGAGGACGGACGCCGCGCGGGCGCTCGTCGAGCGTGTCGAGGCGGACGCCGCGAGGCTCCTGGCGAAGGACGCCTCCGCGCTCAACTGGCAGGTGAACCTCCACGGGCAGGTCCTCGCGCAGAAGGCGAGCGTCGCCCATGCCGACGGCCGCTCCCTGCCGGCGGGCGAGTTCGACGCCTACTTTGCGAAGGTCGGGCAGCTCGAGGCGTCGGGGAAGAAGCTGAGCGGCATCCAGGCCGAGGTCGTCGCGCGGGCCGAGCTCGCCGCGGGCGACCTGTCGATTCGCGGAGGAAATTCCGACGGTGCGCGGGCGCGCTGGAGCGCCGCCGCCACGCGCTTGCAGACGGGGGCATCGCTGGACAACTACTCGGTCCTCACCCTGCTTGCCCAGCTTCGCGCGCGCCTGGGCGATCTCGAGGGGGCGCGGCGCCTGGCGGCTCGCGTCGAGGCTTCGAACTACCGGCACCCAGCCTATGCCGGTCTCGTCAACGAACTGGCCGGGGCGACAGGCGGGGGCCAGGCAATTTCCGGGAGGAGAACTTGATCATCAACGTGTCCGTCATGGTCAGGAAGAACGTGATAATCGCCGAGCCGGACTACATCGTGGTTCCCTGGCGCCGGATCGCGGAGATCGTGTGGACTCTGCGCGACTCTCCCGGCTGGCGGTTCCCGAACGTGAACGATGGAATCGTCTTCAAGGCGGGGGGCGGTGGGAACAGTCCCTTCGTGGGCAGGCTGATCTCGATGAACAACGACAGGATCAGCCTGATCGACCTGAACAATCACCCCGGCTCGGTCGTGAACAGGATGCGCACGATCCCCGGGCCGAAGTGGTTCAAGTACGAGATCACGCTCGTGAAGCGCAAGGGAGGAAGAAGGGCCGGGCAATTGGTCCTCGACCCGACCATCGAGAACCAGGGCTGCTGAGCGCGTAGTCCCTCGGTCGATGGAGTGCCGCCGCACGGTCGGGCGATAATGCGGGGCATGAGCACCCCGCACCACCCGACCGGCTCCGCAGGCGCGATCTCCGTCCCGGAAGCCGCCGCGGAGCTCGCCCGCGGCAACCTGGTGGCCCTTCCCACCGAGACCGTCTACGGCCTCGGGGCGGATGCCACCAACCCGCGGGCCGTCGCGGGAATCTTCGCAGCCAAGGGCCGCCCGGCCGACCATCCGCTCATCGTGCACCTGGCTCCCGAGGCGAGCCTCGACGAATGGGCGATCGACATCCCGGAGGCGGCGCGCGCCCTCGCGAAGGCCTTCTGGCCCGGCCCGCTCACGATGATCCTGAAGAAGTCGCCGCGCGTTCCCGCGATCGTCACCGGCGGGCAGGACTCGGTGGGCCTTCGCTGTCCGTCGCACCCCGTGGCGCAGGCGCTGCTGCGCGAGTTCGCGATGATCGGCAGCGGCGCCGTGGCGGCGCCCTCGGCCAACAAGTTCGGCCACGTGAGCCCGACGACTGCGCAGCATGTGCGCGACGAGTTCGGCCCGGACCTGCCCGTGCTCGACGGCGGCGCCTGCGAGGTGGGGCTGGAGTCGACCATCGTGGACCTCACGCGCGGCGTGCCCGTCCTGTTGCGGCCCGGCAGGATCTCGCGCGAGGACATCGCCGCCGTGCTGGGTGTCGCGCCGCACGACCGGGACGTCCAGGCGCCGCGCGCATCCGGGACGCTGGCCGCCCACTACGCGCCGCGCACGCCGCTCGTTCTGGTCGAACCCGATCAACTCGAGACCAGGGTCCGCGCGGCCGCCGCCGAGGGCAAGCGCGTGGCCTTGCTGGCGCTGGGTCGCGCCCCGACGCCGCTGGCCGCCTTCGGGCGCGCCGCCCCCGCGGATGCGGCAGGCTACGGCCACGACCTCTACGCCAACCTGCGCGCGCTCGACGCGAACGGAGCCGACCTGATCGTTGTCGAAGCTCCGCCCGCCGATGCCGCGTGGGAAGCCGCCCGGGACCGACTGGCGCGCGCGGCGGCCGGCACCGACGAAGACGACGAAACCTGAAAGGAAGACGATGAAGCGCCTGATCGCCCCCGCCCTCGCCGCCACGGCGTTCCTCTTCGCCGGCTGCGCGCCCATGTTCACGCAGAGCCCCGGCCAGGGCCTGAGCCCCGTCAATGCCGTTTCCGACGGCGACGACGCGCACCTCATCCTCTTCGGCCACGACGTGGTGAGCTACTTCACCGACGGCCGCCACGCGATGGGCAGCGCCGCCCACAAGTCCGTCTACAAGGGCGTCACCTTCCGCTTCGCGAGCGCCGAGCACAAGACGCTCTTCGACGCCGACCCCGGCAAGTACGTTCCGCAATTCGGCGGCTACTGCGCCAACGGGATCGTGTACGGCATCCCCTGGGGCGGCGACGCGGACACCTGGAAGATCATCGACGGCAAGCTCTACATCTTCGGCGGCGCGGGCTCGCGGGATGCGTTCCTGCTCGACGAGAAGGGCAACGTCGCGCTGGCGCAGAAGTACTGGAAGGAAGAGGTCGAGGGCTCGAACGCGTTCTGGCAGCGCTCGAAGCGCCTCGTCTTCCGCGTGCCACACTACAAGAGCGGAAAGGAGCTCGCCGACGCGGTCGCGCGGGCCAAGGGGGGAAAATGAAAGCGCTGTTCGACCGTTACCTGAACCAGAAGATCGGGCTCAACTACCACACGGCCTACCACATCGACGAGGCCACGCTCACGCTCGCGGCCGACACCTATTTCGGCGCCGTGGGCGCGAAGGACGGGGTGACCCACTACTACCCGTACTCGGCCGTCATCCACGTGATGGAGAAGGCGGGCGGCGTCGAGGTGGGCGGGCTCTTCACTCACAAGCACCTGTGGCCCCTGGTGGTGAAAGTCGGGCACGTGGTGGACGTGGGGCCGATGGTCTAGCCGGCGCCGGGGGGCGGCCCGCCCCGCCCCTCCGATTGCGCTCCGCCGCCCCCCCGGGTGAATATGTCACAGACAGGCGGGCGCCCCGGGCAATAGCCTCGGGATCACAACAAGACGGGCCCGCCTCCTGGGGGGCGATCCACGACATGAGGCGCCGGGGCGGGCTCTTCCTCAAGTATTTCGCGTTCATCGCGCTGCTGCTGGGCACCGTGACGTCGTGGGCGTTGGCGCCGGCGCAGGGGAGCCTGAAGCGCATCGGCTTTCTCGCGAACAGCGTTCCGCAGGCGGAAATGGAAGCCGGGACGGCCACGCACCCGGCGGTGACCGAGTTCGTCACGGGACTGCGGAAGCTGGGCTGGATCGACGGAAAGAACGTGCGGATCGTCTGGAAGTCCGCGGAAGGCGAGTACGGACGGCTGCCGCAGCTTGCGGAGGAGCTTGCCGGGATGCCCGTCGACGTGATCGTCGCGTTCGGGGGTGGCGTCAACGCGGCGGCCCGCGCGACGCGCACGATCCCGGTCGTGATGGTGACCTACTATTCCCCGGTGGAGGAGGGCCTCGCCGCCTCGCTCGCCCGGCCGGGCGGAAACGTCACGGGAACGGTGCTGGTCGCGGGTGGGCGGGAGCAGCACAACGAGAAGCGGCTTTCCCTCCTCAAGGAAGCCGTGCCGAGGATCGCCCGCATCGCGTTCGTCACGCTCTGGAAAGGGCCCGTGTCCGGGCGGCAGGCCGTCGAGGCGCGGATCGAGGAGGCCTTCCGACGCAGTCCCGCGCTGTCGGCGACGACAAATTCCCTCGGCCTCGAGGTGTCGGCGGTCACCTTCGCGACCCTTCAGGACATGCCGGCAGCGATCGAGCGCGCGGCCCGCGCCGGCGCGCAGGCTCTCTGGTTCGACGACGTTCCCGAGCTCCATTACCCCGATGCACAGGCGATGATCGCCTCCGAGGCGCGCCGTCATCGCCTTCCCGACATGCACCAGGTGCTGGGTGCGGCGGCCAATGGGGGTTTCATGGCCTTCGGCTCCGACATCACGGCCAACTATCGGCGGGCGCCGCACTTCGTCGACCGCATCCTGCGGGGCCAGGCCCCGGCGGACATGCCGATCGAGCAGCCCTCGCGGGTGGAGCTCCACGTCAACCGCGGGGCGGCCAGGGCGCTCGGCATCGAGCTGCCACCGTCGCTGCTTCTTCGCGCCGACCGGGTGTTCGATTGACCTGGCGCGCCGGCCTCTTCCCCAAGTACTTCGCGTTCATCGCGCTGCTGGTGAGCGCGGGCCTCGTCGCGAGCGGGGCCATCAACCTGTACTTCTCCTACCAGGAGACGCGCGCCTCGGTAGTGAACCTGCAGCGCGAGAAGGCGCTCACGGCGGCGGTTCGCATCGAGCAGTTCGTGCGCGACATCGAGAGCCAGCTGGGCTACACGGCGCTGCCGATGGTGGGTACCGGCCAGAGCCCGATGGAGCAGCGCCGGCTCGATTTCCTCAAGCTCCTGCGCCAGGTGCCGGCCATCACCGAGGTGAGCCACCTGGACGCGCGGGGCCGCGAGCAGCTCAAGGTCTCGCGCCTGTCGATGGACGTGGTGGGAAGCGGCATCGACTTCTCGGCCGACCCGCGATTCGTGGAGGCGCGCAAGGGAAAGACCTGGTTCGGCCCCGTCAACTTCCGCAAGGAGACCGAGCCCTACATGACCGTGGCCATCCCCGAGGCGCGCGACCGCCCGGGCGCCACGGTCGTGGAGGTGAACCTCAAGTTCATCTGGGACGTGGTCTCGCGCATGCGCACCGGGACGGGCAGCGTGGCCTATGTCGTGGACGCCAGGGGCTTCCTCGTGGCCCATCCCGACATCAGCCTGGTGCTTCGCAAGGTGGATCTCTCGGGCCTGCCCCAGGTGAGAGCCGCGCTCGAGGCGGCGCCCGATGCCGAGTGGCGCGAGATCGAGGACGCGCGCAATTCCGCGGGCGAGCCGGTGCTCGCCGGCTTCGCCGCCATCGACGCGCTGCGCTGGCACGTCCTCGTCGAGCAGCCGGCCAGCGCCGTCTTCGCGCCGCTCTACGACTCCGTGGTGCGCACCATCCTGCTGCTCCTGGCGGGCGTGGCGATCTCCGTGGTGGCGAGCGCGTTTCTCGTCCGGCGCATGGTGGAGCCCATCCGGGCGCTGCAGGCGGGCGCCGAGCGCATCGGGGCGGGCGAGCTCGGGAGCCGGATCGACGTGCGTACCGGCGACGAGCTGCAGGTGCTCGCCGAGCGCTTCAACACCATGGCCGAGCAGCTGCGCGAGTCCTACGCGGGTCTCGAGCGCAAGGTGCAGGAGCGCACGGCCGAGCTGCGCGAGAGCCTCGAGCAGCAGACGGCCACGGCCAACGTGCTCAAGGTCATCAGCGGCTCGCCTACGGACGTGACGCCGGTCTTCGCCGCCATCGCGTCCTCGGCGAGGCAGATCGGGGGCGCGCTCGTCGTCCACACCTTCAGGCTGGAGGACGGCCTCGTCCGCTACGTGACGAGCGCAGGCCTGCCGCCGGATGCGAATCCCGCGTGGATGTCCGCGCCGCCTGCGGCGCCCACGAAGGCCACCCTGGCCGGCCGAGTCATGCTCGCGAAGGCGCCGGTGCGCGTCGAGGACCTGGCGGCCGATCCGGATTACGAGCCGGCGCGGGGAGGCCCGGGCGCGGTCCGGCGCGCCCTCGGCATCCCCCTGCTGCGCGACGGCGAACCCATCGGGTCGATCAATGTCGGCTGGGCCGAGCCTGGCGAGATTCCCGAGAAGTACGTCCAGCTCCTTCAGACCTTCGCCGACCAGGCGGTGATCGCCATCGAGAACGTCCGCCTATTCAACGAGATCCAGGACAAGAGCCGCCAGCTCGAGATCGCGAGCAAGCACAAGAGCGACTTCCTCGCCAACATGTCGCACGAGCTGCGCACGCCGCTCAACGCGATCATCGGCTTCTCGGAGGCGCTCAAGGAGCGCATGTTCGGGGAGCTCAACGACAAGCAGGCGGAGTACGTCGAGGACATCCACGCCTCCGGCAAGCACCTGCTGGCGCTCATCAACGACATCCTCGACCTCTCCAAGGTGGAGGCCGGCCGCATGGAGCTCGACCTCGCCGAGTTCGACGTGCCCTCCACGCTGGAGAACGCCATGACGCTGGTGAGGGAGCGGGCGCAGCGGCACGGCATCGCCCTCGCCCTGGGCGTGGAGCCGGGCGTGGGCTCCTTCGTGGCCGACGAGCGCAAGGTGAAGCAGATCCTGCTGAACCTGCTCTCGAACGCGGTCAAGTTCACGCCGGAGGGCGGGAAGGTTTCCGTGAGCGCGGCGCGGCCCGACGGCCGGCTCGAGATCGCCGTGACGGACACGGGCGTGGGCATCGCCCCCGAGGACCGCGAGGCGATCTTCGAGGAGTTCCGCCAGGTGGGCAAGGACTACACGCGCAAGGCCGAGGGCACGGG
>JAHCLE010000136.1 GCA_026125445.1 Burkholderiales bacterium
CTCACGCCCATCCGCACGGCCACCTTCTACTGGGTGAGCCAGGTCGGGATGCTCGCGGGCACCCTCGCCTACGTCTACGCCGGCACGCAGCTCGCGCAGGTCACCTCGCTCAAGGGCATCCTCTCGCCCGGCCTGCTGGGGGCGTTCGCGCTCCTGGGGATCTTTCCCTTCGTCGCCCGGCGTGCGCTCGAGGCGATGAAGGCTCGCCGGGTCTACGCGCGGTGGAAGCGCCCGGCGACCTGCGAGCGCAACGTGGTGGTGATCGGGGCGGGCTCCGCGGGCCTCGTCACCGCCTACATCGCCGCGGCCGTGAAGGCGAAGGTGACGCTCGTCGAGCGCCGCCGCATGGGCGGCGACTGCCTCAACACCGGCTGCGTGCCCTCGAAGGCGCTCATCCGCTCGGCGAAGTTCCTCTCGCACGTGCGGCGTGCGAGGGAGTTCGGCTTCCGCGAGGCGAGCGCCGACTTCGACTTCGGCGAGGTGATGCAGCGCGTGCAGTCGGTGGTGAAGGCGATCGAGCCGCACGATTCCGTCGAGCGCTACTCGGGGCTCGGGGTCGAGGTCGTCGCCGGCACGGCGCGGATCGTCGATCCCTGGACCGTGGAGATCGCGAAGGGCGACGGAACCGTCTCGCGCCTCACGACGCGCAACATCGTGATCGCCGCGGGCGCGCGCCCCTTCGTGCCGCCGATCCCGGGGCTGGCCGAGGCGCGCCCGCTCACCTCGGAGAACGTGTGGGAGCTGCGCGCGCTCCCGCGCCGCCTCGTGGTGCTGGGCGGCGGTCCCATCGGCTGCGAGCTGGCGCAGGCCTTCGCGCGCTTCGGTGCCAAGGTGACGCAGGTGGAGATGCTTCCCCGCCTCATGGTGCGCGAGGATCCGGAAGTCTCGGAGCTCGTCCGCCGGCGCTTCGAGGCCGAGGGCGTGGAGGTCCTCGTCGGCCACAAGGCGAAGGAGGTCGTCGTCGAGGGCGGCGGGAAGGTCCTCGTGGCCGAGGGCGCTCAGGGCGAGCGGCGCATCGCCTTCGACGAGATCCTGGTCGCCGTGGGCCGCGTGGCCAATACCGAGGGCTACGGCCTCGAGGAGCTGGGCATCCCCGTGACGAAGGGCCGGACCGTGGAGGTGAACGAGTTCCTCGAGACCGCCTACCCCAACATCCTCGCCTGCGGCGACGTGGCCGGCCCCTACCAGTTCACCCACACGGCCTCGCACATGGCGTGGTACGCCTCGGTCAACGCGCTCTTCGGCCGCTTCCGGAAGTTCCGCGTCGACTGGTCGGTGGTCCCTTGGGCCACGTTCACGGAGCCGGAGGTGGCGCGCGTGGGCCTCAACGAGTCCGAGGCGAAGGAGAGGGGCATCGCCCACCAGGTGGTCACCTACGGCATCGACGACCTCGACCGCGCCATCGCCGACGGCGAGGCGCACGGCTTCGTGAAGGTGATCGTGAAGCCCGGAACGGACCGCATCCTGGGCGCCACGATCGTGGGCGAGCACGCGGGCGACCTCGTCACCGAGTTCGTCTCCGCCATGCGCCACGGCATCGGGCTGAACCGCATCCTCGGCACCATCCACGTCTACCCCACGCTCGCGGAGGCCAACAAGTTCGCGGCCGGCGCGTGGAAGCGCTCGACCGTCACGCGCGGCCAGATGGACTTCCTCGCGGCCTTCCACGCCTGGACGCGCGGCGAGGGCGGCCTGGGCGCGGTGCTCGGGCGCGTGGCCGGCCTCGCCTCCGACAAGAGGCCCTTTCACGACGCCTCCCGCCGCTGACGCCATGATCCGAATCCTTCTCGCCGCCATCGCCCTGGCAATCGCCACGGGCGCCCACGCGTTCGACCACTCGCACGCGGCGTGGGACGCGCTCGTGAAGAGGCACGTGAAGCTCCTCGACGGCGGCCGCGCCTCGCAGGTGCGCTATGCGGACTTCGCGAAGGACCGCGCCGCGCTCGCGGCCTACCTCGCGGAAGTCTCGCGCGTGGGCGAGGCGGAGTTCCGCGCCTGGTCCCGGGAGCAGCGCATGGCCTTCCTCGTCAACGCCTACAACGCGTTCACGGTGGAGCTCATCCTCTCGAAGTATCCGGACCTCAAGTCGATCCGCGACCTCGGCAACATCCTCTTCAACAGCCCGTGGAAGCGCAGGTTCTTCACGCTCCTCGGCCGCGAGGAGAGCCTCGACGGGATCGAGCACGGGATGCTGAGGAAGCCCGGCGCCTACGACGAGCCGCGCGTGCACTACGCGGTGAACTGCGCCTCCGTCGGCTGCCCGATGCTGCGCGAGGAGGCCTACGTCGCCTCCCGCCTCGACGCCCAGCTCGAGGAGCAGGCGCGCCGCTTCCTCTCCGACCGCACGCGCAACCGCTTCGACCCGCGCTCCGGGAAGCTCGAGGTCTCCGAGATCTTCAAGTGGTTCAAGGAGGACTGGACCTCCGGCTACCGCGGCATCGGCACGGCGGGCCCGGTCACCTCGCGCGAGCAGTACTTCGCGCGCTACGCCGACCTGCTGGCCGACTCGCCCGCCGACCGCCGCCTGGTGGCCGAGGGCAAGGCGCCCATCGCCCACCTGGACTACGACTGGTCGCTCAACGACGCCCGCTGATTGGCCATAATGGCCCGATGAGCCGGCTTTCGATCATCGTTCCCACGCTCGACGAGGCGGCCGGCATCGCGGCCTGCCTCGGGCGCCTGCGGCCTTTCCGGGAACGCGGCGTCGAGGTGGTGGTGGCCGACGGCGCGAGCACGGACGGCACCGCGGCGCTCGCGGCCCCCCTCGCCGACCGCGTGATCGCCGCCCCGCGCGGGCGCGCGGCGCAGATGAACGCGGGCGCGGCCGCCTCCCGAGGGGACACGCTCCTCTTCCTGCACGCCGACACGCGCCTTCCCGACGACGCCGACCGCCTCGTCCTCGAGGGGCTGGCGGCTTCCGGCCGGCCTTGGGGTCGCTTCGACGTCGCGATAGAGGGCCGCCCGGCGATGCTGCGCGTCGTGGCGGCATGCATGAACGCGCGCTCGCGCCTCACGGGAATCGCCACGGGCGACCAGGCGATCTTCGTCCGCCGGGCCGCGTTCGAGGCCGCCGGCGGATTTCCGTCCATCGCGCTCATGGAGGACATCGCGCTCTCGAAGGCCCTCAAGCGCATCGGGCCGCCGTTGTGTCTTCGCAGCCGCGTGGTCACCTCGGGGCGGCGCTGGGAGCGGCACGGCACCACTGCCACCATCCTGCTGATGTGGCGGCTGCGGCTCGCCTATTTCCTCGGCGCCGATCCCGCGCGCCTCGCGAAGCGCTACGGCGATGGCCGCGCGTCCTAGCGCCGTGCAGGTGGCGGTGTTCGCCAAGGCTCCCGTGGCCGGGGAGGTGAAGACGCGCCTCGTGCCCCTGCTGGGCGAGGCCGCGGCGGCGGAGCTGCACGCCACCCTCGTGCGCCGCGCTCTCGCCACGGCCCGCGAGGCCGGGGTCGGCCCCGTGTCGCTGTGGTGCGCGCCCGATGCGGGACACCCCTTCTTCGCCGCTTGCGCCGCCGAGTCCGGCGCCGTCCTGCAGGAGCAGCGCGGTGGCCACCTCGGCGAGCGCATGGCGCGCGCCTTCGAGCGGCTGCTGGCGAACGGCCCGGCGCTCCTCGTGGGCTCGGACTGCCCGTCGCTGGGAGCGGCCGACCTGCGCGCCGCCGCCTCTTCGCTGGCCACCCACGACGCCGTGGTGCAGCCGGCCGAGGACGGCGGATACGTGCTGGTGGGGCTTTCGCGCGCGGTGCCGGGCCTCTTCGAGCGGATCCGATGGGGAGAGGCGAGCGTCATGGTCGACACTCGAATGCGTCTCCGGACCGCCGGCGCGCGCTGGCGCGAGATGCCGCTGCGCTGGGACGTGGACCGCCCGGAGGACTACCGCCGTCTCGTCGTCTCGGGGCTCCTCGCGGAGCGCTCGCCGTGAGCGCGGGCGCGATCCTCGCCGCCGCGCTGCTGGCGTGGGCCGCGCCGCAGGCGGATGCGCAGCCGGCCCCGTTCTCGCGCTCGGCGCCGGGTGCGGCCCTGCCGGCGCCCTGGCGCCCGCTCACGCTGCCGCGCGTGAGCGCGCCCGAGGTGGCGCTCGTGGAGGACGGGGGCGTCACCGTCCTGCGTTCGCGCGCGGCCGCGGCCGCAGGCACGGTTGCCCACGATCTCGACATCGACCCTGAGGCGCGCCCGATGCTCGCCTGGCGCTGGAAGGTCGACCGCGTGGTCGCCGGCGCGGACCTCGCCCGCAAGTCCGGCGACGACTTCGCCGCGCGCGTGTACGTCTTCTTCGACGTGCCCGTCGAGACGCTGCCGTGGACCGCGCGGGCGAAGGCGCTCGTCGCGCGCGCCGTGTGGGGCGAGAGGCTTCCCACCGCGGCGATCTGCTACGTCTGGGACAACCGAAACCCGCCGGGCACCAGCGCGTGGAATCCGTACACCGACCGCGTGCGCACCGTGGTGCTGCGAGGCGGTTCGCCCGGCGCCTGGGCGGACGAGTCCCGCGACCTCGCCGCCGACTTCCGCGCCGCCTTCGGGGCGCAGTGGAGCGGCCCCGTGCCGCGCGTCACCGGCATCGCGATCGGCAACGACACCGACCAGACGGGCGAGACGGCGACGGCGTGGTTCGGCGATTTCCGGCTGGAGGCGCGGCCGTGAAGCGCCTGGTGCTCCTGGGCGGCGGCCACGCGCACGTCCACGTGCTCAAGGTCCTCGGCGACGCGCTCGATCCGGCCGTGAGCGTGACGCTGGTCACGCCCGTCGCGCGCCAGGTCTACTCCGGAATGCTTCCGGGCTACGTCTCGGGCCACTACCCGCTGGAGGCCTGCGGCATCGACCTCGAGCCGCTCGCGAAGAGGGCGCGGGCGCTGGTGGTGCGCTCCTCGGCCGCGCTCGTGAACACCTCGATGCGGGAGGTGATCTGCGTCAACGGGGAGGTCGTGGGCTACGACGTGCTCTCGATCGACGTGGGCTCGAGGCCGGCCGCCACGGACGTCCGGGGCGTGGAGGCGCACGCCGTCGCGGTCCGTCCGCTGGAGCGCTTCGCGCAGGGCTGGGAGAAGGTGCTGGACCGCGCGCGCCAGGGCGGGATGAACGCCGTGACCGTGGTCGGCGGCGGCGCGGCGGGCGTGGAGCTCGCCTTCGCGATCGAGCAGCGACTGCGCCAGGAGCCCGGCGCGGGTGCGCCGCACGTGCGCGTGCTCACCGACGCGCGCAGCATCGTTCCCGAGTATCCCGTGGCCGCGCGCGGCCGGCTCGTGCGGCTCGCGCGGCGGCGCAACATCGGCCTGCACGCGGCGAGCCCGGTGACGGAAGTGGGCGCCGGCTTCGTGCGCGTGAAGGACGCGATCGAGTTCGCCACCGACGCGACCTTCTGGGTCACCGGCGCGGCCGCGCCCGACTTCCTGCGCCATTCCGGCCTCGCCACCGACGGGCGCGGGTTCCTCTCGGTCAACGACTTCATGCAGTCCGTCGGACACCCCGAGATCTTCGGCGTGGGCGACTGCGCGACCAACGTCGCGAGCCCCGTCCCGAAGGCGGGCGTCTTCGCGGTGCGCGCCGGGCCGGCGCTGGCCGCCAACCTGCGGGCGGCGCTCAAGGGCGGACCCCTGGAGCGGCACGTGCCGTCGGCGCGATTCCTCGCGCTCGTGTCCTGCGGCACGCGCTACGCGGTGGGGGTTTACGGGCCCCTTTCCTTCGAGGGCCGCTGGGTGTGGCGCTGGAAGGACCGCATCGACCGCCGCTTCGTGGCGCGTTACTCGCCGCAGGCGCTGGCGGCCGCGCGCTAGGCCGCCTTCGCCTCTCCGACCGGGGCCTTGCGGGCGCGGATGCGCACGACCTTCACCATGCGGTCGTGCACCTGCAGCACCTCGACGGGGTGCCCGGCCACGATGAGGGCGGTGCCCGGCTCCGGGATCTCCTCGAGCGCCTCGAGCACCAGGCCGTTGATCGTCTTGGGACCCTCGAGCGGGAAGTGGAAGCCCCCCTTGCGGTTGAGCACGCGCAGCGGGCAGGTGCCTTCCGCGATGACCGCGCCGTCGGGCTCGCGGCGCAGGAGGTTGCCGGTCATCGGGTTCTGGCTGGTGAACTCGCCCACGATCTCCTCGAGGATGTCCTGGAGCGTGACCAGGCCCAGGATCTCGCCGTACTCGTCGACCACCAGGCCCACGTGGCGAAGCTGCTCCTGGAAGTTGGTGAGCTGCTGCAGCAGCGGCGTGCCCTCGGGGAGGTAGTAGGGGTCGCGCAGGATGGCGCGGATGCCGTCCTTGTCCAGCGGCTCCCTGCGCGAGGCGTTGAGGAACTTGCGCACGTGCAGGATTCCCACCACCTTGTCCAGCCCGCCCTCGTAGACCACCAGGCGCGTGTGGTGCGCGGTGGAGATGGCGGTGCGGATGTCGTCGATGTCGTCCTCGAGGTCGATGCCCTCGATCTGCCCGCGCGGCGTCATCGTGTCGTCGACCGTCATGTCCTCGAGCTCGAAGAGGTTGAGGAAGATCGACTGGTGCTTCTTCGGGATGTACTTTCCGCCCTCGAGCACGAGCGTGCGCAGCTCCTCCATCGACAGGTGCTCGCTGTCCGCGCCGCGCGGCTTGATGAAGAGGAGCTTGAGCAGCCCCTGCACGAAGAGGTTCACGAACCACACCACCGGGTAGGCGACGCGCAGCAGCGGCGAGAGCACGTAGGCCGAGGGCAGCGCGATCCGCTCCGGGTAGGTGGCGCCGATCACCTTGGGCGTGATCTCGCTGAAGACGAGGATGCCGAAGGTCACGCCCGTGGTGGCGATCGCGAGGGTCATCTCCCCCTCGCCGAACAGGCGCACGCAGATGAGGGTCGCGACGACCGTGGAGGCCGAGTTGAGGAGGTTGTTGCCCAGCAGGATCACGCCCAGCAGGCGGTCGGTGCGCTCCAGCAGCGACTGCGTGAGCTTGGCGGAGCGGCGCCCCTCGCGCACGAGGTGCTTCAGCCGGTAGCGGTTGAGCGCCATCATGCTCGTCTCCGAGATCGAGAAGAACCCGGAGGTGAGCAGCAGCGCCGCCTGCGCGACGACGAGCCAGGTGAGCGGTATCTCTTCGATCAAGGCGGTGGCGTTCCGTGGCGCGCGCGCGGCGGCATCGCGGGGCGGCTCAGCCGCGCTTCAGGATGATCTCGAGCACGAACTTGCTGCCCAGGTAGGCGAGCAGCAGCGCGGCGAATCCCCACAGCGTCCAGTACACGGCGCGCTTGCCCCGCCAGCCGCGGAAGTAGCGGCCCCACAGG
>JAHCLE010000137.1 GCA_026125445.1 Burkholderiales bacterium
TTCACCTACATCGCCTTCGGCAACGCCGGGATCTCGCAGCCCATCCTGGTCAACGTGACCATCGAGGGCCGGCCCGATCCCGGCCAGGACAGGACGGTGGCGGGGATCCTCGATTCCCAGGCACAGGCCGCGCGCCGCTTCGCGCGCGCCCAGATCGGCAACTACCAGCGCCGCCTCGAGACGCTGCACGCCACCGCGCCGGCGAGCGACCCGAAGCCCTCGGCGGCGCCGGCCGCGCCACCCAAGGCGGCTTCCGCGCCGCCCGTGGCCGACCCGTTCGCGCCGGTTTCGCCGCGCGCGTCCTCCGGGTTCGTTCCCGTCTCGCTCACGGCGACGCCCGGGCCGAAGCAGGCCCCCGCGAGCGCGTTCGCCTCGGCCTTGGCCGGCACCCTGGTCGGCGCGGCCGGCTCCGGAAACGTCGACCTCGGCGCCGTGACGGGCGCGGCGCCCGCCGACGCGATGCACGCCGGCACGCAGGTCTGGATGGGCGGCCTCGCCCACTTCGGCAAGCGCGGCGGCGGCGATTCCGGCCTCGACCAGCGCTTCAGCACCGATGGCCTGAGCCTCGGCTTCGACCGTCGGGTGAGCGAGCGCCTGGTGCTCGGCCTCGGCCTGGGCTACGGGAGAGATCGCACCGACGTCGGCGACGACGGCTCGCGCGCGAAGTCGAGCGGCATGTCCTTCGCCGGGTACGGCAGCTACCAGCCCTCGCGCGGCACCTTCATCGATGCCGTGCTCGGATTCGGCCGTCTCGACATGGACTCCGACCGCTACGTCGCCTCGCACGAGGCCTGGGCGAGCGCGCAGCGCGACGGGCGCCAGTTCTTCGGCTCGCTGGCCGCGGGCTACGAGATGCGCCGCGAGGGGCTGCTCCTCTCGCCCTACGGGCGCGTCGACTTCACGGTCGACAAGCTCGACGCGGCCACGGAATCCGGCGCCGGCCCGGCCTCGCTCGTCTTCCACGAGCAGACGCTGCGCAGCACCCAGGCCGCGGCGGGCGTGCGGCTCGAGTCGCGCCACGAGACCGACTTCGGCTGGGCGGTCCCGCGCGCCCGCCTGGAATACCGCCACGAGTTCGAGAGCGGGGCCACCGCCTCGATCAGCTACGCCGACCTCGTCGGAGGCACGGTCTACTCGGTCTCCCCCGCCGGCAGCGGCCGCGATTCCCTGCTCTTCGGGCTCGGCGCCGACTTCCTGTGGCGCAAGGGCACGAGGCTCTCCGTCGACTACCAGGGCGAGCGCACCAACAGTCCCGGCACCGCCCAGGCCATCCGTTTCCTCCTCTCGCAGGACCTCGCCGGCCGCATGCCGTCGTGGCCGTCCTCGTGGTCGTGGAAGGCGTTCACGGACCCGGTCAACGTGGAGGCGGGCTTCGCCTTCGACGACAACGTGAGCCGCGGCCGCCTCGATTCCGAGAAGCGCTCCGACCAGGTGTACAGCTTCGGCGCCAACACGGGACGCGTCTTCCCGATCAACCCGAACCTGCGCGCGCAGGCCACGGCGCTGCTCTCGGTGGACAAGTTCCACGACAACACCGGGCTGGGCCGCACTTCCGGCGGCCTGCAGGGCGAGTTGCAGTACCGCTCCTCCGGCGACTTCGACGCGGTCATCTGGGCGGTCTTCGCGCGCGGCTGGATCGACGCCTACGAGTCGAAGCTGCGAAGCGGCAGCCGCCTGTCGGCGGGCGCCAACGCGCGCCGCTCGCTCACCGACCGCATCGATCTCTTCGGCGAGGTCGGCGCCAACTGGCGGCGCGCGGAGAGCGCCGTCTTCGAGGGGCGCGAATTCGCCGGGCGCCTGAACCTCGACTACAGCCTGGGCCCCTTGGGCACCGCGTACCTCACCGGCGAGTACCGCCGCGGAGACACCTTCGCCTCCGGCTTCGGCAACCTCTGGAACCTCAACAACGCCGAGGTCTTCGTGCGCGACGACGCCTTCGAGGGCGCGGACTTCTTCGCCTACCGCTTCGAGGCGAGGACGCTCCTGGGCACGCTGGGCTACAACTGGCCGCTGGGACCGCGCGACTCGCTCGACTTCTCGTACCGGCGCGTGCGCACCACGCCGCTCGACGCGACCGGGCCGGGCCCGTCGAGCTACGACGTGAACCAGTACGCCATCCTTTACCTGATGCGCTTCTAAGGGGCCCGCGCATGACCTCCCGACTTCCCGCCGCCACCGCGCTCGCCGCCGCCGCGCTCGCCCTCGCCTCCTGCGGGGGCGGCGGAAGCCCCGGCGACGTGCGCCCCGGCAATCCCCCGGAACTCGCCGCCGTCTCCGGCCCCGACAGCTTCCTGCTTTTCCCCAATCCGCAGAAGCAGGCCGACGGCACGCTGCAGATGGACACGGCCGCCTACGCCCAGGCCTACTACGCGGCCATCGATCCCGCGAACGCGAAGGACACGCTGGCCAAGTGGAAGGCGGCCAACGGCTTCGATTCGGGATCGGGCGCCCAGCACACCGTGGTCTTCGGCGACAAGCGCGACCTGGGCTACGGGCGGCGCATGACCGCGCGCCAGAACGCAGACGGCACGCTCGCCTTCATGGTCGAGAACTACCTCGTGGAGGCCGCCGCGGGCTACGCCTACTCGCTCCTCAACCTCGACGCCGCGGTCGCTCGCGACACCCGCCATCTCATCGGCGTGAACGGCATCGAGTTCAGCCCCGGCCCCGGCGGCGGCGTGGCCTTCGCCAAGTTCTTCAACTTCAACGCCGTCACCGGCGCGCGCGAGCTCGCGGTCGACCTCGACGGGCGCGGCATGAAGGCGATGCCGGGGCCCTGCATCAGCTGCCACGGCGGCCGCGGGGACGCGCTCATGCCGGCGGATGCCTCGGGCGTGCCGCGCTTCAACCTCGTGCAGAACTCGGCCTCGGGAAGCCGCGGCGACGTGCAGGCGCGACTGCACCCCTTCGAGGTGGACGCCTTCGACTTCTCCTCGACGCCGGGATTCACCCGCGCCGAGCAGGAGGCCGCGCTCAAGGCGATCAACCGCATGGTGCTGTGCTCCTACCCCCTGCCTTCGCCCTCCTCGTCCCCCGAGGACGCCTGCCGGCGGCCCGCGACCGCCAACGAGTGGCAGGGAACGGCGGCCACGCTCCTCAAGTCGTTCTACGGCGGCGACGGCCTGCCCAACGCCGCCTTCTCCGACACCTACGTGCCGCCGTCGTGGCAGGCCGCGGGCCAGACGACGCTCTACCAGCAGGTGATCGCCCCCGCCTGCCGCACCTGCCACCTCATGCGCGGCACGGGCGCGCAATCCGACATCGACTTCGCCACCTGGGAGAAATTCCGGCCCTACGCCGAACGCGCCAAGGCGCACGTGTTCGACCGCGGCAACATGCCGCTGGCGAAGATCGTCTACGACGCGTTCTGGCGCTCGAACGGCCCCTCCGCGCTGGCGAACTTCCTGCAGGCCGAGGGCTACGCGGTGCGAGATGCCAGCGGCGCGGTGCCGATGCCCGGGCGCCCCGTGGCCGATCCGGGGCCGAGCCGCGTGACGGGACAGGGAGCCACGCGCCTTTCGGCCTCGGGAAGCCTGTACGCGACCGCCTACGCCTGGACGATCGTCTCCGGCCCCGCCGGGGCGAGCCTGTCGGAAGCCAACACCGCCCAGCCCACGTTCACCGCCACCGCCAACGGCACCTGGACGGTGCAGCTCGTGGCGAGCAACGGCCCGGCGCAGAGCGCGCCGGCGCGAATCGACATCGTGGTGAACGGGTCGCTCACGCCGGCGCCGGGCGCCATCCGCTTCGCCGACATCAAGGCGGCGATGCAGGAGGGCAACACCTGCACCGTCTGCCACAGCCCCACGGGCTCGGGCGCGCGGCCGCCGGTGTACTACACGAACGACGACCGCAACGGCGACGGCGTCGCGGGCGACGCCACCGACGACGCCTGGTTCCACGCGGAGGTGCGCAGCCGCATCAACTTCACCGACCTGGCGGCCAGCGCGCTCCTGCGCAAGCCCTCGGGACACCACCACAACGGCGGGCAGGTCCAGGGCTTCAATGCGGCGGCCGCGCCCGGCGACCCCTCGCGGGCGAAGTACGACCTCTTCCTCAACTGGATCCTGGCGGGCGCGCCGAAGTGACGGCGCGTCGTCCCGCGGCTCAGTAGTTGCGCCGCGGCCCCGTGTAGTCGCTCTTCGGGAAGACGAAGGGCGGCGTGCGCCCGACCAGCGCCTCGATGAGCATGAGCTCCTGGTCGGTGTGGTTGATGAAGGGCGCCTCCCGGATGTTCCTTCCGGCCGGTTCCCCCTTGACGATGTAGAGCGGGCGGTCGTGGTGCTGCGCCGCCACCGTCTCCTGGCTCTGGGGGTCGGCGTTCGCGGCGATGTCGGCCACGCCGTAGCAGGTGCAGAAGTAGGTCTGCTCGGGATCGGCCTCCATGTAGACGCCCGTGCCGCGGATGCCGATCGTGGCCGTGTTCGCCTTGAGCTGCATCGGGCGCCGGGCCGCGAAGACCGAGAGGATCCTTCCCGAAAGGAGGCGCAGCCCCGTGAGGATCGTGGAATCCGGCTGCGCCGTCTCCAGCACCACGCGGCTGTCGCCGCGCAGCACGAAGGCGCTGGCGCCCACCGCGTAGACGAGCTCGGCGCCGCGGCCGGTCTCCAGCGTGGAGCGCCCGCCGATGGGCGTCTCGATCGTGGCGGGCTTGCCGTCGACCTTCACCTCGCCCGAGAGCCGGTAGATCGAGCGGCCGGGCGGCAGCTTGCCGGGCGTGCCGCCGAGGAGCTGCGCCAGCGCATCGCCCGTCGTCGCCATCCCGGTGCCGAAACAACCCGCCGCCAAGGCCTGGATCAGCAGCCTGCGCCGCGGATCGTCCGCTTCCCCCGATCGATTCATCGTTCTGGCTCCCAGGTGGTTACCGCAGGCCGTCGAGTCGCCGCTGCGCGGCCCTGTCGGTGAAGCCCGCGCGCGGGGCGTGCCCGCGCGAGGGTCGACGCAGTGTACAGCCCCCGACGCGGTGGCAGAAGGGCGACGGACGGGCGGCAGGCCTTGACGACTGACCGGCGGTCATTTAACGTGCCGCAACTGACCGGGAGTCATTCATGGCCATCCGACAACGCGCCGTCGCCCTGGAGGACAAGGAAGAGCGCCGCGGCGCCCTCCTCGACGCCGCCGAAGCCCTCTTCCTCGAGCAGCCCGGCCGCATGGCGAGCGTGGAGGAAGTCGCCCGCGCCGCGGGCGTGGCCAAGGGCACCGTCTACCTCTACTTCCCGAGCAAGGAGGAGATGCTCCTCGCGCTGCACGAGCGGCACACGGCGCTCTTCTTCGCCGCGCTCATCCGGCGCCTGGAGTCGCGACGCCCGGCCGGCTTCGACGAGATCTGGGCCACGACGCGCGAGAACCTGGTGCGCCGGCCCGGCTACCTCGCGCTTTCCAGCCGCTGCTTCGGGCTCATGGACCGCGACATCCCGCTGGAGGCGGCCGTCGCCTTCAAGATCCGCGTGGGCGAGGCCCTCGCCCGGGCCGGCGCCCGCCTCGAGCGCCACTTCCCCGCGCTCGGCAGGGGCGGCGGCGTCACGCTCCTGCAGCACAGCTACGGGCTCATCGTCGGCCTGTGGCAGCTCGTGCACCCGAACGAGCGCTTCGGCGCCGCGATGGATCGCGCGGAGCTCGCCATGTTCAAGCGCGACTACGAGCGCGAGCTCGAAAGCGCCCTGCGCGCCCTGTGGAACGGGACCCTGGGCACGGCGCGCGCACCGAGGAGGGCCCCGCGATGATCCGCGTGCTCGCCGCCTCCTGCGCCGCCCTCCTGCTGGCCGCCTGCGGCAACGGCACCCAGGCCCCCGACCCGGTCCGCCCGGTTCTCACCGTGACCGTGACGCCGGGAGCGCAATCCACCCGCGAGGTCTGGTCCGGGGAGGTGCGCGCGCGCGTCGAGTCGGACCTCGGCTTCCGGATCGGCGGCAAGCTCGCCGCGCGCCTGGTGGACGCGGGCGCGCGCGTGCGCAGGGGCCAGCCGCTCGCGCGCCTGGACCCCGAGGACGCGAGGCTGGGCGCGCAGGCCGCCCGGGCGCAGCTCGCCTCGGCCGAATCCGAGCTCGCCCTCGCCCGCGCCGAGCTCGAACGCGCGGCCGACCTGCTGGAGCGCAAGTTCATCAGCCAGTCGGCCTACGACGCACGCAAGACCGCGCACGCGGCCGCCGCCGCGCGGGTGGAGCAGGCGCGCTCCCAGGCCGCGATCTCGGCCAACCAGGAGGGCTACGCCACGCTCGCGGCCGATGCCGACGGCGTCGTCGTCTCCGTCTCCGCCGAGCCCGGGCAGGTGCTCGCGGCGGGCCAGCCCGTGCTTCGCCTCGCCCACGACGGCGAGAAGGAGGTCGTGGTGAGCGTCCCCGAGAGCCAGGTCGCGCGGCTGCGCCCCGGCCAGGACGTCCTGGTCCTGCTCTGGGCCGATCCCGGCAACCGCTTCCCGGGACGCATCCGCGAGATCGCGGGCGGCGCCGACGCGGTCACCCGCACCTTCGCCGTGCGCGTGGCGATGCCGAAGGCGCCCGCGCAGGCGCGCGTGGGCATGAGCGCCTCGGTGGCTCTCGGGGGCGGTCGCGACGCAGGCCTGGTGCTGCTGCCGCTCACCGCGCTCGTTCGCGACGGCGAAGGCGCCTTCGTGTGGGTCGTCGACCCGAAGAGCTCGCGCGTGGCGCGCCGCGACGTGCGCGTGGGCGAGTTCCGCGAGGACGGCGCGACCATCGCCTCGGGCCTGGCCGCGGGAGATGTCGTGGTGAGCGCGGGCGTGCACAAGCTGCGCGCCGGCGAGCCGGTCAGGCCGATGGGGCGCTAGCGCCGTGGTGCACCGCTTCAACCTCTCGGAATGGGCGCTCGCGCACCGCACGCTGGTGCTCTACTTCATGGTGGTGCTCGCGGCCATCGGCGTGGGCTCCTACCTGCGCCTGGGCCAGGCCGAGGACCCCAACTTCACCTTCAAGGTGATGGTGGTGCGCACGACCTGGCCCGGCGCCTCGGCCGAGGAGGTGGAGAGGCAGCTCACCGACCGCCTCGAGAAGAAGCTGCAGGAGACGCCGCGCCTGGACCACCTGCGCAGCTACTCCCGGCCCGGCGAGTCGGTCGTCTTCGTCTTCGTGAAGGACTCCTCCAGCGCCGAGGAGATCAAGGACACCTGGTACCAGGTGCGCAAGAAGGTGGGCGACATCCGGGGCCTGCTGCCCGCCGGCATCCAGGGC
>JAHCLE010000138.1 GCA_026125445.1 Burkholderiales bacterium
TGCAGCAGCGCGAGGAACTCGCGGCGCAGGTTCGCGTCCTTGAGGAAGGAGCCGCGCATCACGCTGTTGATCATCTTCGAGTCGGTGTCCTTCACGCCGCGCCACTGCATGCAGAAGTGGTCGGCCTCCATCACCACGGCGAGCCCGTCGGGGTGCATCTTGTCCTGCAGCAGGTCCGCCAGGCGCGTGACCGCCTCCTCCTGGATCTGCGGGCGGCTCATCACCCAGTCGCACAGGCGGGCGTACTTGGAGAGCCCGATGAGGTTGGAGTGCTCGTTGGGCATCACGCCGATCCACACCTTGCCGATGATGGGGCACAGGTGGTGCGAGCACGCGCTCCTCACCGTGATGGGGCCGACGATCATGAGCTCGTTGAGGCGCTCGACGTTGGGGAACTCGGTCACCGGCGGCGCGGCGGTGTAGCGGCCGCGGAAGACCTCGGTGAGATACATCCTCGCCACGCGCCGCGCGGTGTCCTGCGTGTTGTGGTCGCTCTCGGTGTCGATGACGAGCGCCTCCAGCACGCGACGCATCTTCGCCTCGACCTCGGCCTGCAGCTCGGGGAGTTCCCCGGGCTCGATGTACTTCGAGATGTTGTCGTTGGCGTGGTGGCGCTCGCCGGCCCGGCGCAGCCGCGCGCGGATGCGCTCGGAAACCGGCAGGGCCGCGTCGCCTTTCGGGGCCGCCGGCCGGGAAGGGGTCTTCTTTGCCATGCGCCTATCCTACCGCCCCCGGTGGGGACCGGGAGCGGGGGCCACGGTAAAATGCGCTCTCCACGCGTTGCCGACCAAAAGGATCAGGAAAATGAAGGACATGAAGTCGCTCCTCGCCGCCGCCGGCCTGCTGTGCACGCTCGCCGCCGCCCCCGTCCAGGCGCAGCAGGCCTCCGACCAGGTGAAGCAGGCCTGCCGCCAGACCGCCAACTCCGTGGCGGGGCTCATCGAGAGCGCCAAACGCCGCGGCGTGAAGGATCTCGAGGCGGGCATCACCAAGCCCTCCGATACCTGGGCCTCGCAGGTGGCCACCTACATGATCCAGGCCGCCAACCGCTCCGACAGCCTGTCGCAGACCGAGCTCGCCTCGCTGGGCTACGCCTACTGCGTGGAGCGCCGGCCGCGCGGCTGACGCGCCGCAACGGCGCAATTGCGCTTTTCCTGATCCAACCGGGGTCGGCCGGCCAGGCGGGGGTGTAGAGGTAGTCACAGGCAACCCCGGGAGGGCCGGCCGTGAGGCCCGGCGAGTGGTCGTTTCTCGATGCGATGTGGCGCTGGGGCGGCTTCGCGACCGACGCGGGCTGGACCCAGGCGGCCGGGCGCGTCGCCATCGAGCGCCTGCGCCAGGAGCGGCTGCAGCGCCTGCTCGCCTGGACGCGCAGGCACTCCCGCTACTACGCCACCCATTGGGCCAAGGCGCCGCGGCGCGACCTGCGGCTGGCGGACCTGCCGCACGTCCACAAGGCGGACCTCATGGCCCATTTCGACGACTGGGTCACCGACTCGGCCGTCACCCGCAAGGCCGTCGAGCACTTCGCCTCGGATCTCGTGCGCATCGGCCAGCCGATGCTGGGCCGCTACGCCGTGTTCTCGAGCTCGGGCACGACGGGGGTGCCCGGCCTCATCGTGCACGACGCCGACGCGCTCGCCGTCTACGACGCGCTCGGCGCCACCCGAATGGGCGCGCTCGCGCCGGCGTGGAACTGGGGCGAGCCCCTCACGGGCCACCGCTACGCGCTCATCGCCGCGACCGAGGGCCACTTCGCCGGCATCGTGAGCTGGGAGCGCCTGCGCGCCCTGCACCCGTGGTTCGAGGCCAACGCCCGCGTCTTCCCCGTGACCGCGCCCATCCGCGAGACCTGCGCCGAGCTGGAGCGCTTCCGCCCGACCGTGGTCGCCTCCTACGCCACGGTGCTGCGGGCGCTCGCCTACGAGCGCGACGCCGGGCGGCTGGCCATCCAGCCCTCCGTGCTGTGGTACGGCGGGGAGTGGCTGGCGCCCATCGCGCGCGACCACATCCAGCGCGCCTTCGGCTGCCGCGTGGCCGGCGACTACGGCGCCTCCGAGTTCCTCAACATCGCCTTCGAGTGCGAGCGCGGGGCGCTGCACCTCAACGACGACTGGGTCGTGCTCGAGCCCGTCGACGAGAACTACGAGCCCGTGCCGCCCGACACCGCGTCGGCCTCGGTCCTGCTCACCAACCTCGCCAACCACGTCCAGCCGCTGGTGCGCTACGAGCTGGGCGACAGCGTGACCATCGCCTCGAAGCCCTGCGCCTGCGGGCGGCCCTTCCCGGTGATCCGCGTCGACGGCCGGCGCGACGAGATCCTGCGCCTGGACGATTCCCGCGGCCACGACGTGCCCATCATGCCGATGGCGCTGTGCACGGCCGTGGAGGAGGGCGCCGGAGAACACCGCTTCCAGGTCGTGCAGACGGGACCCGCCGCGCTGCGCGTGCGCCTGGAGCCCGCCTCGCGTTCCCGCCACCCGGGTGCCCGCGTCAAGGATTGCCTATCGCAATTCCTCGCCCGCCAGGGCCTCACCCACGTCGCGATCCGCGTCGAGACCGGCGACATCGCCGCCCACCCCGTCAGCGGGAAATTCCGGCAGGTGTGGCGGGAGAAGCCGCGGCTGGTCGGAGGGTAGGGAGGCGCCGCCAGAAAGGCCGGCGATTCCAGGGCAGGCAAGCGTGACCGTCGGATGGGTGCCCGGAAATTCGCGGTCCGCCAAACAGGTCCTATCCGGGAACATAGGTGACACTTTTCCAGGCACATGGGTTACAGGTGCCCCAAGGGGGGCGCCATGGCTTGGAAAGAGACCTGTGTGATGGATGAAAGACTGAGCTTCGTACACGAAGTTGAACTCGGCAGGCGCAGCGTCGCTGAACTGTGCCGGGTGTTCGGCGTCAGCCGAAAGACGGGCTACAAGTGGATCAGTCGATTCAGGGAGGGCGGAGACGAGGCTTTGGCCGACGCCTCGAGAGCTCCGCTGACCCACCCGAACACAACCGACGAGCGGCTTGTTCGCTTGATCGTCGAGGCAAGGCGGCGTCACCCGGATTGGGGGCCGGAGAAGCTGTTGGAGTGGCTGACTCCGCGCCACCCCCGAATCGAGGAGTGGCCGGCGGTGTCCACAGCCGCGCAGATCCTCAAGAGGGCTGGCCTGGTCAGGACCAGACGGCGATTTCGCTCGGCTATCCCGTTTCGGGCGCCATTCACCGAGGTCGTGGCGCCCAATACCCTCTGGAGTGCGGACTTCAAGGGCTATTTCAAGACCGGTGACAGCCGCTACTGCCACCCCCTGACGATCACCGACAACTACAGCCGCTTCCTGATCGAGTGCCGAGCACTGCTTCGCTATACCTCGGAGGAGACCATGCCGTGGTTCGAGCGGGCCTTTCGGGAGTACGGCCTGCCGATGGCCATTCGCACCGACAACGGCAGCCCCTTTGGCAGCACGGGTCTGGGCGGACTCACCAAGCTCAATGTCTGGTGGCTGCGCCTGGGGATCGTTCCAGAGCACATCGAGCCAGGAAAGCCGCAACAGAACGGTCGTCATGAACGCATGCACGGGACGCTCAAGAGAGCAGTCGGACGCCCGAGACTGCATGCCACCGCTCAACAAGCACCATTCGATCGGTTCCGACAGCAGTACAACCATGAGCGGCCCCATCACGCACTCGGTGGCGCCACCCCGGCTTCCTACTACGCGCCGTCGCCCCGGCCCTATCCCAAGCGACTGCCGCCCTTCGAGTACCCGCCGGATGTCGTGCCGCGATATGTCCTGCGTCGCGGCAAGATCCACTGGCTCGGTCGCAAGTACTACGTCGGAACCGCTCTCGGCGACGAAATCATCGGACTACGCGAAATCGATGACGGCACATGGCTGGTGATCGCCGGACCCATCGCGATAGGCAAGCTGAATGCTCGCCAGCAGAGAGTCGAGCCGATAGAGCCCTACCTCATGAACGCGCCCGAGAGTGTCACCCATGTGCCCGGAAAGCTGTAACCCATGTGCCCGTTGACACAAACACGTCGTACCGCGAATTTCCACCCATCTATTGGTGACGGCGCTTCGCTTTGTCACCCTGCGACGGTCGCCTGCCATGGAATCGCCGGCCTTTCTGGCGGCGCCTCCCGGGCGCTCCGTGGATGCGGCGTCGCGACTTCCGGCGCCGCGGTGCCGGATGCGCCACGGTGTGCGCGATGGGCGGACGGGGATGGCGAAGTGATCGGCCATCCATGGCGCGCGACCGTCAAGGTTGACGAGGCGCAGCACCGTCAACATTGGATGGGTAAAAAGTTCGGGCCCGACGTGTTTGGCGGGCCCGAACTTTTTGGGCACCCATCCGGACGGTCACGCTTGCGCGCCCTGGATGGCCGATCACTTCGCCATCCCCGTCCTTCCCTCTTCGTTCGCCGACTGCGCTACCTCGTCCAGACGGCTCGCACGAGGTTCTCGTCGGCCTCGTAGCGGACCTTGAGGTTGCCGTCGTAGGCGGCGCGCACGGCGTTGCCGATGGCGCGGGCCAGGTGGTTGCCGGTGGTCTGGATCTCGAGCGAGCCGGCGCGCTCCCCGATGGCCATCACGCGCTCCAGCGGGTGCTCGGCCTTCTCGTGCTTCTCGCGCGCGACCACGAGCTTCTTCAGCTCGTCGCGGTGCGCCTGCACGAACGGGCCCTTGAGGGTGACGTAGCCGCCCGGGAACTGGTCGTGGATGCGCAGGCAGGCCGGGCAGGTCACGGATACCGCGTCCTTGGGCGTCGGTCCCCAGGCCCAGCGGCCCTTGTGGAAGACGACGCCGCATTCCGGACAACGCGCGTCCTGCGGCGGCTTGCCGGCATCGAAATAGGGATCCTCGTGACGCGGCGCGTAGAGCTGCTCGTGCCTGACGTCCGAAATATGGCGATGCGGGGTGGTCTTCATCGCATTCTCCTCGGGAAACACTGTCCCGATTCGATTTTCGCGCCGGCCACGCGTCGAACCTTGCTTCGGATCAACGCCGCGACGGATAGCCGGGACCGGCCGCGGGTGCCGATCCGCTAGACTCGCGCCTTCGCGTTGGACCTTGGCCCCATGACCGCCCGCCCCGCCGCCCTCGGCTTCATCTTCGCCCTCGTCGTGGTGGACGTGGTCGCCATGGGCGTGGTGATCCCCGTCCTTCCAAAACTGGTTGAAACGTTCGAGGGGGGCGACACGGCTGCGGCGGCCGAGGTCTATGGGGTCTTCGGCACGGCCTGGGCCCTGATGCAGTTCCTCTCGATGCCGGTCCTGGGGGCGCTGTCGGACCGCTTCGGGCGCCGGCCGGTGATCCTCCTGTCCTGCCTCGGCCTGGGCCTCGACTACTTCCTGATGGCCCTCGCCCCGAATCTCGCCTGGCTCTTCGTCGGCCGCGTGATCTCCGGCATCACGGCGGCGAGCTTCTCCACCGCCTTCGCCTACATCGCCGACGTCACCCCGCCGGAGCGGCGCGCGGCCGCCTTCGGGATGCTGGGCGCGGGCTTCGGCCTGGGCTTCACGCTGGGGCCCGCGCTGGGCGGGCTGCTCGGCGGCGTCGATCCGCGGCTGCCCTTCTGGGTGGCGGGCGGGCTCGCGCTCCTCAACTCCGCCTACGGGTGGTTCGTGCTGCCGGAATCGCTGCCCCCTCACAGGCGCTCGCCCTTCTCGTGGAAGCGCGCCAACCCCGTGGGCTCGCTCAAGCTCCTGCGCTCGCATCCCGAGGTCCTCGGCCTCGCGGCGGTGCTCTTCCTGATGCAGCTCGCGCACGTGGTGTTTCCGGCGGTCACGGTCCTCTACATGGGCTACCGGTATGGTTGGGGCGAGGTGGCCGTGGGGCTGGTGCTCGCCGCGGTGGGCGTGGGCACGATGATCGTGCAGGGCGGGCTCGTCCGTCCCGTGGTCAGGCGCATCGGCGAGCGGCGCGCGCTCGCGATCGGGCTCGCCTTCGGCGCGGCGGGCATGGCGATCTACGGGCTGGCCGCGAGCGGCCCCGTCTTCCTTGCGGGCATCCCGGTCATGGCGATCTGGGGGCTCGCGGGGCCTTCGGCGCAGGCGCTCATCAGCCGGCGCGTCGATCCCTCCGAGCAGGGCAAGCTCCAGGGCGCGGTCGCCAGCCTGCAGGCCATCTCCGGGATGATCGGTCCGGCGCTCTTCACCCAGGCTTTCGCGCTGTCGATCGCGAAGGGCGCGGCCGTCCACGCGCCGGGCACTCCGTTCATGCTGGCCTCGGCCATGATTGCCGCCGCGGGAATCGTCGCGTGGATCGCGACGCGGGAACGCGGGTCCGGGGCGCCGGCGCCATGAAGCGCCATTCCTTCTCCTCCCCGACGCACGACGCGCTGCGGGTGGGCCCGAGCCGCATCACCGGGCGCGGGCTCTTCGCGGGCCGCGACATCGCGGCGCGCGCCAAGATCGGCGAGTTCGAGGGCGAGGTGGTCGCCATCGCGGAGGCGAGGCGCCGGGCGGCCTGCCGCAAGGTGGTGGCGATCGTCGAGCTCGACCGCAAGGCACTCGACGCACGCGGCATGCGCTCGGGCTTCCGCTGGATCAACCACTCCTGCGAGCCGAACACCTTCATGCGCCGCACGAAGGACCGCTGCGAGTTCTACGCGCTGCGCGCCATCGCGAAGGGCGAGGAGCTCACCGTCGACTACGGCGAGAGCCACCACGAGGGGCGGCTGCGCTGCCGCTGCGGCGCCGCCGGCTGCCGCGGCTGGATCTAGAGCGCGCCGGCGCGCTTGAGCAGGTCGGCGACGGCCTCGGCGATCTTCTCGTAGCCCCTGGCGTTGGGGTGCACGAGGTCGCTCTTGAGGGAGCGCGAGCCCAGCACGTCGGGAAGGATCTCGGCCTCGACCGGGATGGCGAGCTCGCGCCCGATCTCCTCGTAGAAGGGCACCTTCGAGGTGCCGAAGCCGGGCTTGGGCGTGGCCAGCAGGACGACCGCGATGTCGCGCGAGCGGGCGATGCGGATCATCTCGCGCACGTTGGCCGCGGCCGTCTCCTCGCCCATCTTGCGCAGGAAGTCGTTGCCGCCGTGGCAGAGGACGAGGAGCTGCGGCTTCACTTCGTCGAGCACGCCTGGCAGCCGCGCGAGGCCCTCGCCGGAGGTCTCGCCCGGCACGCCGGCGCGAACCACCTTGCGCGCGATGATCCGCTCGAGG
>JAHCLE010000139.1 GCA_026125445.1 Burkholderiales bacterium
TGCGGGTTCCTTTCAGCGAAACTCCCTCTGGCGTGAGGGCGATGTAACGGTCTGGCGCAGCCGGCTCATGGCCCCGGGGAGTCGCGGCCGGGGCGGGCTTTTGGCCCGGGCACGGGGGCAGGTACCGGGCCTGGGGCCGGACCGCCGGGCGGCGAATCGTGCGGGACCCTCCATGATAGCGGCGTGCATAGTGCGCCGCAACAATTCCGGCCCCCCGGAAAGCCCGGAATCCGAGCAAGGTCAGGGGCTTCATGCGTAGAATCCCGGGAAAACCGCGCCGGCCACCCTTTCCGGGCCGCGCCCAGACCAGGAACGCCCATCCGTGAACGCCACGCTCTCCCGCCTGACCGCCACCGCCGTCCGAGCCGCCGCCGCCTTCGCCGCCGCGCTCACGCTCGCCTCCTGCGGGGGCGGGGGCGTTTCGGCCAACCCCTCGCCCATCGTCGACTCGCCCACGCTCACCATCCTGCCGGCGACGGCGATCATGTACTCGGGGATGCCCACCACCTTCGTGTTCTCCGGAGGCACGGGCGCCTACATCATCGCCTCGAGCGACCAGGCGGTCCTGCCGGCCATCGGCGGCGTCACCGGGCGCTCGGTCACGCTGGTGCCCAACACGGTCGTGGCCGAGACCACGGTCACCCTGACCCTGCGCGACACGGGCTCTGCCGTCCCGGTGACCGCCACGGTCACCGTGCGCCCCGGCACCGTGAACAACAACATCACGATCACGCCGAGCTCTACCCAGCCCTCGGGATGCGCGCCAGCCATCTGCTCGGGTGGGGATGCCGAGGTCCGGGTGACCATCTCCCAAGGCAGTATTCCCCTGCCGGCGCGCGGGGTGCGGTTCGACGCCGTTTCGGGCAGCTACGACTTCATCATCTCCGCGCCAGACGCGCCCGAGCAGGTCGCCACCTCGCACGTGGTCGTCACCGACGAGACCGGGGTGGCGAGAGCGCGGATCCGGGTCCGGTCCGGCGCGCCCAACCAGACCGCCCTCCTCCAGGTCACCGACCTGGGCACCGGGGCCTTCCGCCAGGCGAGCTTCGTGATCGCCCAGTTCAACGGCAATTCGCCCGCCTTCTTCACCCTGCCCTCCGCCATCACGCTCTCCGGGCCCAGCACCACGGAATGCAGCGGGGGCACCGCGGAAGTGGCCATCTTCGGTGGCACGCCCCCCTACTCGGTGGTCGGCACCTCGCCCAGTTTCTCGGTCTTCGTAAACGGGGTGGCCGCGCCGCCGGCCTTCGTGGCCGCGAGCGGCGGGAAGTTCTCGATCTCGTTCGTGAGCACGCACGCGTGCGTCGAGAACCTTCCCGTCGCGGTGACCGATGCGGCGGGGCGGACGCTGACCGTCACCGTCACCAACAAGCCCGGGACGACGGCACCCGCCATCACCCTGTCCCCGCCGGGGATTACCGACCTGAGTTGCGGGCAGAGCGCCTCCTTCGTGATCATCGGGGGGGTGGAGCCCTTCTCGTCCAGCAGCTCCGACGGGCTGCTCCTGGTGACCCCCCCGGTGGTAAGGACGGTCACCATGAACGCGATCACTTCGGGGGCGTTCCCCACCTATGGGACGAGGACCGCCACGGTGTCGGTCACGGACGGCACACATTCGGCCAGCGCTCCCGTCACGTTCCGCTGCCCGTGACGGCGGGCGGGGCGGTGTCGCCTGTCAGGGAGGTCCGACCGCGCCTCCCGGGTGGGCGGAAATCTCCGCTTGCAACAAACTGCAAGTTGCGCTTTAATAAATCTCCATAGCCCGCTGATTTATTACGAATTCTGACATCGGGCCCCAGCAAAAAGGGGAAACCATCGTGAACTTTGAGCCGCTGCGTCGCCTGCAATCGAAGCTGTCCGTCGCGTTCATCGCGGCGGCCGCGCTTGTCCTTTCGTCCTGCGGCGGCGGTGGCGCCACCAGCTCGCCGAACTCCACGGGCGCCCTCCAGTTGACCCCCGGCACCGCGTCCATCTACGCGGGCGTGCCCTACACGCTGAACATCTCCGGCGGCCTGCCGCCCTATCTCGTCACTTCGAGCGAGCCCACGCTCATCGAGCTCAACTTCACCACCAGCGACCACGCGTTCACCTTCGTCGCCCGCAACCCCGGCGTCGTCGACGTGGGCCTGGACCCCAACGAAGTGCCGCGCCGCACGGTGAACATCCAGGTGCGCGACAGCGCCGGCACCTCGATCTCCAACGCCTACAACGTCCTGCAGAACTTCTTCACCGGCTACGGCGAGAGCTACTCGAGCACCTGCGCCTCGACCACGGGCACGGGCCCGGCGCCCCAGGCCTGCTCCGGCGCCGACTCGATCGTCACGCTCATCCCCGTGTCCAACGGCGCGCTCTACGGCAACCGCACCTTCCAGTTCGACAAGGTTCGCGGCGACTACCAGTTCGTCGTCGAGGATCCGGCCGCCGTGCCGCAGCTCGTCAACCGCCTCACCGTGCGCACGGACCAGAACGGCCGCGCCTTCGCGCGCCTTCGCGTGACCAACAGCGCGCCCACGCAGTTCGCGACCTACACCGTCACGGACGTCGCCACCGGCGTCACCATGAACGCCGTGTTCCTCATCGTGCAGCTCCCGTCCGTGGACACCATCACCGTCCTGCCCACGGACAGCTTCACCTTCACGGGCAACCTCGCCACGCAGTGCGGCGCCGGCTCGGCGGACGTATTCGTGTCCGGCGGCACGCCGCCCTACTCGGTGTCCGGCACCACGGGCCTGTCGCTCTCGGCGACGACCCTGGCGAATTCCGGCGACCGCCTGTCCTTCGCGCAGCCGCTGACGGCTCCGCCTTGCCAGAACGCGAGCATCGTCATCCGCGACTCGCGCGGGGCGAGCGTGACGGTGAACATCGAAGTGAAGGTCGGTTCCGGAACTCTCCCGGCGATCACCCCGGTTCCCAACACCATCGCCAGCCTGCTGTGCGGCCAGACCTCGCAAGTGACCGTGGTGGGCGGCCTGGGCGGCTACTCGGTGACGTCGTCGCACCCGAAGATCACCGCCACGGTGATCGGCAACACGGTGTCGATCACGCGCCAGACGGGTGACGGCGTGAACGTCTATCCGGGGTCGGGCTCCGTCACCGTCACGGACGGCACGTCGGCGGCCGTCATCACCATCACGAGCACGCCGACGACCGGCTGCTGACGCGGACTCCAGCCTCGCGACGACGGGCATCTCTCGGGATGCCCGTTTCGTTTTCGTCCCTTGGATCGCGCGCCCGCTTCCCTCGCCAGTGTCGTCCTGACCGGGTCGGGCGGGTTCGTCGGCTCGGTACTGGCAGCGCGGGTCGCCGATCCCGTTCGGTTGCACCTTTCCAGGGGAAGCTGGCGCGAGGCGATCGCCGGGACCGTCTTTCGTGGCCGCACCGTGATCCACCTGGCGGCGCGAGTCCACGATCCGCACGGCCGCGAGGAGGACTTCGAGCGCGACAACGTGGAGAAGACCGCGGTGCTGGCAGAAGCGGCCGCGGAGGGCGGCGCGGCGCGGTTCGTGTTCGCGAGCACGGTGAAGGTCCATGGCGAGGAATCGGCGGGCACCCCCTTCCGCCCCGACTCCCCGCCGGCGCCCGCCGACGCCTATGCGCGCTCCAAGTGGCGCGCCGAGGACCGGCTCGACGAAATTTCCGCGCGCACGGGCCTGCACGTCGTGGTGGTGCGCCTGCCCCTCGTCTACGGTCCCGGGGTGGGCGGCAATTTCGCCTCGCTCCTTCGCCTGGCGGATTCCGGCGCGTGGCTGCCGCTCGCCGCGATCCGCAACCGCCGCAGCCTCGTGCACGTGGCCGACGCCGTCGAGGCGCTGCTTCTCGCCGCGGCCCATCCGAAGGCCGCCGGCCGCGACTTCATCGCCGCCCATCCGGAGAGCGTCTCCACGCCCGGACTGGTCGCCGCCATCCGCGCGGCCCTCGGCCGTCCCGCCAGGCTCTTCGCCGTGCCGCCCGCCCTGCTCGAGGTCGCCGCGGCGGTGACGGGGACGCGAGGCCGCATGCGGCGCCTCACGCGATCGCTCGAGGTCGATTCCTCCAGCCTCGTGGCTGAGCTCGGCTGGTCGCCGCGAATGGACCTGGCCCGAGGGCTTGCCGACACCGTGGCGCGCCGGCGCGAGGCCCTGCCGTGAACCTTCTTGCGCTCGTGTTGCCGGCGGTGGTGGCCGCCGCCGTGGTCGCACTGCTGCGCGCGACACCCGTCGCCGCCTGCTTCCTCGACCGGCCGGGGGAGCGCTCCCTGCACGCGACGCCGACGCCACGCATCGGCGGCATCGGCCTGATGCTGGGCGCCCTGCCCCTTGCTTTCGCACTCGGCACGCCGGAGATCCGCACCGTGGCGCTGGCCGCCGCCGCGCTCGCCGCGGTCTCGCTCGTCGACGACGTGCGGGCGTTGCCCGTGGCGGTCCGGTTGCCCTGCCATCTCGGGGCGGCCGGGGCGGCGGTGTGCGCGGCCTGGCCGGCCGGCCAGGCCGCCGACGCGCCGGCGATGGCGGCGGCCGTCACTGCCTTCCTCGCCATCAGCTGGATGACCAACCTCTTCAACTTCATGGACGGCGCCGACGGCCTGGCCGGAGGCATGGCCGCCATCGGGTTCGCCGCCCTGGGGAGCGCGGCCCTCGTCGCGGGCGACGGCGCCCTCGGAAATGCCTGCCTTGCCACGAGCGCGGCGGCGGCGGGCTTCCTCGTCTTCAACTTCCCGCCGGCTCGCGTCTTCATGGGCGATGCGGGCTCCGTTCCCCTGGGCTTCCTCGCCGGAGCGCTGGGATGGCTCGGCGCCGCGAGGGGGCTGTGGCCCGTGTGGTTTCCGATCCTCGTGTTCTCGCCGTTCGTCGTGGACGCCTCCGTCACCCTGCTGCGGCGGATCGCGGCGCGCGAGGCGGTCCTCCAGGCGCACCGCTCGCACTACTACCAGCGCCTGGTGCTCTCGGGCTGGTCCCACCGGCGCCTCGCGTTCGCGGCCTGGGCGCTCATGGCGCTGTGCGCGACGAGCGCGCTCGCGGCGATCGGGGCGCAGCCCGTGCTGCAAGGGACTATAATTTTCGGCTGGGCGATCACCTATGGCGTCCTTCTCGTGTGGATCGACCGGCACCACCCTAGGAAAACCCCGGGAAACGGCACGAGACCCCGCGAAGCGGGGCGCTGAAGACCAAGTACAAGCCCGCGCACGCCTCCACCACGACAGGATCGGACCGCCGACCCCATGAAACGCTTCCAGATGGATTCGCATGCGCTCGTCGCGCTGGCGCACGACGCCGTCGCGCTCACGCTGAGCTGGGCGTTCGCCTTCGCGCTGCTGCGCGTGCACGGCGCGCCCTCCGTTCCGCCCGACGTGTCCGTTGCGCTCGTGGTCGCCATCCCGTTGCAGGGTCTCGTGAGCTACCTCTTCGGCGTCTACCAGGGCATCTGGCGCTACACGAGCCTGCCCGACATCCAGCGCATCGTCTTCTCGGTGCTCGCGGGCACGGTCGCCGTGGCCCTCGTGCTGAGCGCGACGGGTTTCGGCGACGTGCTCTCCTACCGCGAATACGCGCTGTACCCGCTCATCCTCGTGGCGATCATGTCGTTCTCGCGCATGGCCGTGCGCTCGTTCAAGGAGTGGAGCGTGTACGGCCGCGGCGGCGAGGGGATCCCCGTGGTCGTGCTCGGGGCCGGTGACGCGGCCGTGGGCCTGCTGAAGGAGCTCTCGCGAAGCCCGGAGTGGCGCGTCGTGGGCCTTCTCGACGACGACATGCAGAAGCGCGGCCGCCTGCTCAACGGCGTGCGCGTGATGGGCGCCATCGACGACCTGCCGCGGCTCGCCGGGCGCCTCAAGGTGCGCCACGCCATCATCGCGATGCCCTCGGTCCCGTACCAGGTGCGCCGGCGCGTGGTGGAGATCTGCAAGCGCGCGCGCGTGTCGGTGCTCACGGTGCCCTCGCTCGACAACGTGGCCGGGGGAAAGCTCGCCTCGCCGAAGATCCGCAAGGTGGCGGTCGAGGACCTCATGAAGCGCGTGCCCGTGACCCTCGACGACGCGGGGTTGCACGACCTCCTGACGGGCAAGGTCGTGATGGTGACGGGGGCCGGTGGCTCGATCGGCTCGGAGCTCTGCCGGCAGATCGCCCATTTCCAGCCCTCGATGCTCGTGCTCTTCGAGCAGAACGAGTACGGGATGTACCGCGTCGACAACGAGTTGCGCGAGGGCTATCCCGAGATGCCGGTGGCGAGCGTGGTGGGCGACGTGAAGAACGCGCTGCGCGTGGCGCAGGTGATGCACCAGTACTCGCCCTCGATCGTGTTCCACGCCGCGGCCTACAAGCACGTGCCGCTGATGGAGGAGCTCAATTCCTGGGAGGCCGTGCAGAACAACGTCTACGGCACCTACGTCGTGGCGCGCGCCGCGATCGACTACGGCGTGCGCAAGTTCGTCTTCATCTCCACGGACAAGGCCGTGAACCCCACCAACGTGATGGGGGCCACCAAGCGCCTGGCGGAGATGGTCTGCCAGGCCCTGCAGGCCGGCACCGCCACGCGCTTCGAGATGGTCCGCTTCGGCAACGTCCTGGGAAGCGCCGGCAGCGTCATCCCGCGCTTCGAGGAGCAGATCCACCGCGGCGGCCCGGTCACCGTGACGCACCCGGAGATGGTGCGCTACTTCATGTCCATCCCCGAGGCGGCGCAGCTCGTGCTGCAGGCGGGCTGCATGGGGCTGGGCGGCGAGATCTTCGTCATGGACATGGGCGAGCCGGTGAAGATCGTCGACCTCGCGCGCGACATGATCCGCCTGTCGGAGCTTTCCGAGGACGAGATCAAGATCGTCTACACGGGGCTGCGGCCGGGAGAGAAGCTCTTCGAGGAGCTGCTGGCCGACGACGAGCACACGCGCCCGACGCCGCACCCGAAGCTGCGCGTGGCCAAGGCGCGCGACGCGCAGCCGCGCGAATGGCTCGACGAGCTCGTGGCGTGGCTCACGCAGGATCGCATCGCCACGGACACCGACGTGCGCCGCGACCTCAAGCGCTGGGTGCCGGAGTTCCAGTCGCAGGTCCGGCCCAAGCTCAAGGCGGTGCCGGGAGCTCGCGCGGCCTGACGACGGGGAGGGGAATCGGTTGGCGCGCCCGACACGATTCGAACGTGCGACCCCTGCCTTCGGAG
>JAHCLE010000014.1 GCA_026125445.1 Burkholderiales bacterium
AACGACGCCGAGGCTGGGGTTGAGCGTCGTGAACGGGTAGTCGGCGACCTTGGGCCGCGCCGCGGAGACCGCGCGCACGAAGGTCGACTTGCCGGCGTTGGGCATGCCCGCCAGTCCCACGTCGGCCAGCACGCGCAGCTCCATCTCGAGGTTGCGCCGCTCGCCCTTCTCGCCGGGCGTGAACTGCTTCGGGGCGCGGTTGGTGCTCGACTTGAAGTTGAGGTTCCCGAGCCCGCCCTTGCCGCCCTTGGCGAGAACGGCCTGGTCGCCGGCTTTCGCGAGGTCGGCGATCGTCTCGCCGGTGTCGGCGTCGCGGATCACCGTTCCCACCGGCACGCGCAGGATCACGTCCTCGGCGCCGTGGCCGTTGCAGTCGCGCCCGCGCCCCGGCTCGCCGTGCTTCGCGCGGAAGATGCGCGTGTAACGGTAGTCGATGAGCGTGTTGAGGTTGAAGTCGGCCACCGCGACGATGGAGCCGCCGCGCCCGCCGTCGCCGCCGTCGGGGCCGCCGCGCGGCACGAACTTCTCGCGCCGGAAGTGCGCGGAGCCGTCCCCGCCGTCGCCGGCGATGACCTCGATGCGGGCCTCGTCGAAGAACTTCATGGCCGGCCCACGTCCGGCATCGCGACCCGGATGCCCAGCGCGATGAAGGTGAGGCCCGCGAAGACGTTCAGGCGCTTGCCGATGGCGGGGTGGGCGCGCAGCCGCTCGCCGATCCAGCCCGAGAAGAGGGCCACGGCGCCGAAGATCACCACCGTCTGCGCCATGAACACGAGTCCCAGCAGCGCCATCTGCCAGGCGAGGCCGCCCGCGGCCGGGTCCACGAACTGCGGCAGGAACGAAAGGAAGAAGAGCGTCACCTTCGGGTTCAGGGCGTTGCCGATCACGCTCTGCCGGTATATCGCCGCGAGCGCCTTCGCATCCCCGCCCCCGGCGAGCGAGAACGAGGCCCGGTGGCGAAGCGCCTGGATGCCGATCCACACGAGGTAGGCCGCGCCCGCCCAGCGCACCGCGTTGAAGGCGAGCTCGGAGGAGCGGATGAGGGCGGCCACGCCGAGGGCGGCCAGCGCCGTGTGGAAGAGGCACCCCGTGGCGAACCCGAGTGCCGCCGCGATGCCCGCCCTTCGTCCCTGGCTCACGCCGCGCGTGAGCACGTAGACGATGTCCGGCCCGGGCGCGATCGTGAGCAGCGCGCTGGCGACGAGGAAGAGGGCGATGTCGGGCATGTGATCCGCCGGTCCCGGAAACGAAAAAGCCCCGTGCGAAGACGGGGCTCTTTCCGGGAGAAAGGAGCCTTTAGGCTTGCGCCGGCTCGATGCTCACGGTGTTCTTCTGCTTGGGGCCGTGCGGGGCGAACTTCACCTTGCCGGTCACCATCGCGAAGAGGGTGTGGTCCTTGCCGATGCCCACGTGCTGGCCCGGGTGGAACTGCGTGCCGCGCTGGCGGACGATGATGGAGCCCGCGTTCACGAGCTCGCCGCCGTAGGCCTTGACGCCCAGGCGCTTGCTCTCGGAATCGCGGCCGTTGCGGGAAGAGCCGCCTGCTTTCTTGTGTGCCATGTTCGCTACCCGTTACTGGTTGATGGCGTCCACACGGATTTCCGTGTAGTTCTGCCGGTGGCCCTGCGTCTTCATGTAGTGCTTGCGGCGGCGCATCTTGAAGATGCGCACCTTCGGGCCCCGGCCGTGGGCGACCACGGTTGCGGAAACCTTCGCGCCGGCGAGCGTGGGCGTGCCGACCTTCACGGCCTCGCCATCCGCCACCATCAGCACCTGGTCGAGCACGATGGTGGCGCCGACGTCGGCCTGCACCTGCTCGATCTTGATGTTTTCTCCCGGGGCAACGCGGTATTGCTTGCCGCCGGCCTTGATCACTGCGTACATGCCTGGAACTCCCGTTTTAGTTTGATAATTCACGGCCTTTTGCACCGCGAACCCGCTATAATACGCGAAATCCCAAGCAACGTCAAAGACTTGTGTTCGGGCCCCTCCGGGTCCGGCCGCCCCCGGAAAAGCGCCTTGAACCAGTCCCACATGCCCGTGAGCCTCGAATCGATCCGGGCCCCCATCGCCGACGACCTGAAGGCCGTCGACGAGGTCATCCGCCGCAGCATCGACTCCGAGGTGGTCCTCGTCCGGACCATCGCCGACTACATCATCGAGGCCGGCGGCAAGCGCCTGCGTCCCGCCCTGCTGCTCCTCGCCGCCAACGCCGTGGGCGCCACCGGTCCCGCCCGCCACGAGCTCGCGACCGTCATCGAGTTCATCCACACGGCCACCCTCCTGCACGACGACGTGGTGGACGAATCCAGCCTGCGCCGCGGCCGGCGCACGGCCAACGCCGAGTTCGGCAACGCCGCCTCGGTGCTGGTGGGCGACTTCCTCTATTCGCGCGCCTTCCAGATGATGGTGGCCCTGGGCAACCTGCGGGTGATGCAGGTGCTCTCGGACGCGACCAACGTGATCGCCGAAGGGGAGGTGCTGCAGCTCCTCAACGTGAACGACCCGGACACCGACGAGGAAAGCTACCTGCGCGTCATCCGCTACAAGACCGCCAAGCTCTTCGAGGCCGCCACCCAGGTGGGCGCGATCCTCGGCGACGCTCCCGCCGGCGTCGAGAAGTCGCTGGCGGAATTCGGCATGCACCTGGGCACCGCCTTCCAGGTGATCGACGACGTCCTGGACTACTCCGGCGACCTGGCCGAGACGGGCAAGAACCTGGGCGACGACCTCGCCGAGGGCAAGCCCACGCTGCCGCTCATCCGCGCCATGCAGGTGGGCAGCCCCGCCGAGAAGGCGCTGGTGCGCCGCGCCATCGAGGAGGGCGGCAAGGCCGACCTGGGGGCGGTGGTCGAGGCCATCAACCGCACCGGGGCGCTGGACTACGCGCGCGACTGCGCGCGCCGGGAGGCGGCCATCGCCACCTCGCGGCTGGGGCCCCTCGCGGGTTCCGCGTTCAAGGACAGTCTGCTACAATTGGCGCACTTTTCGGTGGAGCGGAAGTACTAGGTCCACCGCAATTCCGACGGGCGCGCCAAGCGCCCGTTTCGGCCTCGGGGTGTAGCTTAGCCTGGTAGAGCGCTACGTTCGGGACGTAGAGGCCGGAGGTTCGAATCCTCTCACCCCGACCACCTTTCCCGCGGCCTCACTCGAGGCCGTAACGCTTGATCTTCCGCCACAGCGTGGACTTGTCGATGCCCAGGATCTCGGCGGCCGTCGCCCGGTTGCCCTGCGTCTCGCGCAGCGTCTTGGCGATGAAGTAGGCCTCGATCTCCTCCAGGCTCTGCGGCTCGATCATCTCCATGGCGCGCCCAGGCACGGGCTGCTCGGCGGCCAGCCCCGGCGGAAGGCAGTCCACGTCCAGCATGTCGGTCTCGGTGAGGATGATCATCGACTGGATGGCGTTCTCCAGCTCGCGCGCGTTGCCCGGCCAGTCGTGGCGCATGAGGGCGCCGAGCGCGCGCGTCGTGATTCCCTTGACGGGCTTGCCCAGGCGCGCCGTGTGCCGGCCCAGGAAGTAGTTGGCGAGCAGCGGGATGTCGCTTCGCCGGTCGCGCAGCGGCGGCATCACGATCTCCACGATGCGCAGGCGGTAGTAGAGGTCCATGCGGAAGGCGCCGCTCTCGACGAGCGCGGGCAGCGGCCGGTTGGTCGCGGCGATGAGGCGCACGTCCGCGCGCCGCGGCTCGGTGTCGCCCATGCGGTAGAAGGTCCCGTCCTGAAGCACGCGCAGCAGCTTCGCCTGGAAGGCGGGCGAGGCGTTGTTGATCTCGTCGAGGAAGAGCGTGCCGCGGTCGGCCGTCTCGAAGAGGCCCGCCTTGGCGCGGTCGGCGCCGGTGAAGGCGCCGCGCTGGTAGCCGAAGAGCTCGCTCTCGATGATGTTCTCGGGGATGGCGGCGCAGTTGAGCGGGACGAAGCGCCCCTCCCGGCGCGCGCTCGCGGCGTGGATCAGGTGCGCGACGACCTCCTTGCCCGTGCCCGATTCCCCCGTGACGAGCACGCAGCAGTCGTAGCCCGCTGCCGCGCGCACCGTGCGGCGCACCTGCTCGATGGCGGGGTTCTTGCCCACCAGGCCCTCGGATCCGGCCCAGGCGCGGTTGGCCTCGCGAAGGCGCAGGTTCTCGCGGTTGAGCTGCCAGTACTCGAGCGCGTGGCCCGCGATGCGGCGCAGGTCGTCGGGCTCGAAGGGCTTCTTCAGGTAGTCGTAGGCGCCGTTCTTGAGCGCGTCGACGGCGGACTCCACGGTGGCGTGCCCGGTGAGGAGGATCACCTGGGTCAGGGAACTGCGGCGCCTGGCGAAGCGCAGCACCTCGAGGCCGCCCACGCGCGGCATGCGAAGATCCGTGACCACCACCGCCACGTCGTGTCCCTCGAGGTAGTCGAGGGCGGCCTGCGAGCTCTCGACCGCCACCACCTCGGCCGGGGCGCCGGAGAGCACCTCCTCGATCATGCGCCGCATGGCGGCGTCGTCCTCGACGACGAGCAGCGTCGGCCGCGACGCATCCTGCGCCACGACCTCCGGGGAGCCTGCCGCCGTCTCCATGGGCCTACGCGACGAGCGGCAGCGTCACGACGAAGCGCGCGCCGCCCTCGTGGTCGGGATCGCAGTGGATGCTGCCGCCGATGCGGGTGACGATCGACTGGCTGATGGGCAGCCCCAGGCCCGTCCCCGACGACTCCCCCTTGGTGGTGAAGAAGGGCTCGAAGAGGCGGGGCCGGTCCGCGGGCGCGACCCCGGGCCCGTTGTCCGTGACGCTCACCACGGCCTGGCCGCCCTCGACGCGGCACCCGATGCGCACCCGCGGCTCGGGGCCCCCCGCGGCCGCCTGGACCGCGTTCACCAGCAGGTTCACGAGGACGATGTCGAGCTGCCCGCCGCCGCCGCGCACCGTGACCTCGCCCTGGACGTCGGCCTCGATGGCCACGCACTCGCGCCGGCCCTGGCAGTTGGTCACCGCCTCGACCGCTTCCCGGATGAGGCCGTTGATCTCGCAGGTCTCCGTCGGGCAGGCGTCGCGCCGCGCGTAGGCCAGCAGGTTGTCGATGATGCGCGCGCAGCGCTTGGTCTCGCCGTGGATGACTCGCGCGTACTCGGCACGCCTCGCCTCGTCCGCCTTGCCCTCGTTGAGGAGCTGGGCGTAGCCTAGGATCGTGCCCAGCGGCGTGTTGAGCTCGTGCGCCACGCCGGCGGCCAGCTGCCCCATGGCCACCAGCTTCTCCGTCTGCCGCGCCAGGTCCTCGAGCTTCTTCCAGTCGGTGATGTCCTGCAGGATGATGGCCGCGCTCGCCTGGGCGGCGCGCGGGGACTTGCCGAAGAAGGTGAGGTTGAGCGACACCTGGCGCACCTCCTCGCCCAGGCGCAGGGCGAGCACCTTGTTGCTCACCTGCTGCTCGTAGAGGAAGGCCTCGCGCAGGAGCTCCCGGCCCGCCTCGTCGGGAAGCAGGAGGTCGAAGACGTTGGCGCCGGAGAGCGACTGCGCCGGCAGGCCGAAGAGCGACTCGGCCTGGCGGTTCGAGAGCGTCACGCGGAAGTCGCCGTCGACCACGAGGAGCGCGCCGGGCAGCCCCTGCAGGATCGCCTCGTGGCGGTTCCTCTCCGCGATGATCGCGAGCTGCGCCTGCTCCATCTCGCCGAAGAGCGAGCCCAGGTTGCGGGCGAGCGCGTTGTATTCGGCGGCCAGCGGACCGACCAGGGCGCGGGCCGAGCCGGGGAGCTCCACGGGCTCTAGCTCGCCGACGTTGGCGCGCTGCAGCGCGCCGTGCACCGCCGAGAGCCCGCGCCAGTAGCCGTAGAGGCCCAGGCCCGCCGCGAGTGCCAGGGCGGTCGCGGCCCAGGCGGCCACTCCCGAGGGCGCCAGCCACGCGAGCGCGGCGAGGATCGCCAGCGCGGCGAGCGCGAGCGCGAACGAGCCGCGACCCGTGCCGCCGCCCTGCGCATCCGATGTCCTGTCGCGGGAACCCGCCGCGATGTCGACGCTGCCCAATCGTTCCTCCGGGATCGCGCCTGCGTGCGGCGCGTTGGGGAATCGATGATGCCACGGGGCCGACCGGGACGGTTGATCCCGGTCAGCCCGCGCGGAGCGTCAGAAGATGAACTGCAGGCCGAACGTGTACTGGTTGTAGTCGCGCTGCGAGGCGTCGGTGGGGTTCTGCACGTCGAACTTCACCTTGGCCGCCTCGAAGCTCAGCTTGAGCAGCTGGCCGTTGAGGAGGTAGTGGAAGCCGATGCCGTCCCACTTCTGGTCGCGGTAACCCGTCGGCAGGTTGTAGTCGGAGACCTCGTGGCGGCCGAAGAGCTGCAGGCGCCCCGGGCCGATCTTCTGCGGGAAGAGGTAGCCCGCCTTCACGTACCAGCCCTCGAGGTCCGTCGTCGCCGGAAGATTCGGGTCGGGCGACAGGCCCCAGTGCACGTTGCCGGTGTCGTAGCGCATCACGGCCGCGGAGGCGGTGAACGTGCCCGACGAGGTCGGCTGCTCCCAGAACACGTCGGCCGTCCACGCCTTGTAGTTCTTCGGGTCCGTCTTGCCGATGTAGTCGCCGTAGGCGACGTCCTTCTGGTAGTCGTAGGAGGCGCCGATGGTGAAGACGTTGCGCGTGCCCAGGTAGGTGCCGCGGTAGCCGTACTCGTACTCGGGGTCGAGGAGCGTCAGGTGGACGCGGCCCGTCAGGCGCGGCGAGTCCTTCGCCACCGCGTCGCCCTCGCGGCCGTCGGCGACCATGAACTTGTACTGGAACTTGCCGTCGGCGAGGTTGCCCCACACCGCGGCGCCGGTGTCGCGGCTGCCGCCCCACGGCGTGTAGGCCAGGACCTCGGCCCGGTCCATGGTCAGCGGGTCGAAGCAGGCCTCGAGGTTCTCGCGCGTGAAGGCGTTCTTGAAGCGCCCGACCATGAAGCGCATGCCGTCGCTCACGTCGAAAGTCACGTAGGAGTCGCGGAAGAAGATGCTCTTGTCGTCCTCGCCGTACTTGCTGTCGGAAGGCGCGTCGAGGTTGGCGTAGAAGCCCACCAGGTCGTTGAACTGGCCCGAGAAGGTGAGGCGGTTGCGGCGCAGGAAGAAGTCCGTGGACTTGCCGCTGTCCGTGGGGGAGCTGAAGTCGCGCGCCTGGCCCCAGGCCTGCAGCGAGTAGTTGAAGGTGAGGTTGCCCTCCTTGCCGAAGGCGATCGTGGGCCCCGCCGAGGCGCTTCCCGCCCAGGCAAGGAACGCGAGCGCGCACGCGCCCGCCAGTCGCTTCGTCGTGGTCCTGCGCATCGTGCTGCTTCTCGCGAGCTTCATGGGATTCCCCTCCTTGGGATCACTTCTTGTTGTAGGCCTTCACGAGGTCCGCGGGATTGCCCGTCTTGTGGCAGCTCGCGCACATCTCGGCGGGCTTGGAACGCGGGTCCTTCATCATCTCGGCGTGCGCCAGCTCCTTCTTGATGAGGCGGGGATTGCCCTTGTGGCATCCCACGCAGGAGTTGTCGACGCTCTTGTGGTCGGTGTGCCACTTCTGCTCGCTCGGGGCGGCCGCGCGCGTGCCGTTGTGGCACTTGAAGCAGGACGAGGCGCCCATGCCGCAGGCGTTGGCCTCGGCGATGGGCGAGGTCTGGCGCAGGATGTCGCGCACCTCGGCGATGGCCTCGGCGCCCCAGCCCCCGGGCTTCGGGCCCGCCGCGACGGAGCCGTCGGCGCGCTCGGGCGTGGAGCCCGCGAGGGACCAGGCGAGCGCCACGGCCACGACGGCCGCCGTTCCCGCGGCGGTGCGCGCGATGGAGCGCGCCGCCGCGCGCAGCCTGTCCACGATCGACTTCTTCTGCTTCATTTCTCGCTCCTCCTCTGGGTTTGCGCGGCCGATTTCCCCTCGGCAGCCTGGATGTCGTCCTCGCCCAGCGCGCTGGCGCAGGTGCAGGTGGGCCTCTCGCCCTTGAACTTGAGGCGCCGCTTCGGCGCCTGGGCTTCCGCCGCCCCGTCCTTCGCCGGGGCTTCGGCCGCAGCCTCCTTCACGGGGGCTCCCGCCGTCGTGTTCGTCGCCGGGACCTGCGCCTGCGCGCACGGCACGGCGAGCATCGCGACGACCAGCCAACGACGAAGGTGCATGGTTGCTCCCGGTGACAGGACTCGATGGCGGCATCCAGCAGATTGCGTGCCACCGTCGCGGCGACTGAAAAAACAGGGAGTTAGGAGCGAGCCCTTCGTCGGAGGCATTGCATTACCCCTTGCCCGCCGTGGGGCCTTTCAATTTGCAACCGCACGCGAGGCGGCACCCGGCGACTCGGGGACCGCGACGCGCACCTCCTCCAGGTGGTAGCGGGCGCCTACCGCCTTCGCGAGCGCCTCGTCGAGAAGCGCCCGCGTAGCCTCGTCGAGACCGGGATTGCGCTGGCGCATGTCGGCGAACATGCGCTCGTAGTGCTCCCCGGGCGCGACTTCCGTGGCGAGGATCGCCTCCCACTTGCCCGGCCCGGCGGCGATCTCGAAGGAAATCTCCTTCCGTGCGTCGGGGGCGAGCCGGGTGTCGGCCATCTCGCGCTCGAGACCCACGTCGAGGGTGCGTCCCACCACGTGCTGGCCGACGAGCATGCGGGTGCCGGGGCCGCGCAGGACCAGGTTCACGAAGAGCTTGGGCACGACGTAGGTGGGAAGGTAGTGGCCCGCGTCGCGGTTGGCGAGCACGGCGGTGACGCGGATGCGCCCCGCGTCGACGCGCGTGACGGAGAGCTCGCGGTGCAGGGCGGTGCGCACCATGTCGCGGTCGTGGATGCCGCGCCAGAGGTGGCGCCGGCCCGGCATGTGGCAGCCCTGGCACTGGCGGCCCTCGCGGGCATGCCGGCTCGCGCGCCATTCCGCGTAGGTGTTCTCGAGGAGCTTGCCGTTCACCTGGCGCCCGTCGGGCGCGAACTGGTGGCAGGGCGAGCAGAAGCGGCTGTCGGAGAACGCCGCCTCCTCCGTGAAACCGCCGTGGGGCAGCCGGGTGCCTTCGGGCGGCGCGGCGCGCGCCTTCGGGCCGAAGCGCTCATGCCGGCGCACGTGGCAGGCCGCGCAGACCAGGCCCTGCCGGTGCAGCTCCGGCGGGACCCACGACGGCGGCGGCGAGGCCGGCGCGTTGGGCCAGCCGCGTTCCAGGGCCATGAGGGCCTTCTGCTCCGCGAGCGGCGCGTGGCAGCGCAGGCAATCGTTGCCCTGGTGCTGCTGCATCGTGCGCAATTGCCAGAGGATGCCGGGCCCGATGGCCCGCGAGTGCAGGCTCGTCTTCCAGTCGGCGAGCTGCGCGGGGTGGCAGGCGCCGCAGCCCTCGGGACCGAGGGCCGCTTCCGCCGGCGTGAAGGTTGCGGGGGGATCGCCCTGGGGGGCGAGAGGCTGCGCCCAGTGGCGGGCGAGGAAGGCCTCGATCGCTTCGTCGGCGCGCCGCTCGGACAGGTGGCGCCAGCCGGCCCACAGGGCGAGGCCGGCGAGGGCGACCAGGGCCGCCCCGCCGGCTCGGCGAACGATCAGCCGCAGGGGTTTCCTCCGCCGCCGCCGCTGCCGACGCTCTCGTTGGGATTGATGCCGCGCTTGTAGGCCTGGTCCTCGAGGATGATCGTGTTGGCGTGCAAGGCGTACGGGTTGACGACGTTGCGCGTGGCCACGCTCGAGGCGCTGGTGGCCGGGCGGAAGAAGCTCTTCACGTCGGTGCGCCACGGCGAGTCGGCCGGCAGGATGTACTTGCCCGTCTGGTCCTGGATGTAGGACAGCGAGTTCCACTCCACCATGGCGCCGTCGTAGAAGCGCACCGGCACCCCGAGGATTCCCGCGGAGGCGAAGCCGGTGATCATCGCGCGGAAGGTGGTCTCGCAGTAGTTGTAGATCACGTCGCCGGCCTGGTAGGCGTTGCCCGAACCCACGGCCTGGTAGGTGGCGTCCACGAACGCCGTGCCCGCCGCGTTGGCGCCCCCCATCAGGAAGTTCTGCAGTTCCGCCTTCGGCCGGTAGGCGAAGCCCTTGGCGGAGTCGAGCAGGTTCGTGAACTGCAGCTGCAGGGTGCCGCGGGGATGGCCCTGGCGCGAGCCGCCGTTCTGGAACGAGCTCATGTAGTTGTAGCTGGCGGGCGGGGCGCAGCTGGCCGCGCCGCAGGCGACGAAGCCGGAATCGCCGCTTTCCAGGCGCTCGCCGGCGCTGTACTGGCCGAGGCTGCGCGCGTCCCAGATGAGGACGCCGTCGTCCTTCTTGTTGGCGTCCGTGGCGGGCAGCACCGCAAGCAGGTCCTCGAAGGTCGCCTGCAGCGCCGTGTTGTCCACGGGGATGTCCTTGACGCTCGCCGTGCCGGTGCCGGGCGCGGTGCTGGCGGTGGCGGCGAAGTCGGCGGCGACGAGCCCGTTGCCGTTGATCCACTGGTTGCCGCCGTTGAGCACGGCCACGTTCTTCTTGTCCACGCCCCAGTAGCGAAGCGCGTACCAGCAGCGCCCCTGCGCCATGGCGTTGCCCGTGCTGCCGGTGCCCTGGGCGCAGACGATCATGTCGTTCACCGGGTCGACGTTGTACTTCTTGAGCAGGGCATCGATCGACGGCCCGTCGAGCACCATGCTCTGGGTCTCGATCACGCCGTTCTTGCGCGTCTGGATCCACTCGGAGGAGGGCGAGAGGTAGGTGAAGACGGTCGTGCCGTTGGGCTTGATGTACTCGGCGCCGGTCGGCCCGACCGTGGCCTGGAAGATGACGAGCTTGCCGGTGATGCCCGCGGGCCGGTTGGCGGTCCAGTTGGACATCCAGCGCTTGAGGGTGGCCGCCGTGACCAGGCCGTTCACGTTGTCGTCGTAGTTGTCGGCGGACGCCTGCGCGATGGTCTGCGGCGTGTTCACCACGATCTTCACGACGTTGCCCGAGGACGTGTCCTCGCGCCCGCCGCCGCCGCAGGAGGCCAGCACGAAGCAGGCCGCCACGGCCAGCGCCGCGCGCCGCTTCAGGTTCTCCCCCTGGTCCGCGCCCAGTTGTTGCGTGCTCATGTTCTTCTCCTCCTTCGCGTTGGCCATTGCCGATGTCGGGTCGCACCCGTCCGGATGCCGTCTTTAGCACATTGCATGCCGGAATCCTTCGGCCCTAAAAAACAACGATTTGGCCGCGAACCGGCGGCGCCGGGCGTTGCACATTCCACCGGGCGCGCGCGCCGCGATTCAATTTGCAAGGCGGGCGATGGCGGAACGGAAGCGCGCGCCCCCCGATTGCATAATCCAATCCCGTGGCAGCGTGGCATGCCGCGATTGCGACATGCACGGTGGCGTGGCGGGGCCCGGGCAGGGCCTGCGCAGGCGCGAGGCGCGCGAAACGCGACCGGCACGCTACTTGCTATCTTCACGGCCAACGAACCCACGAGGTCCCGCAAGTCCGTGTACCGGTTTCTCGACCCCATCGCCTGGATGTTCCCCGCGCTTCGCCGGGCCGGCCCCGGCGTGGCCACGGGGGAGGCGAGGGCCGTGGAGGTGCCGGGCCACGGCGCGATGCTCGCCGACGCGAGCGTGGACCTCACGGGCGAGAACTGTCTCAGGACCAACCTCGTGACCAAGCGCGCGCTCGACGCCGCGCCGCCGGGGTCGGTCGTCGAGATCGTCTCCGACAACCTGAGCTCGGTGGAGACGATCCCGTTCATGCTCGCGGGGCACGGCTGCGTGCACCTGGGCACGCTGCACCTGGAAGGCACCTGGAAGATCTACGCGCGCAAGCTCGGCGCGGACGACGGAGGAAGGCTGAAATGACGGATGGCGTGGTTTGCACGACGGAAGGCGTGGGCGCGGCGACGAGCCGGGCCAACACCTGGCGGGCTTCGGCGGTGGTGGGGGCTTTCCTCCTCCTGTCGATCTGGACGTACGCGCTGGATGCGCGCTACCTCTACTTCTCGGCCTACCTCTGGTTCGGCTTCATCTACGGCGCGAGCCTGCAGTACGGGCGCTTCTGCATGGCTTCCGCCATCCGCGACCTCTTCGCCGTGGGCGTGCCGCGCATGGCCGTGGGGATCATGATCGCGGTCGTGCTCTTCAGCCTCGTCTCGGCCGCCGTCACGGTCGCCGGCAAGAGCACCTTCCACGCCTCCCCCATCGGGCTCTACTCGGTGGTCGGCGGCGCGATCTTCGGCTTCGGCATGGTGTTCACCGGCGGCTGCGCCACGGGCTCGCTCTACAAGACGGGGGAGGGGAGCGTCTCGGCGCTGCTCGTGGTGATCTCGCTCAGCTTCGCGCAGGCTCTCTTCGTGGACGTGGGCGGCGTCCTCGACGCGCTGGTGCCGGCCTCCTGGACCGCCTCGGCGGCGGCCAAGTCGATGCCGGCCGAGCTCACCGTCACCAAGGGCTGGTACGACCAGTTCCTCGCGGGCTACATCTGGGACCTGAAGTCGGTCACCGCCGGCGACGCGCTCGGCCTCGCGAGCCCCGCGGCCAGGGCCTTCATCGGCAACTCGCTCGTGAACGCGATCCTGCCCGCGATCGTGATCCTCGCCGTGATCTACGTGCGCTGGTACCGCAAGGGGTGGCTGCGCAAGAACAAGGACGCCGCACCCGGGATGGCCCGCGAGGTCGCCGGCTGGTGGAGCATGGTCACCGCTTCGAAGCGCACGGCCATCGCCGGCCTCGTGCTGGGCGTGGCCGCGGGCCTGCAGATGTGGGTCATGCAGACGCTGCAGCAGAAGTTCGGCATCTCGAACGCGGGCGAGCTCCTCACGGCGATGGGCAACACCCAGGGGCTGAGCCTGCAGGAGACGGTGTTCGACCCCGGCTACTTCTACGTGACCACGCAGGAGGCCCAGGGCGCGGCGTGGGTGCTCGCGCAGCTCGGCATGGACCTTCGCGACAACATCTTCTTCGGGATGGAGAACGGCATCCCCAGCCCGCTCGCCAATCCCGTGCTGTGGATGAGCTTCTCGGTGATCGGCGGCTCGATGGTGATGGCGCTGCTGGCCAACGAGTTCAAGCTCAAGATGCCCACGCGCGAGATCGCGATCTGGGCCATCGGCGGCGGCATCCTCATGGGCATCGGCTCGCGCATCGGCATGGGCTGCAACATCGGCGCGTTCTTCGCGACGGTGACCAACGGCGATCCCTCGGGCTGGCTCTTCGCGCTGGGCATGACCGCGGGCGGCTACGGCGGCGTCAAGTTCTTCAACTGGTGGATCGAGCGCAAGATGGCGAAGGAAACGCCGCTCGGGTTCTGATCCCCCAAACCGCAACGCGCAATCACCGGAGGCAAGAGTTCCATGGCAATGAAGTTCGAGAAGGTCTCGGAAGGCAAGTACCAGCTGGACGTCCAGGGCTACGTCTGCCCGCACCCGCAGCTCTACACCAAGAAGGCGCTGGAGAAGCTGCAGTCCGGGGAGACGCTGGAGCTGCTCTTCGACAACCCGTCGTCGGGCGAGTCGATCAGCGCCATGTGCGATTCCCAGGGCGACGACATCCTCGAGCAGGCGCAGGACGCCGGCAAGACGATGCGCTGGACCATCCGCAAGCACTGACGGGCGCGCGCGACCATGCGACTCGGAATCGTCGCCTCGCACGAATCGGCGGGGCCGCAGCTCGAGGGCCTGGCGGCGGCCGCCGCCGCGCGCGGCTGGTCCTGCCGGTGCTTCCTCACCGACTCCGCGGTGAAGCTCGCGCGCTCGCCGCGCCTGGGCGAGCTGGCGCGCTCGGGAGCCCTCCGCCTCGACGTGTGCGAGCACAGCTGGTCGCACTTCGGGCAGGGCGATGCCCCCGCGGGCGCGAACATGGGCACCCAGTTCCAGAACGCGGAACTCGCGCGCGACTGCGACCGCCTGCTCGTGCTGCCGGGGGCGCGATGAGGAAGCTGCTCGTCGTCGCCAGGCACAACAAGGCCGAGGCGCTGCGCGTGGCCGCGGGGCTCACGCTCCTGAGCGACCCGGTGCGCGTGGCCGTCGTGGGCGCGCTCGAGGACACTCCGGCGGTGGCCGAGCAGCGCGAGCTGCTCGAGTTCGCCGAGGTGCCGCTGGAGGAGCTGCCCGAGGACGCCGCGGGCCGCAGCCGGCTCGCCGGCGAGATGCTCGAAGCCGACGCCGTCTACGTGATATGACCATGCCGAAGAAGATCCTCCTCCTGCACGACGCCCCCGAGGCGCCGCCCTCCGTCGCGGAGCTCGCGCAGGAGCTCCAGGCCGGTGGCGCCGAGGTTCGCCTCGCGCCCTGCGCCGAGCCCTACGGGGCGGTGCTGGACGCGGTGGCCGAGGCCGACAGCATCGTCTATTTCCGATAGCCCCTGGGGGCATTTCCTTGAACCGGTTCAAGGCCGGGGAGGGGCGGGCGCGCCCATAATGGGCGTTCCATGATCCCGATTTCGCAGCGCGGAGCTTCCCCCGCCGGGCGCCGTTCGACCTGGGCGGTGTGGACCTGCGCGCCGCACCGCGTCTACTTCCTGCCCGGCGCGCTGCAGCTCGTGGCGGCCATGCTCTTCATGGGCTGGGACATCGCCGGTCGCAGCCTCGGCCTGTGGCCCGTGCCCGCCTGGTCGGTGCCGCCGGCCTGGGGCCACGCCTGGCTGATGGTCTTCGGCCTCTTCCCCTGGTTCATCTTCGGCTTCGGCTTCACGGCCATTTCCAACTGGACCGGGGTGAAGCCGCGGCGCGCGGAGTGGCTCGCGGGCGCGCTGCCGATGATCGCGGGACTGCTGGTCCTCTACGCGGGCCTCGCCTCCACGCGCGGCCTCGTGGTGGCCGGCGGCCTCGTGCACCTCGCGGGCTGGCTCGCGGGCACGGCCGCGCTCACGCGCATCGTGTTCACGGCCGGAAAGCGCGACCCGCAGGGCGCGGCGATCGTGGCCCTGCTGTACCTGGGCGCCATCGCCTCGGGCGCGTTCCTCGTCGCCGTCGCGCAGCTCGACGCCGGCCGGGTGGGGCTCGCGCGCGACGCGGGACTGTGGCTCTTCCTGCTGCCCGTGTTCCTGGTCGTGAACCACCGCATGATCCCGTTCTTCTCCAGCCGCGTGCTTTCGGGCTACGTGATGTACCGGCCGGCGTTCTCGCTCCCGTTCCTCGCCGCGGCGTGCGCGGCGCACCTCGCCCTCGAGAGTGCGTCGCTCGCGCAATGGACCTGGGTGGCCGACGCGCCGATGGCGGCCTGGGTCGGCTGGCTCGCCTGGAAGTGGGGGCTCACGCAGAGCTTCCGCGCGCGGCTGCTGGCCATGCTGCATCTCTCCCTCACCGTGCTGGCCGTGGCGCTCGCGTTCTCCGCCGTCGCGAGCCTGGCGGCGCTGGCAGGGCAGCCCGGGCTCTTCGGACGCGGGCCCCTGCACCTGCTCGCGGTGGGCTACCTCGCGGCGATGACCTTCGGGATGGTCTCGCGCGTCTCGCTGGGCCACTCCGGACGGTCGCTCGAAGCCGATCCGCTCACCTGGTACGGCTTCCTCGCGCTCATAGGCGTGGGCGCCGCGCGCGCCGTGGCGGATCTCGCGCCGCTGCCGCCGGGTCTTCGCTCCGCCCTGCTCGGCCTCGCCGCGGCTGCGTGGATCGTCATCGTGGCCGGCTGGGCCGCGCGCTTCGTTCCCATCTACCTCGCCCCGCGCTCCGACGGACGCGAGGGGTGAGGGGAATCAGACGGGAAACTCGACTCCGCGCCGATCGGCCATGGAGCGACCGAGCGACTCCAGGTCCGCGGCCGTGAAGTAACGGCGCGCGAGATCCGGAATGGAGCCGTCCTCGGCGGGGATGTGCGAGGCGTAGATCTCGCGGAAGGCCGCCACCTCGGCCGGGTCGAGCGACTTCGGAAGCCCCTCCGCGATGCCCTGCAGCGGCTTCCTCAATCGCGCCCACACCGCGGCCATGCGCTCGTGCTCCGCTTCCAGCTGCTTGCGCAGCGCCCGGAAGCGCTCGAGATCGCGTGGGTCCGTGATGCGCTTTTCCAGCAGCGGGAAGATGTCGCGGTCCTCGTCGCCGTGGTGGTGGGGGGCGGACTTCTCGAAGTAGCGCAGGATCGCCTGCGCCGCGTTGCTCGCCTCGGCGTCCACGCCCTTGTCGGCGAGGTGGCCGGGAAGCTTCGCGAGGGTGGAGAGCTGCTTCTCGATGCGACGGTGACAGCCCAGCCACATGCCGATGGGATCGTCGAATCCCGCGGGAGTGTCGAACAGGTTCATGGCGCCCGAGTCTACCCCCGGGTTCGTGACGATAGGGTTGCAGTGCAGCATCAGGCGCGGTCGGCGATGACCACGTAGCGCTGGGCGGTGCCCGGGCGCACGGCGTCGAAGGGCCAGCAGGTGATGAGCGTGAGCTGCGGCGAGTCGGCGGGGTCGAGGAGCCGCGTGGCGCCCTTGTCCACCACCGCCACCTCGCGCACGCGGTAGCGCGTGAGACGCCCGCGCGCATCCTCGACGTCGATCTCCTCGTCCTCGCGCAGGTTGCGCAGGAACGCGAAGTGCGTGTCCTTGTGCGCCACGATCACGCTGTTGCCGGACGAGCCGGGAAGCGCGGTGCCGTCCACGTGGCCCGGGCCGAAGGCGAGGGAGCGCCCGCTGGTGCCCTCCAGCACGTAGAGGGAGATGCCGCGCGAGGGGACGGTGAGGCGCGCGAGGGGCCGCGTGTCGGCCCACGGCCACGGGCGCCTCGCGCCATCCTTCTTCGTGCCCTCCCACGACGAGGCGATGAGCCGCTGCGCGAGCGCTGCCTTGGCGTGGATCCAGGCGGCGCCGCCGAACTGCCACGCGGCGAGGGCGAGAAGCAGCAGCACCAGGGCGGCAAGCGGTCCGCGGCGGCGCGCCGCTCTCGGGGCCGCGGGCTCGAGGTCCTCGGCCGGGTACGCACGGCCGCGCAACGCGAAGCTCGACGGCCCGTTCACGAAGAAGGTGCTCATCGCGCGCCCTCCACGCGGACGGCCCCTCCTGCCGGGATGAATCGTCCGACGAGGACGACCATCCCGGCGGCTGCCAGCGCAAGGAGCCCGAGCAGGATCTGCAGCGTCGATTCCGTGTCGGTCTGCGGCAGCTGCCCCGCCACCATGCCGTGCGGCGCCGAGGCCTTCACCAGCGCCGTGCGCGCCTGTCCGGCCGGCACCGTGGGCGTGACGTCCACCGCGACGAGGCTCGTGTAGCGCGAGACCAGGTGGTGCTCGAGGGCCACCTTCACGACGGCCGGGCGGATCGCCGCCTCGTCGGCGCCCAGGCGCAGCTCGTCCATGAGGCTCGCGATCCTGGCCCTGGCCCAGAGGGCGCCCACGCCGGTCGTTTCGCCGCTCGGCGACGGCGTGAGCGCCACGCTCCAGGGTTCGTTGCCGCGAAGTCCCGAGACGACGATCGTCCCGCGGGCGCTCGCGTGCGCGGCGGCCACGACAATGGGCTCGCCGAGGTAGAGGTCCGGAACGCGCGGCGGGAAGGTCTCCACCGGCGTGCCGTCGGGCCAGCGGATGGAGACGTCCTTGAGCACTGGCGACTCGATGCGCGCGAAGAGCCCCGCCATCTTCTCCTGCACCTCGCGCAGGTCGCCGATGTAGGTGAAGGTGCCGCGGCCGAACTGGGCGGCCTTGGTCATGAAGTGGCTGTTGGGCGCCGAGCCGATGCCCACGGTGAAGAGCCGCGTGGCGCCCAGGCGCTGCGCGATGAGCTTGAAGAGCTGGTCCTCGTTGCCCACCGCGCCGTCGGTCATGAAGATCACCTGCCGCAGGTAGCCGGGCGTGTCGCGGCCGTCGAGCGCGAAGGCGAGCGCGCCCGCCATCTCGGTGCCGCCGTCGGCGCGCAGCTTCGACACCCAGGCCTGCGCGTGGCGGAGGTTGTCGGCCGTGGCCGGCATCGCCGCGGGCCACATCGGGCGGGTGGCGGAATTGAATTCGACGACGTTGAAGCGGTCGCGCGGCGCGAGGGTGGAGAGCCCCGTGGCGAGCGCCTGCTTCGCCTGCTGGATGGAGGTGCCCTGCATCGATCCCGAGGTGTCGATCACGAACACCGTCTCGCGCGGGATCGCGGCCTCGGCGGCCTTGCCGGCGGCGGAGGGCTGCGGCGGCATCACCATCAGCAGCGAGTAGTCGGTCCCGTTGCGCGACTCGGTGAACACGGCGGCCTGCGGCGCGGCGCCCGCGAGGGGGGACCACACGAGCTCGAAGTCGCGGTCGGCCTCCTCCTGCTCCTTCTGCAGGTAGACGACGGTGCGCGTGGCGGAGTCCTTGTCGACGAAGGCCTCGTGGTAGGAGCTGGTGACGCTCGCGAGCGGCGTGGCGAAGTCGATCACCACGCCGATGGCCACCGGGTTCACGCCGTTCGCGCCCGCGGGGACGTAATCGGGGTGCAGCACGGTTTCGGCCAGGAGATCGCCCGTCGCCGTGCCCTCGAGGATCTGCGCGACGGACTGCGTGGTCTTGGGCTCCTCGGGCAGCGTGCCGCCGGCGGGGTGGTAGCGCGGCGTGACGGCGAGCGGGAAGCGCAGGCGGTACTCGTTGTCCACGAGCGAGAGCGTCTGCTGGTACTCGATCAGCACGCGCACGAACTCCCCGGGGCCGACGTTGGCCACGGCGTTGGTGAAGAGGTTGGGGCGCTGCTGCTCGACGAGCGCGGCCTTCTTCCCTTCGCTGCGGGCCTGGGCGTAGACCCGACGCGCCTCCTCCTTCTCGCGCACCTGGCCCTCGATGAGGCGCTCTCCGATGCGAAGCCGCAGGCGGTCCACCGCGGCGTTCTCGGGAAGCGGGAAGACGTAGAGTCCCTCGACGACGTCGGCTCCGGCGTTGTGGAAGGTCTGGGTCACGCGCGTGCGGGCGACGATGCCGGTCACGTGGATCGCGACCTCGGTCTCCACCTTGGGGGCGGGTAGGTACGCGCCGTCGCCCACGCGGAAGAGGAGGGTGCCCGTCTTCGCGTCGTCGGGCCGGGTCTGCGCCTGCGCCGAGGTCGCCAGCCCCAGCGCCACGAGCGCCAGGGCGAGGCTCACCGCGATGCCCGAGAGGATCGCCTTGCCCAGGAGCTGCAGGAAGTCCACCGCCGCCGCGTCGATGCCGCCCCGGTACCCACCCGCCTTGCCCGCCATGTTCTTTCCCCTTTTTTTCAGCGCCGACCCATTCGGCAGGGCCATTACGCGCGGGTGGCGAGCAATGCGCCTACCCGGAGGGAGGCAAGGCGAGGACCAAAGGTGGCAAGAAAATGGCGCGTGCGGATCGCAGGGGACAGGTCCCGGAATCCTCACGGATTTCCCGGACCCGTCCCCTATAATCCGGGCATGCCACGCCGCATCGCGCTCGTCGAGGACGACGCCACGATCCGCCAGAACTACGCCGACGCCCTCGGGCGCGCGGGCTACGAGGTGCAGGCCTTCGCGGACAGGCCGCAGGCGATGCGCTCGCTCGCCACGCGCCTGCCGGACCTCGCCATCATCGACATCGGCCTGGGCGCCGAGATCGACGGCGGCTTCGCGCTGTGCCGCGAGCTGCGCGCGATGTCGGCCACGCTCCCCATCATCTTCCTGTCGGCCCGCGACTCGGACATCGACATCGTGTCGGGCCTGCGCCTGGGCGCCGACGACTACCTCACCAAGGACGCGAGCCTTCCGCACCTTCTCGCGCGCATCGCGGCGCTCTTCCGCCGGGTGGAAGCCGCGCGCGAGCCCTCGAAGGACGAAGAGCGCATCGTGCGCGGGCCGCTGGAGCTCGATGCCGCGCGCATGACGGCGCTGTGGCGGGGCTCGCCCGTCGACCTCACGGTGACCGAATTCTGGATGGTGCGCTCGCTCGCCCGCCACCCGGGCCACGTGAAGGACCGCGACACGCTCATGCGCGACGCCGAGATGGTCGTGGACGACGGGACGATCACCTCGCACGTGAAGCGCATCCGCAGGAAGTTCCAGGCCGTCGATCCCGCCTTCGACGCGATCGAGACGGTCTACGGCATGGGCTACCGCTGGACGGAGCGGCCTTGAGGCGCTTCGCCCTGGCGGCGGCAACGGGCCTCGTTCCTCTCGCCTGCGCCGCGCAGCCCGTCGCCTGGCGCCTCGAGGTCGAGAACGACGTCGCCTTCCACACCGACCGCTGGTACACGAGCGGCGTGCGGCTCTACCGCTCCGCCGCCCTCGACCCGGGATCGGCGCTCGCCTCCTTCCTGCGGCTGCCCGCGACGCGCGCCCAGCGCCTCGACCTCGGCATGATCCAGGACGTGTACACGAGCGACCCGTACGCCGCGCCCGAGGTGCCCGACCGGCCCAACGCCGCCCGCCTGCTCTTCTCGGCGGCGCGCCACGATCTTGCCGCAGAGACGCTCGCCACGCTGGGCATCGACGCGGGCGTGAGCGGAACGGCGGCCCGCGGCGAGCAGGCGCAGCGACTCGTGCATCGCCTCGTCCCCGCGCCGAAGACCGACTGGTCCGTGCAGGTCGGCAACCGCACCGACGTCCAGGTGGTGGGCGCGTGGTCGTACCGCATCGCGCAGGACGCCGTTCCCGGCGCGATCGTGCTGCACGGCGGCGGCGCGGCGGGGACGCTCGTGGCCTTCGGCCACGCCGGCATCGAGTGGCGAGGCGACGCGCCGGGCGTGGCCGCGAACCCGCTGCTTCGCTTCGCCGCGACGCCAGCGCTTCCGCGCGCGGCCGGGGGCTTCACTTTCTTCGCCGGCGCGAGCCTGCGCGCGGTGGGCCGCAACCGCCTGCTCGAGCGCCGCGACGACGACCCGAAGGCCGAGGTGGCCGCCGAGCGCCGCGTCACGCGCCTGGCGGCCGGCGTGGCCTGGTCGGGCGCCTGGGGGGCGGCCACCCTGGGCCTCGCCCAGGATTCGGCCGAGTTCGCGGGCCAGCCCGAGCCGCACCGCTTCGGCTCGCTCACGGTCTCGTTCCTGCTCGACTGAGCCAGGCCATGGGCGCCGCCTTCGTGCACGGCATCCGCTTCCGGCTCTTCCTCGTCTCGCTGGTGCTGCTCGCGATCCCGGTCCTCGCGGCGCAGTTCATCAGCCGCATGGAGACGTTCCTCCGCGGCGCCCAGGAGCAGGACATCGCGGTGACCGCGCGCGCGGTGGCTTCCGCGCTTTCCGACCGGCCCGCGCTCTTTCCGCCCGGCGGCGGCGTCGCGGGCGATCCGGAGGACGAGGAGCGCCGCCGCATCGTGGGGCTCTTCGCGGCCGCCGATCCCGTGGCCGCGGCGAGCCTGGGCCGCGCCTACGTGCCCTCGGAGGAGATCGAGCGCTTCCTCGAGATCATGGGACGGCGGGCCTCGCGGCTGTGGGTGGTGGACACGCGCTCGCGCGTGCGCGGGCTCTCGGGGTCCCTGCGCGAGCCGCCCCCGGCGCGCGGGGAGGCGCCGAAGGCGGCCATCGCCTCGTGGCTCAAGCCCCTGGTCTCCCTCGTCGTCTCCGCGCCGCAGGTGCCCGCGGGGGACGAGTCCAAGCCCGTGCGCGCCCAGATCGACCGCGCCCTCATCGGCGTCTCCTCGACCTACTGGCGAGGCACGCGCGACCGCGAGGTGGCCATCGTCTCCGCGGCGCAGCCGGTCTTCGTGGGCGACGACATCGTGGGCGCCGTGGTGGTGGAGGAGACCACGGCCCCGATCCTGCTGCTTCGCCAGTCGGCCCTCGAGAACCTCATCGCCCTCACGCTCGCCGTGTGCGTGGCCGCCTTCGCGATCCTGCTCCTCTTCGCGAGCCGCCTCGCGGCGCGCATCCGCCGCCTGCACGCGCAGGCCGAGGCCGCCATCGACGCCCAGGGGCGCATCCGCGGCTCGATCGCGGTCTCCGGGGCGAAGGACGAGATCGGCGACCTCGAGCGCACCATGGCCGGGGTGCTGGGCCGCCTTCGCGACTACAACGCCTATCTCGAGCAGATGGCCTCGCGCCTGTCGCACGAGCTGCGCACGCCCGTGGCGGTGGTGCGCTCCTCGCTCGACAACCTGCGCAGCCAGTCCCCCGGGGGCGAGGCGGGGGTCTACCTCGACCGCGCCGGCGAGGGCGTGGAGCGGCTCTCGCGGCTCGTCTCGCGGCTCTCGGAAGGCACGCGCCTGGAGAAGATGCTGGAGAGCGCCGAGCGCGAGAGCTTCGACCTCGCGGCTGTCGTGGGAGGTTGCGTCGAGGGTTATCGAAGTGCGTACCCGGGGCGCGAGTTCGCCGCCGACCTGCCCGCGGGCCCCGTGCCGATGTCGGGCGTGCCCGACGCCATCGCCCAGCTTCTCGACAAGCTGGTGGAGAACGCCCTCGACTTCGCGCCCCCGGGCACCGCGATCCGCGTCGCGCTCTCGGCCGACCCGCGCACGGCGCGCCTTTCCGTGGCCAACGAGGGCCCGCCCATCCCGCCCGGCGTGGCTCCGCGGCTCTTCGACGCCATGGTTTCGGCGCGCGACCAGGGCCAGGGCCGCGGCGGGCACCTCGGCCTGGGGCTCGCGATCGTGCGCCTGGTCGCGGTCCACCACGGCGGGAGCGCGCGCGCCGTGAACCTGCCGGAGGGCCGGGGCGTGCTCTTCGAGGTGGAGCTCGCGCGGTCGTAGGCTAAACTGGAGGGGCGAATTCCCTGGCGAAAGCGCTGGACCGTGGCCCGAATCCTCCTCCTGCTGGCAATCGGCTTCGTCATCTACCTCGTGTTCCGGGGCTTCTTCCGCTCGCAGGTGGGGGAGGCGAAGCCCTCGGAGGCGAGGGACGCCGAGGACATGGTCGCCTGCTCGATCTGCGGCGTGAACATGCCCCGCAGCGAATCGAAGGAGGAGGGCGGCAAGGTCACCTGCCGCGACCCGTCGGCCTGCAGGCACGCGAGATGACGCCCGCCGCCCTCGCCCCCGGGGCCCTCGCCGACCGCATCCGCGCCGGGGGGCGCACGCCCATGACCACGGCGGGCGACGACACGGCCTGGCGCACGCTCGTCGTCTTCTCGGCCTACCGCGTCGTGCTGGCGCTCGGGCTCTCGGGCGCCTACGCCTTCCTCAACGCCTTCTTCCAGCTCGGCACGCTGCAGCCGGGGCTGGCGGTCGCCACGCTCGTCACCTACGCCGTGGCCTCCGTGCTGCTGGTGGTGCCGGCGCTGCTTCGCGAACCCCGGATCTCGCTGCAGGTGACGGCGGCGGTCTTCGTCGACGTGCTGGCCATCGTCGTCCTCATGCACACGAGCGGCGGCATCCGCTCCGGCATCGGCGTGTCGCTGCTCATCTCGCTCGCAGCCGCGGGCCTCATCACGCGCGGCCGCCTCGTGTTCTTCCACTCGGCGGTCGCGGCCCTCGCGATCCTGGTCGAGCAGGCGTTCCAGATGTGGCGCTTCGACGCGCCGGCGAGCGACTTCGTGCAGTCGGGGCTCACCAGCATGGCGCTCTTCGCCACGGCGGGCCTGGGCTGGACGCTGGCCCGCTACGCGCGCACCAGCGAGACGATCGCCGAGCAGCGCACCATCGACCTCGCCAACCTCTCGCAGATCAACGAGCTGGTCATCCGCGACATGCAGGACGGCTTCCTCGTGGTGGACCCGGAAGGCACCATCCGGCAGAGCAACCCGCGCGCGGTGCAGCTCCTGGGGCCGCTGCCGGCCGGCCGCCGGCCGCTGCTCGCCGAGTACTCCCCGGAAATCGCCCAGCTCATGGAGCTGTGGCGGCGCGGGCCGGAGGTCACCTACGCGCCGCTGAGAACGCCGCGCTCCTCCTCGGAGCTCGGGGTGCGCTTCGTTCCCATCGGCGGGGGGGAGACCCCGCCCACGGTGGTTTTCGTGGAGGACGTGGGCCGCCTGCGCGCCCAGGCGCAGCAGTTGAAGCTCGTGGCCCTGGGGCGCCTGACCGCCTCCATCGCGCACGAGATCCGCAATCCGCTCTCGTCCATCAACCACGCCGCCGAGCTCCTCGGGGAGAGCGAGCCCGCGCAGGCGGGCGACGAGCGCCTGCTCGCCATCATCCGCGACAACGTGCACCGCCTGGACCGCATCGTGGAGGAGGTGCTCTACCTCAACCGGCGCGACCGCGCCGACCCGGAGGACATCGAGCCGCGCCCCTTCCTGGAGCAGTTCGTGGCCGATTTCTGCTCCAACGAGAAGGTGCCCCCCGACGGCGTGGTGCTCGACGTGCGCACGGCGCTGCGGATGCGCTTCGACCGGCAGCACCTGCACCAGGTGCTGTGGAACCTCCTGCGCAACGCCTGGCGGCACGGCCTCAAGCTGCGCGGGTCTCTGCGCGTGAGCCTCTCGCCGGCCGACACGCCCGGCATGCTCGCGCTGGAAGTCGCCGACGACGGGCCCGGGGTCTCGCCGCTCGCCCAGGTGCACCTCTTCGAGCCCTTCTTCACCACCGAGGCCCAGGGCACGGGTCTGGGCCTGTACATCGCGCGCGAGCTTTGCGAGGGCAACGGCGCGCGCGTCGAATACCGCGAGGGCGGCCCCGGCGGGCGCTTCCGCGTCACCCTGAAAGGCACCTGATGAGCCACAAGGCCGTCCTGATCGTCGACGACGAGGCCGACATCCGCGAGCTGCTCGTGGTCACGCTCTCGCGCATGGGCATCGACGCCGACAGCGCGGCGAGCGTGGCGGAGGCGAAGGCCGCCCTCGAGCACCGCGCCTACGACCTCGCCCTCACCGACATGCGCCTTCCGGACGGCGAGGGCCTGGACGTGCTGCGCCACATCGCCGAGCACTACGGCAACACGCCCGTGGCGGTCATCACGGCCTACGGCTCCACGGAGAACGCGGTGGCGGCACTCAAGGCCGGGGCGTTCGACTACCTCGCCAAGCCCATCAAGCTCGACCAGCTGCGCCCGCTCGTGATGAGCGCGTTGAAGCTCCCGCGGCAGCCGGCCTCGCGCCGGGCGGCGGGCGGGGAGCCGGCGCAGCCCGGCGTGCCCCGGCTCATCGGCGAGTCGGCCCCCATCCAGCGCGCCCGCGAGATGATCGCGCGCCTGGCCCGCTCCCAGGCGCCCGTCTACATCACCGGCGAGTCGGGCACCGGCAAGGAAGTCGCCGCGCGCCTCATCCACGCCGGCTCGTCGCGCTCCGACAGCCCCTTCGTGGCGGTGAACTGCGGCGCGATCCCCGAGAACCTGATGGAAAGCGAGTTCTTCGGCTACCGCAAGGGCGCCTTCACGGGGGCGGACGCCGACCGCCAGGGCTACCTGCACGCCGCGCAGAAGGGCACGCTCTTCCTCGACGAGGTGGGCGACCTGCCGCTCGCCATGCAGGTGAAACTGCTGCGCGTGATCCAGGAGAAGAAGTTCCGCCGCCTCGGCGACACCGACGAGGAGGCGATCGACGTGCGCATCATCTCCGCCACGCACCGCTCGCTCGCCGAGCAGGTGGAGGCCGGCCAGTTCCGCCAGGACCTCTTCTACCGCCTGAACGTGATCGAGATGAAGATGCCGAGCCTGCGCGAGATCCCGGAGGACGTGCCGCTCATGGTCTCGCAAGTGGTCGAGCGGCTGGCGCGGCAGAACGGCGTCGAGCCGCCGCTGGTGGCCGAGGACGCGCTGCTCGCGCTTCGCCGCTACGACTTTCCCGGCAACGTGCGGGAGCTGGAGAACATCCTGGAGCGCGCGCTGGCGCTTTGCAGCGACAACACCATCCGCGAGGGCGACCTCTACCTCGCGCAGGCCACGAGCCGCGACAAGCCGGCGGCGGCCGACGGCTCGCTCGGCACCCGGGGGCTGCCGCTGCACGACTTCCTCGACCAGGTCGAGCGCGAGGCGATCATGAAGGCGCTCGAGGCCACCCGCTTCAACAAGACGGCGGCCGCCAAGCTCCTGGGCATCACCTTCCGCAGCCTGCGCTACCGCCTGGACCGCCTGGGCATCGAATGAGACGAACGCCATGACCGCGCGCATCCGCCCCGTGAACCTGGACCAGTTCGCCGAGTGCCTCCCGGGGCTCGCGAGCCTCCTGACCGACGCCGTCAACACCGGCGCCTCCCTCGGGTTCTGGATGCCGATGTCGCAGGCCGACGCCGTGCTCTACTGGCGCGAGGTGCTGCAGGACATGGTGCACGAGCGGCTCGTGCTCCTCGTCGCGGAGGACGGGGGCGAGGTGGTGGGCAGCGTCCAGCTCGCGCTCTCCGACCGCCAGAACGGCCACCACCGCGCCGAGGTCCGCAAGCTCATGGTGCGCACCACCCACCGCGGCCACGGCCTCGGCCGGGCGCTTCTCTCGGCCGCGCACGTGGAAGCGAGCTACCGCGGGCGCAGGCTCCTCATCCTCGACACGCGCACGGGCGACGCCGGCGAGCGGCTCTACGAGTCCATGGGCTACACGCGCGCCGGCGAGATCCCCGGCTACACCATCGAGCCGGACGGCGCGCGGCACGGCACCTCGATCTTCTACCACGTGCTTCCCTGAGCGCCGGGCATGGACATCGACAGCCCGGAGCCGCCGCCGCGCTTCCTGGTGGACATCGCGGGGATGTGCTCGGGCGCGCGCTGGATCCCCTCGCCCCACCACGACGAGCGCCCCGCCGACGCGCGCGTGGAGCTGCTGGTCATCCACGCCATCTCGCTTCCGCCGGGGGAGTTCGGAGGCGAGTGGATCACCGACCTCTTCCTCGGCCGCCTGCACCCGGGCGCGCATCCCTACTTCGCGGGGCTGGCGGGCGTGCGGGTGTCGGCCCACTTCCTCGTGCGCCGCGACGGCGAGGTGATCCAGTACGTGCCCTGCGAGCTGCGCGCCTGGCACGCCGGGGCGTCGAGCTGGAAGGGGCGCGAGAGGTGCAACGACTTCTCCATAGGCATCGAGCTGGAGGGCACCGACGAACTGCCCTTCACGGACGCGCAGTACGACTCGCTCGCGCAGCTCACGCGGGCCCTCGTCGGGCGCTACGGCCGCCTCGACCTCGCCGGGCATGCCGACATCGCGCCCGGCCGCAAGACCGATCCGGGGCCGCACTTCGACTGGGCGCGCTGCCGGCGCGACGCGGGGCTCGGCTGAAGGCCGCGGCGCCTTTGCCTATAATTCGTCCCGGCAGCAACCCAACCCACGACAACAAGCAAGAAGGAGAGCGCAATGAAGGCAATCGCAACCGGGGTGGCCGCGGCCGTCCTCGCCGCCACACTCGCCGCCTGCGGCAGCACCGAGGTGGTGCGGGCGCCGGTGAACGTGTCCATCGGCCAGCAGCTCATCGACCTCAAGAAGGCCCGCGACTCCGGCGCCCTGTCGCCGCGCGAGTACGAGCAGCAGAAGACCCAGCTCATCCGCAGCGTCGAGTGACCCGACCGGAGACCCGAACATGAAGAAGATGCTCATCGTCCCGGCGGCGCTCGCCGGCCTCGTCCTCCTCGCCGGCTGCGGCGGCGACACCAACGTGCGCGTCGAGGGATCGACCTCGATCTCCAAGGGCCAGGAGCTCACCGACCTGCAGCGCGCCCTCAACGAGGGGGCGATCACGCAGTCGGAGTACGACACCCTGCGCTCGCGGATCATGAAGCGGCCCAACTGAGCCACCGGGCGACCCGCGCCGCCGCCATGGCGAGGCTCGACCAGGAGCAGTTGGACCGGCACTACCCCCAGCTCACATACGAGACGGGGCTGTTCATGGTCGCCTACCTGCGCCGGTTGCACGCCGAGTTCGGCGGCGACGTCACGGCCGCGATCGTGCTGGGCGAGATCGCCCAGCACAACGTGCGGCACTTCATGAAGGAGCTCCTTCCGCGATCCGGGAAGGATTCCGCCGCGCTCGCCACCGACGAGGTGGTCGCCGCGAGCATCCGCCGCTGCAACATGTTGTCGATCGCGGAAGCATCCGGCATCCCGCGCGAGACCGTGCGCCGCAAGGTGGCGAAGCTGGAGAAGCTGGGGCTCGTCTCCCGCGACGCGGCGGGCGGCCTCGCGGTGACGAGGAAGGTCGGGCGGCAATTCAAGGAGTTCGACCGCGAGACCCTGGCCGGCCTCGTCGAGCTGGCGGAGCGCGTCCGGGGCTTGCTGAGGCGGCGCTGAACGCCCCCGGGCGGCCTACCCGGAATGGGTAATCGGGGGACGAAAGTCCCATCATCCGGCAGGGCTTCGCCGGGACGCTTCTGTTAGCATTCGCGCGAAGACCGGCCCGACTCAAGGGGCACGCGTCAGCCTGCCCCTCCTTCACGCGGAGTACCCATGCGCATCGATTCCCGCGCCGCCCTCCTCATTGCCGCCGTCGCGGCCCTCGCGGCCTGCACCGACAAGGCCCCGCCCCCGAAGGCCGCGCCTCCCGAAGTGACCGTGGTGACGGTGCAGGCGAAGAACCTGCGCTACTTCTACGAGCAGGTCGGCCAGGCGGCGGGCTTCCGCGAGACCGAAGTGCGCGCGCGCGTGTCGGGCATCCTCCTGAAGCGGCTCTACCGCGAGGGACAGGAAGTAAAGGAGGGCGACCCGCTCTTCCAGGTCGATCCCGAGCCCTACAAGGCGGCGCTGGACCAGGCCAGGGGCGCGCTCCGGCAGCAGGAGGCGGCCGTCGCGCGCGCGAAGAACGACCTCGAGCGCATCGAGCCGCTCTTCAAGGAGAACGCGGTGAGCCGCAAGGACTACGACGACGCGCGCTCTGCGTTCGAGTCGGCGGCCGCGGCCGTCGACGCCGCCGGCGCCAAGGTGAAGGAAGCGGAGCTGAACCTCGGGTATACGCTCGTCAGGGCGCCCATCGCGGGCATCGCGAGCAAGGAGACGAGGAGCGAGGGCAGCCTCGTGGCCACCTCGGGGGACGCGAGCCTGCTCACCACGATCGCCCAGCTCGACCCGCTCTACGTGAACTTCTCCTACTCGGAGTCCGAGAAACTGGCCTACGAGGACGCGATCAAGGCCGGGCGCATGGCCGCGCCGACCACCAAGCGGGTCGAGGCGCGCGCCAAGCTCGCCGACGGCCGGGACTTCGCAGGCATCGGCTACGTCGACTTCGCCGACAGCCGCGTGGACCCCAAGACCGGCACCATCCGCGCGCGGGCGGAGTTCCCCAACCCGAAGGGCGAGATCCTGCCGGGACAGTTCGTCCGCGTCGCGATCGACGTGGGCACCTTCACCAACGCGCTCGCCGTGCCCGAGCGCGCCATCACGCAGCAGCAGGCCACGCGGCTGGTGCTCGTGGTGAACGACAGGAACGTCGTCGAGCCCCGCCCCGTGACCCTCGGCATGCGCCTCGGAGGGGAGGTGCTGGTCTACGCCGGTGTGAGGCCCGGCGACCGGGTGATCGTGGACGGCCTCTTCAAGGCAAGGCCGGGCACCGAGGTGAAGCCCGTGCCGCTCGCGGAAGGCGCGGCGCCCGGCAAGGGGCCGGCCCAGCCCCGGGAAGCGGCCAAGCCCGCGAGCGCGAAGAAGTAGGGCAAGGCGTCCATGTTCTCGAGAATCTTCATCGACCGGCCGATCTTCGCGAGCGTCATCTCGATCGTGATCCTGCTGGCCGGCGCGGCTTCCATCCGCGTCCTGTCGATCGAGCAGTACCCGAACCTGCTGCCGCCCGTGGTCTCGGTGTCCGCGCGCTACCCGGGCGCCTCGCCGGACGTGATCTCGCAGACCGTCGCCACGCCCATCGAGCAGCAGGTGAACGGCGTGGAAGGGATGATCTACGTGCAGTCGGCCGCCTCCTCCGACGGCACGATGTCCATGAACGTCTACTTCGCCATCGGCACCGACCCCGACCAGGCGACGATCAACGTGAACAACCGCGTGCAGGCGGCGCTGCCCATCCTGCCCGAGGAGGTGAAGCGCCAGGGCGTGACGGTGAAGAAGAAGTCCACCTCGATCCTGGTCTTCGCCGCGGTCACCTCGACCAACCCCGCGCACGACCCGGTGTTCATGTCCAACTACGTGGACCTGAACGTGCTAGACGAGATGAAGCGCATCCCCGGCGTGGGCGAGGCCTCCATCATGGGCGCCAAGGACTACGCGATGCGCGTGTGGCTGCGGCCCGACCGCCTCGCGCAGCTGGGCCTCACGCCCGGCGACGTGGTGGGCGCCATCCGCGAGCAGAACGCCCAGTTCGCCGCCGGGCAGATCGGCGCCGAGCCCCTGAAGAACCCCGTGGACTTCACCTACACGGTGACCACCAAGGGCCGCCTCGAGGAGCCCGAGGAGTTCGCCGAGATCATCATCCGGTCCAACCCCGACGGCTCGCGCATCCGGGTGAAGGACGTGGCGCGGGTCGAGATCGCCGCGCGCGACTACTCGATCGAGCCGCGCGTGAACGGCCGGCCGGCGACCCTCATCGCGATCTACCAGCAGCCCGGCGCCAACGCCATCGCCGTGGCCGACCAGGTGTACGCGACGCTCGACCGCCTGAAGGCGGGCTTCCCCGAGGGCATGACCTATTCCGTGCCCTACGACACCACGAAGTTCGTGCGCATCTCCATCGAGGAGGTCGTGCACACGCTGGTCGAGGCGGTGATCCTCGTCTTCCTCGTCGTCTACCTCTTCCTGCAGAACTTCCGCGCGACCCTCATCCCGTCGCTCGCGGTGCCGGTCTCGCTGGTGGGGACCTTCGCCGGCATGTACCTCCTGGGCTTCTCCATCAACCTGCTGACCCTCTTCGGCATGGTGCTCGCCATCGGCATCGTCGTGGACGACGCCATCGTGGTGCTGGAGAACGTCGAGCGCATCATGAAGGAGGAGAAGATCGGCCCGCGCGAGGCCTCCATCAAGGCGATGGAGGAGGTCTCCGGGGCGCTCGTGGCCATCGTGCTGGTGCTGTGCGCCGTGTTCGTCCCGGTGGCCTTCATGGGCGGCTTCACCGGCCAGATGTACAAGCAGTTCGCGGTGACGATCGCCATCTCCGTCACGCTCTCGGGCATCGTGGCGCTCACGCTCACGCCGGCCATGTGCGCGCTCATCCTCAAGCCCGGCCACCACGAACCCAACGCCTTCTTCCGCGCCTTCAACCGCGGCTTCGACCGGCTCACGGGCGGCTTCACCGCGGGCGTGCGCTTCCTCATCCAGCGCGCGGCGCTCGCCTTCGCGATCTTCGCCGTGCTCATGGCCGCCATGGGCGGGCTGCTGAAGGTCGTGCCCTCCGCGCTCGTGCCCGAGGAGGACCAGGGCTACGTGATGGAAGCGGCCATCATGCCGGACGCGGCCTCGTTCAGCCGCGCGGACGCGACGATGCGGGCGGCCGAGGGCGTGCTGCAGAAGTTCCCGGAGAGCGAGTTCGTGCTCGCCATCCCCGGCTACGACCTGATGTCGGGCTCCGTGCGTCCCAACGCCGGCTCCGTGTTCCACACCCTCAAGGACTGGAGCGAGCGCAAGGGCGAGGGGCAGGACTCGTTCTCGATCGCCAAGCGCGCGCTCGCGGCCAACGCGGCGGTGAAGGAGGGCGTGATCGTCGCCTTCAACCCGCCGCCCATCACGGGACTTTCCACCACGGGGGGCGTCGAGGCGTACCTGCAGAGCAGGAGCGGGGCCGGCTCGCAGGCGCTCGGTGCGCAGGTGGCGGCCGTCATCGAGGCGGCGCGCAAGCGGCCCGAGTTCGCCTCCGTGCAGACCACCTTCAAGCCCACGGTGCCGCAGATCTTCCTCGAGGTGGACCGGGCCAAGGCGAAGGCCATCGGCGTGCCCATCAACTCCGTCTTCGACGCGCTGCAGGCGACCTTCGGCTCGCTCTACGTGAACGACTTCAACAAGTTCGGCCGCACCTACAAGGTGCAGATCCAGAGCGAGAGCGACTACCGCGCGCGGCCCGAGGACATCCGCAACGTCTTCGTGCGCTCGCAGGCGGGCGACATGATCCCGCTCAACGTCCTGGTGAAGGCGGTGCCCACGACCGGGCCGGAGCTCGTGGAGCGCTTCAACGTGTTCCCGGCGGCCAAGCTCCTGGCGAACCCGGCGCCCGGCGTCTCCTCGGGCCAGGTCATCGCCGCGCTCGAGGAGGTCGTGGCCGAGGCGACCACGCCCGAGTACACGCTCGCGTGGACGGGCAGCGCCTTCCAGGAGAAGCAGGCCGGCGGCACGGCCGTGATGGCCTTCGGTTTCGGCATCCTCATGGTGTTCCTCATCCTCGCGGCGCAGTACGAGCGCTGGTCGCTGCCCTTCGCGGTGATCACCGCCGTGCCCTTCGCGCTCTTCGGCGCCATCCTCACCGTGTGGATCGTGGGACTCACGAACAACGTCTACTTCCAGGTGGGCCTGGTGACGTTGGTGGGCCTCGCGGCCAAGAACGCGATCCTCATCGTGGAGTTCGCGGTGCTCAAGATGGAGGAGGGGCTCGCGCCCGCGGAGGCGGCCATCGAGTCCGCGCGCCAGCGCTTCCGGCCCATCGTGATGACCTCGCTCGCCTTCATCCTGGGCTGCGTGCCGCTGGTGCTCTCCTCGGGAGCGGGCGCGGCGAGCCGGCACGCGCTGGGCTGGCCGGTGATCGGCGGCATGCTCGCGGCCACCTTCATCGCCATCTTCTTCGTGCCGCTCTTCTTCAAGCTCATTATCGGCTCCGGTGGCAAGAAGGACGCCGCGAAGGAGGCGCCCCATGCGTAGGCTCCTCGTCGTGGCGGCCCTCGCGGCCGCGGGCTGCGCGCCGAGCTACACGCTGCCGCCGACGCACCTCCCGGATGCGACCCGGCCCGGCGAGCAGGTCGTGGTCGCGAAGGACTGGTGGAAGACCTTCGGCGACCCGGCGCTCGACCGCCTCGTGGACGCGGCCTTCGCCGCGAGTCCCACGTTCGAATCGGCGGTGGCGCGCGTGGACGCGGCGCAGGCCCGCGCCGGCATCGCGGGCTCGCAGCAGCTCCCGACGGTGGGGGCGGGGGCCGCCGCCTCGCGCCAGAAGCTCTCCACCGAGACCAATCCCGGCGCTACCGGAAACTTCACCGTGTACGGGGCGAGCCTGCAGGCCTCCTGGGAGATCGACCTCTGGGGACGCATCCGCAACGAGGTGGCGGCCTCGGAGGCGGACCTGCTTGCGGCCGGCTACGCGCGAGACGCCGTCTGGCTCGCGCTCTCCGCGCAGGTGGCCCAGGCCTATTTCCAGCTGCGGTCGCTGGATGCCCAGCTCGAGGTCACGCAGCGCACGGTGGTCTCGCGCGAGAAGTCCTACGACCTGCGGGAAATGCGCTTCACCCGAGGCATCACCTCCGAGCTGGACCTGCGCCAGGCCGAGACGGAGCTCGCCAACGCGCGCGCCCAGGTGCCCGACCTCAAGGACGGGATCGCGCGCACGGAGGGAACGCTCGCCGCGCTCACGGGCGCCTCGCCCAACGAGCTCTTCTCCCAGGGCGCGCCTCGCGGCAAGGACCTCTTCCAGATCCCGGTGCCACCGGCCGTGCCCGAGGGCCTGCCCTCGGACCTGCTGCTTCGCCGCCCCGACATCCGCGAGGCCGAGGAGAACCTGCGCGCCACGCAGGCGCGGGTGGCGGCCGCGCGCACGGCCTGGTTCCCCGTGGTGAGCCTCACCGGCGCCTACGGCGGCGAGAGCCTCGCCTTCTCCGACCTCTTCAAGGGGCCGGCGCGCGCGTGGTCCTTCGCCGGCTCGCTCGCGATGCCGCTCTTCAACTCGGGGCTCACGGCGGCGCAGGTGGACCTCGCCTCGGCCAACGAACGGGCCGCGGCCGCCGCCTACCGCGACACCGTGATCCGCGCCTTCGCCGACGCGAGGAACGCGATCACGGCGCAGAAGCAGGCCGCCGACCGCGTGGCCGCGCGCTCCCAGGCGGTGAACGCGCTGCGCCGGCAAGTCTACCTGGCCACGCTTCGCTACGACAACGGCTACTCGAACTACCTCGACGTGCTGGACGCCGAGCGCAACCTCTTCTCGGCGGAGCTGGGGCTGGCCGACGCGAAGCGCGCGCACCTTTCCGCCGTGGTGGACCTGTACCGGGCCCTGGGCGGCGGCTGGATGCTGCCGGAAGCCCGCGGAGGCTAGATCCGCCGCCCGGGTCGGTTCCTCACGCCGGGGGGACGGCGGGGCCGGGGAGGACGACGGAAACGGGCACCGGGCCGGCGACATCCAGGTGGACGTCGCGCTGCGGGAAGGGGAAGGCGATTCCCGCCTCCGCGAAGGCCCGGTCGATCATGTGCAGCAGGTCGCTCTTCACGCGACGCGGATCCGCGTCCGGGTCCAGCTCGACCCAGTAGGTCAGCGCGAAGTTGACGGCGCTGTCGGCGAACTCCTCCAGGTAGACCTGCGGCTGCGGGCTCTTCAGGACCAGCCCGTGCCGGTCGAGCACGCCGGCCAACAGCGCCGCCGCGGCCCGCAGGTCGGTCCCGTAGGCGACGCCCACGGCGATCGACTGGCGCGTGGTGGGGCTGGTGAAGGTCCAGTTGGTGACGCTCCCCTCGACGAAGCGGCTGTTCGGGATGATCGACTCGATCCCGTCGGCGGTCCGCAGCGTCGAGGCGCGCACGCCGATCTCGGTGATGCGGCCGCGCACGCCGTCGACCTCGACCAGGTCGCCCAGGCGCAGGGGCCGCTCGACCAGCAGCATGATCCCCGACACGAGGTTCTTGAGCAGGTTCTGCAGCCCGAAGCCGGCGGCGATCGCGAGCGCGCCGCCGAGGAAGGCGAATGCCGTGAGCGGGATGCTGGCGCCCACGAGCGCAATGATCACCAGGATGGCCGTCACGACGAAGAGCACCCACTGGCGCACGAGCGCCGCCGTCTGGGGCGAGGCGCGCCCGCGCGCCACCGCCAGCCGCTCGACGCGGCGCGCGAAGAGCCTCGCGATCCAGTAGCCCAGCAGGACGATCAGGGCGGCGCCGAAGGTCTTGCCCACCGTGACGCTGCGCGACACGGTCACGCGCCGCCCGTCCGCGGCCTCGTAGGTGTCCTCGAGCGTGAAGATCTCGTGGTTCCACGCCCGCCTTGCCGCCAGCCACGCGCCCGCGGCGGCGTCCTGCGCGCGCTCGCCCAGCGAGGCTCCGCGCCGCTCCTCGAAGTCGGCGCGGAAGTGCGACAGGAGCCGCTCGAGCTCCTCGCCGCGCTCGACCGCGCGACGCTGGCTCGCCTCCCTTTGCCGCAGCGCGTCGACGAGCCGCCGGGCCGCGGGGGAGTCGGAGGCGAGGGCGGTCCTGAGCTGCGCCTCCTCCTCGCGGATGCGCCCTTCCGTGGCCGAGACCCGCTGCCGCAGATACTGGAGCGCGGAGCGAAGGCCGGCGAGCGAGGTGGTGAGCCGGTCGTAGGCGGCGCGGGCGCGCACGGGGTCGTTCGTGCCGACGACCGCGGCGCGCGCCTTCCAGACGGCCCGCTCGCCTTCCAGCTGCACGAGGTGCTCGCGCAGCAGGTCGATGCGCCCGCTGGCGTTGAGCGCGAGCTCGTGGCGCGCGGCCGCCTCGCGCTCGAGCTCCGCGAGCCGCGCCTCGCGCGCCTCCGCCGGCTCGCCGGGCCGGGGCGGGGCGGCGCGCGCTTCCGCCAGCCGCCGCTCGGCCGCGCCGCGGGCGTCGATCGCGGCGAGAGACTCGCGGCTGGCGCGCTCGAGATCCCTTTCGGCCGCCCGTTGGCGGGACTCGATCCGGGCGAGCACCTTCTCCAGCTCGGCGGGAGGCAACGCGTGCTGCGTGCCCGCATCGGCGAGCTTGCGCCGGGCGAAGCCGTTCGCCGCGACGGCCGCCGCCTCCTCGACCTGCGCCGCCCGGGCCGCCAGTTGCAGGAGCACCTGCGTCTCGCCGTCGAGCCTCGCCTGCATCGCCGCCAGGCCGCGCTTCCATTCCAGCGCCGCCGCGCCCGGGGTGCCGCGCGCGCGGTCGGCCGCCTCGGCGGCGAGCCGCGCGGCCCCCTGGCTTTCCCGGAACCGGTCGGAGAGCTGCGATTCGACGCGGGCGAAGAGGGCGCGCCGCGCCTGCGCCTGCGCGACCTGCGCCTGCGAGTTCTCGACCTCGTCGCGAAGCGCGTCCACCAGCAGCACCGAGTGCGGCGGCGGGGCGTCGAAGCCGCGCCAATCCCCCTGCTGGCGCTCGACCTCGGCCAGGCGGCTGCGCGACTCGTCGGTGCGCGCGAGGGCCTCGAGCTGCTGCTGGAGCACGCTCACGATCTGCCGGGCGAGCGACAGGCGCGAGGTGATCTCGAGGGCCGGCGTGCCCGGCGGCGCGTCCGCGGGCGCTTCCCCCGCCGCCTCGTAGCCGGCGAGCGCCGCCTTGGCCGCCGCGTGGTCGCGGGCGATCGCCTCGTGCGAGCGCAGGGCGGGGGCCTCGGCCGCCATCGCCGAGGCCGGCTTCGACGGCGCCAGGCCCGGAAGCTGCGCGCCGGCCGGGACGGCGGCGAGCGCGGCGGCCGCGAGGACGATCCCGGCAAGTCTCCCGGCGGAAGGGCGATGGCGCATGGGCGCCGATTATAGGGCGGGCAATCGCGCGCGCCGGGCTGGACTCCCCGTTCCGGGTAATCCATGCTTGGCGGGGTGCCGCCGAAGGCGCGCGCCCCCATTCCAGCCGCCCCCTTTCCAGACCATGGACTTCTCCCCCTCCCCGAAGGCCGCGGAACTCATCGCGCGCATGCAGGCCTTCATGCGCGACCACGTCCTGCCCGCGGAGCCGGGCTACGCCGACGAGCTCGTGGGCGGCGCCGACTGGCGGCGCTGGAAGCAGCCGAAGATCATGGAGGCCCTCAAGGAGCGGGCGCGCCGCGAGGGCCTTTGGAACCTCTTCCTGCCCCACGCGGGCCTGGGGGCGGGGCTCTCGAACGCCGACTACGCGCCGCTCGCGGAGCTCACCGGGCACTCGCTCATCGCGCCCGAGGTGTTCAACTGCAACGCCCCGGACACCGGCAACATGGAGGTGCTGGCCCTCTACGGCTCGGAGGAGCAGCGCGAGAAGTGGCTCAAGCCCCTGCTTGCGGGCGAGATCCGCTCCGCCTTCTGCATGACGGAGCCGGAGGTGGCCTCCAGCGACGCGACCAACATGCGCGCCACCGCGGTCCTCGAGGGCGGCCAGGTGGTCGTGAACGGCCGCAAGTGGTGGAGCTCGGGGCTCGGGCACCCCCACTGCAAGGTGGCGATCTTCATGGGGCTCTCGGACCCCGCCGCGGACAAGCACCAGCGCCACTCGATGGTGCTCGTGCCGCTGGACGCGCCGGGCGTCACGATCGAGCGCATGGTGCCGTGCTTCGGCGTCCACGACGAGCCCTTCGGCCACGGCGAGATCACCTTCAAGGACGTGAGGGTGCCGAAGGAGAACGTGATCGCCGGCATCGGCCGCGGCTTCGAGATCGCGCAGGGGCGCCTGGGGCCGGGGCGCATCCACCACTGCATGCGCGTGATCGGCGCGGCGGAGCGGGCGCTGGAGCTCCTGTGCGCCCGGGCGGAAAGCCGCGTCGCCTTCGGCAAGCCGCTCGCGCTGCTGGGCGGAAACGCCGACGCGGTGGCCGACGCGCGCATGGCGATCGAGCAGGCGCGGCTCCTCACGCTCAAGGCCGCGTGGATGATGGACACGGTGGGCGTGAAGGCGGCCATGAGCGAGATCTCGCAGATCAAGGTCGTGGCGCCCAACATGGCGCAGAAGGTGATCGACGCCGCGATCCAGGTGCACGGCGGCGCGGGCGTCTCGGACGACTTCCCGCTCGCGGCCCTGCACGGCTACGCGCGGATCCTGCGCATCGCCGACGGCCCCGACGAGGTGCACCGCGCGCTCATCGCGAAGCTGGAGTTCCGGCGCCAGAAGGCCCGCCGCGAAGGCACGCCGGCCCCATGACGGAATCCTCGGCGCTCGTCGACCGCGCGGGACGCGTGCGCGAGGGTGAGGAGCTCGATTGCGCGAAGGTCGACGCGTTCCTGAAGGCGCGCATCCCGGGGCTCGAAGGCACGCCCGA